>JANXSQ010000001.1 GCA_025356595.1 Janthinobacterium sp. | reverse complement strand
TGAAGCATCTGCGTGAAAGACTGGTTAGCCTTCTGAATGACGAACGGCCCGATCGAAAATTCGACCGGGCCGTTAAGGCAAAACCACAGCGCTATGCCACTCGCGTTCTACGAAAACCTGCTTAAGTGAACGGCATTACGCAAACGCGGCTGTTTTTTTTCGTCATGGCGCCGCGCTTACTTCTTGTTGGCGTCTTTTTCCGCTTGCTTGTTGGCGTCGCTGACGGCTTCCTGCAGGTTGCCGACTTGCTTCTGGACTTTGCCTTCCAGCTGGTTCGCCAGGCCCTTCGCCTGCTGCTCGGAGCTGCCGACCAGTTTGCCGACTTCTTCCTGGATTTTTCCGCCAACGTCTTTTGCTTCGCCTTTGATTTGATTCTTGTTCATGCTGTGCTCCTGAATGGATAACGTGCTACATCGATCGAGTGAACCTGTATCGGTTCCAGTTTCGCCGCGCCTGTCTGCGCGGCGGATGAATGAAGCATAGAACGCGCCGCGCCGCCTTTCTGTGCGCTCGCCAACATAGCAGGGAAGTAAATTTTCGCGCCGTTCAGGCCGCCGGCTTGCGCCACAGGCTGGCCAGCCACGGTTGCTGTTCGCGCGGCAGGCCGGGCGGACGGTAGTAGTGGCCGAGCGCGACGAAACCGGCCGCCGTCATGTAGCGCGTCCAGGCGTCGAGGTCGTGGTAACTGCCGTAGCGGGCGCCGTTCCAGCCCTCCTCGTTGTGTCCGCGCGGGTTGGAGCTGAACAGCGCGCCGCCCGGCTTCAGGCAGGCGTACAGGCGCGCCAGCACTTGCGGCAGGGCCGCGCCGGGCACGTGGAACAGGGCCGCGTTGGCGAAGACGCCGTCGAAGCGCTCGGGCGGCAAGTCGAGCGCGACGAAGTCCTGGCACCAGACTTCGCAGCCGCTGTAGGCGCGCGCCATTTCCGCGAAGCGCGCCGAGCCGTCCACACCGACGGCGGTATGGCCGAGCGCGGCGAAGCTCTTCAGGTCGCGCCCGGGGCCGCAGCCGAGGTCGAGGATGGTGTGCGGCGCGGCGCCCTCGATGGCGGCCAGCAGGGCGTCGATGTTCTGGCTGACGTCGTGCGTGCGCGTGCCTTCGAAAAACTGTTCGGCGTGACTATCGTAGTAGTCGAGCGTGCGGCGGGTGATCTGGACGATCGGGTCGCTTGGGGATGGCATAGTGCTCCAGGTAAGGCCGGCGCCGGGCGGCGCGGGCCGCGCGGCGCAAAGGCTTATTGTGCCTGATGCGCCGCGCCCTGTCGCCGCCGGATTACCAGACGCGCACGCGGTCGCGCGGCGCCAGGTAGAGGCGCTGGCCGGCCTTGACGTCGAAGGCCGGATACCAGGCGTCGATGTTGCGCACGGTGGCGGCGCGGTAGGCCGCCGGCGCGTGGCCGTTGGTGAGGATCTGGCGCCGCTCGGCCGCCTCGCGGGTCTTCTCGCGCCAGGATTCGGCGTAGCCGAGGAAGAACAGGCGGTCGGCGTCGGGCGCCGCCGCACGGCCCGCCTGCGAGGCCTTGAAGGCGTCGTAGGCGGCGGCCAGGCCGGCCAGGTCGGCCAGGTTCTCGCTCAGGGTCAGCTGGCCGTTGACGGCCAGGTCGGGAAAGACCTGGTAGGCCGAGTACTGCGCCGCCAGCGCCGCCGCGGCGCTCTTGAAGTGCGCCAGGTCGGCCGCCGTCCACCAGTCGCGCAGGCGGCCCTGGGCGTCGAACTGGGCGCCCTGGTCGTCGAAGCTGTGGCTGATCTCGTGGCCGATGGTGGCGCCGATGCCGCCGTAGTTGGCGGCGTCGCTGGCGTTCGGGTCGAAGAACGGCGCCTGCAGGATGGCCGCCGGGAAGTTCAGCGCGTTCTGCAGCGGCAGGTTGACGGCGTTCACCAGTTGCGCCGGCATCGCCCAGGCGCTGCGCTCGACCGGCTGGCCCAGCTTGGCCACCTCCTCGCCGTAGTGGTAACGCTCGGCGCGCACGGCGTTGCCGAGGGCGTCGTCCGCCAGCACCGTCAGGCCGGCGTAGCTTTTCCAATGCTCGGGATAGGCCACGCCGACGTACAGGGTCTTCAGCTTTTCCTGCGCCTGTTCCTTGGTGGCCGGCGCCATCCAGTCGAGTTGTTCGATGCGCCGCGAGAAGGCGGCGACCAGGTTGCCGACCATCTGCTGCACGCGCGCCTTGGCTTCCGGCGCGAAGTGGCGTTCGACGTACATCTGCCCGACCGCGTCCGGCAGCGCCTCGTTGGTGGCGGCCAGCGCGCGCTTCCAGCGCAGCGACTGCTGCGGCGTGCCGCCCAGGGCCTTGCCGTAGAAGGCGAAGCGTTGCTCGGCGACGGCCTTCGGCAGCGTGGCGCCGAAGTGGTTGATGGTGTGGAAGCGCAGGTAGTCCTTCCAGGTCGCCAGCGGCGTCGCCGCGACCAGGGCGGCGCTGCCGCTCAGGGCGTCCGGATGCCAGACGATGAAGCCGTCCTGGCCGTCCAGCGCGGCGCCGGCGAAGAAGCTGTCCCAGTCGAGGCCGGGGGCCTTGCGGGCGAAGTCGATGCGGCTCCACAGGTTGTTGCCCTTGACGACGTCGGCCGAATCCTCGCGGCTGGCGTGCGATTCGGCGATCTGCCGTTCCAGCGCGAAGACGCGGCCGGCGCGCGCGCCGGCGTCGGCGTAGCCGGCCAGCTTGAGCATGGCGGCGATGTGGGCGCGGTACTTGGCGCGCAGCGCCGCCATGGCCGGCTTGTCCGTCAGGTAGTAGGCCCGGTCGGGCATGCCCAGGCCGCCCTGCAGCAGATACGGCATGTTGCGCGAGGGCTCGGTCAGGCCCTGGGCGATCCACAGGCCGAACAGGTTTTCGGTGAAGAAATCGGTGTTGTTGAGCGGGTCGACGTCGACCCGCAGGCTGGCGCCCAGCGCCCGCGCCAGCTCGGTCTTGCCGTGCAGCGCGTCGATCTCCCTGAGCAGCGGCTTCAGCGGCGCCAGGCCGCGCGCCTCGATGCCGGCCTCGTCCATGTAGGCGCGGTAATAATCGCCCACCTGGCGCTGCGCCGGCGGCGCCGTCTTCAGCGCGGCGACGCCTTCGATCAGCTTGGCGATGCGCGCGTTGGTGTCCTCGGCCAGCGCGCCGAAGGCGCCCCAGTTGCTGCGGTCGGGCGGGATCTGCGTGGCGCGCATCCAGGCGCCGTTGGCGTAGCCGTAGAAGTCCTCGCCCGGCGCGACGGCGCCGCGCGCCGCATCCGCGGCGGCCGGCTGGGCGGCCGATTGGGCGGCGGCGGGCGGCGCCGCGTACGCCAGCGCGCAAGACGCGGCGCACAGCGCCAGCGCGAGTGCCTTGCCGGCCGGCGCCGCGCGCCGGGATCGTATCGATGTCTGCATGTGTGTCCCTGTATCGTGATGGCTATGGAGAAGGAGGCGCGCCCCGCGCGCGCGCAAAGGCGCAGAATGCACTATAAGCGCGCCGGCGGGGAAAACGGCGCGCCTTGCGATGAACGGCATTTTTGACGCCCCCAGGCGCCCGATGGCGGCGACGGGCGTGCCGCCGCGCGATTAAACTTTCCACTATGAAAATATATTGGTATGCTGCCCAAGACCGGCCGGGCGGGCGGAAATGCCACAGCGCCCGCGCAAATTTTCGCATCGACGGCAGAAATCGGCATATAGTTCTTAGTAGTAATGCGGACACAAACAGGAGACCAAAAATGAAACTTGAGGCGTTATTCCAAAATCCCCATGCCTTGCCGACGGCTCCGAAAGTAGTTGAAGAGCTCATCAACAGCTTCAACAACGCGAGCGTCTCGACCGAGCAAATCGCTAAAAAAGTGTCCACCGATCCGGTGCTGAGCGCGAAACTGCTGCGCCTGGCCAATTCGGCCTACTACCATGTGTCGCGCAGCATAGGCACCGTCGAGGACGCCGTGCTGATGCTCGGCTTCGTCACCGTGCGCACCCTGGTCATCAGCTCCGGCCTGGTGAGCGGCTTCAAGTCCGTGCCCGGCCTGGAACTGAAACAATTCTGGCGCTACAGCCTGCACACGGCCGTGTCGGCCAAATGGATCGCCAAACAGTGCGGTGAAAACACCGACCTGGCCTTCACGATCGGCATGATGCACGCCATCGGCCAACTGGTGCTGCATTCGGCCATGCCGGAGCAGGCGATCCAGCTCGACAAGATCGCGCCGCCGCTGGACGCGCGCCGCATCGACGCCGAGATGGCCTCGCTGGGCTATTGCTTCGCCGACGTCGGCGCCGAGCTGGCCAGGCGCTGGAAATTCCCCGAGCCGTTTTCGGAAGCCATCGGCGCCTTCCCCGATCCGCTCAACAAGCCCGAGCTGAACAAGATGGCGGCCGTGATCCACCTGGCCGCCTGGTGCGCGCGCGTCGACGAAAGCAAGCTGACGGCGGAAGAGATCGCCGGCTGCTACCCGACCGAAGTGGCCGAGGCGCTGGGTCTGTCGGACAACGCCCTGGTCGACAAGATGCCGCCTTTGAGCGACCTGGCCGCCGGTCTGGAAGAGCTGGTGCGTTAAGAAGAGTATCCCCGGGCCGCGGCGCACGCCGCGGCCCGCTCCCCTCCCCGCCGGCGCCGCTCGGAAACGCCCGCCGAACGCCCGCCAAAAAATAATTCAATTATTTTTCATTTTTTTCAAAAACACCCTAAAGTTTCCAAAAGACCTGCCGCTAACCTAGACAAGCAGCAATCTTTTTAATTCTTGATATGGGTGCGCTCATGACCTCCTCCGAAGTTCTCGCTATGTATGAAAATATCGCCGACATGAGCCATCAAATGGTCACGGCCGCGCGTTCGAGCGACTGGGACGGCCTGAGCAAACTGGAAGGCCAGTGCGCCAACGAGGCGCGCGGCGCCACGGCCGGCGCGGTTCCCGCCCTGAGCGGCGCGCCACGCATGCGCAAGATCGACCTGCTGAAACAAATCCTCGCCAACGACCGCGAAATCCGCAACGTCACCGAACCATGGATGACGCAGTTGTCGAACGTCATGCAAGCGCCGCAGCATATGCGCTAAGCAAGACCGAATCAAACAAGCGCCTGCGGGCGCTTTTTTTTCGCCCGCCGCGCCCGCCAGGAGCGAAGCGCGGGGAAATGAAAAAAGCCTCCGGGCGCGCTGAGGGCGAGGGAGGCGTTACATCACTGGTACGGGTGGAGAATTCTGGAGAGCGAACACCAGGTATCTCCTGGTGTCGCCTCGTCGCCGGTTGCATCCGGCGTCCGCGAGCGCATCGTCGGCATCGCGAACCGCTTCCGGGACAGGACGTTTATGCAACGTTAAATCTGTTGATCGCGCCACTCTATCATTGGTGACTGCGGCAGATCCTGGCCCGTTTGTCGCCCTACATACTGCAGGACAACAAGTTAAGTATAACCTAATTTTTCATTAATAGGCGAGTTCAATCGAATCGCCCTTCCATATACCATTAAATAACACTTTGCTCACTCCGGCACGGGCTCGGCCGGTACTGCCTCAACAGCCTCGGGGGCCTTCTTGCGCCGGAAAGGACTGCGCAGCAAGACCCAGTATTTGGAGGGTTCGGACGGCGCCGCGCCCCGCTTGCGGCGGCGCAATAGATACACGGCGAGGGCGACGATGAACAAGAGCGCCGCGGCGGCGGCGGCCAGCAGCGCCATGGGCGGGGAGGAAGCGGCGGCGGCGGCAGGCGCTTTTTGGGCTGCTGCGGCGGCGGCCGGCGGCTTGGCCTTGGGTTTGAGCGCCACCGGCGCGCGCGCCGCCGCGCTCGTGCTCGTATTCATGCCCGGCAGCGGCTGCAAAGCCTCCTGGAGCACTTTGATCTTGCCTTCCAGTTCCTGCAGCTTGCTGTTCAGCGCGGCGTTCTTTTTATCCAGAGCCGCGCAGGGCGTCGCCTCGCCGGCGGCGCGCGGCGCGCAAGTCGTCGTTGCCGGCGCGGGTGCCGCGACATGCGCGCCGGCGGCCGGGACCTGGCGCGCAGGCCGTAGCCGGCTGGGCGGCGCCGGCAGCGGCGCGGGCGGATGCGCGCGGACGAGGTGGGCGAGCGGCGCTTCGGCCCGCACCGGCGCAGCAAGGGGAGCAAGCGGAGCAACAGGAGCAACAGGAGCGGCGGGCGGCGCGGCGGGCGCCGGGTCCGCCGCCAGCCAGAGCGTGGCGGCGCGCACGGTGCTGCGCCCGCCCGCGCTCAGTTCAAGAAACAGATGCAGGTAGTCGGCGTCGACCCGGCGCAGCGAGGTGATGTGCAGGAATTGGCGCTGCTCGCGCCGCACCAGCGTCAGGCGCAGCGTTTGCAGGGCCGGGTCCATGCCGATGTTGGCGCCACGGTAGACGTCGGCCGAGGCCAGCCGCACTTGCAGGCCGGCCAGTTCGTCGGGCGTCAGCGCGCTCAGTTCGATGTCGGCCGCCAGGGGCTGGCCACGGTAGGAGCGCAGCGTCGGCTCGCCCAGTTCCGCCGCGCCGGCGCCGGCGCACAGCAGGGCCGCGAGGGCGCTGCTGGCGGCGGCGCGGCGGGTCGGGAGGAAGGAAGGCTTGCGCTGCATGTTGGGACCGCTTGGCTGCGATGTGGAAAGTGTATCTGCTATAACGGCAGGAAATCGCGGTTTTGTAGCCCCGGCGCAATTTACAGTTTCGGGAGTAAAATTCACTGTTCACATTTCAACAACACGAGAAGCCCATGACCAGCAGAATCGAACGCGACAGCTTCGGCCCCATCGACGTGCCGGCGCAGCAATTGTGGGGCGCGCAAACCCAGCGCTCCCTGGAACATTTCCATATTTCCACCGAGCGCATGCCGCCCGAGCTGATCGCCGCGCTGGCCCTCGTCAAGCGCGCCGCCGCGCGGGTCAACCTGGAGCTGGGCCTGCTCGAGGGCCCGAAGGCGGTGGCCATCACGCAGGCGGCCGACGAGGTGCTCGCCGGCAAGCACGAGGGGGAATTCCCGCTGGCCGTGTGGCAGACCGGCTCCGGCACCCAGAGCAATATGAACATGAACGAAGTGCTGGCCAACCGCGGCTCGGAATTGATGGGCGGCGCGCGCGGCGAGGGCCGCCTGTTGCACCCGAACGACGACGTCAACCTGGGCCAGTCCTCAAACGACATCTTCCCCACCGCCATCCATGTGGCGGCGGCGCAAGCGCTCGCCCACGCCGTCCTGCCGGCGCTGCGCCAGTTGCGCGCCACCCTGGACGGCAAGGCCGCCGCCTTCGCCGACATCGTCAAGATCGGCCGCACGCATCTGCAGGACGCCACGCCGCTGACGCTGGGGCAGGAATTTTCCGGCTACGTCGCCCAGCTCGATTTCGCCGAGCACATCATCGCGGCGGCGCTGCCGCCGCTGCTGCAACTGGCCGCCGGCGGCACCGCCGTCGGCACCGGCCTGAACGCCCATCCGCGCTTCGCCGCGGAGATCGCCGCCGAACTGGCGGCGCGCACCGCCCTGCCCTTCGAGAGCGCGGCCAACAAGTTCGCCGCGCTGGCCGCGCACGACGCCCTGGTGGCCGCGCACGGCGCGCTGAAAACCCTGGCCACGGCCCTGATGAAGCTGGCCAACGATGTGCGCTGGATGGCCTCCGGGCCGCGCTCGGGCCTGGGCGAGATCAGCATACCGGAAAACGAGCCGGGCAGCTCCATCATGCCGGGCAAGGTCAATCCGACCCAGTGCGAGGCCTTGACGATGTTGTGCTGCCAGGTCTTCGGCAACGACGTCGCCATCACCGTCGGCGGCGCGGCCGGCAATTTCGAGTTGAACGTCTTCAAGCCGCTGATCGCCCACAACTTCCTGCAGAGCGCGCGCCTGCTGGCCGACGGCATGCTCAGCTTCGACAGCCATTGCGCCCACGGCATCGAGCCGAACCGGGAACGCATCGCCGAGCTGATGGAGCGTTCGCTGATGCTGGTGACGGCGCTGGCGCCGCACATCGGCTACGACCGCGCGGCGCAGATCGCCAAGCGCGCCCAGCACGAGGGAACCACGCTGCGCGAGGCGGCGCTGGCGCTGGGCTTCGTCACGGCGGAGCAGTTCGCGCAATGGATCGTGCCGCTGGAGATGACGCGCCCGCACGGCGTTTAATTCAGGCCGCCACGGCGCGGATCGCTTACACTGCGCGCCTGGCGGAATCCCGCTACACTGGATACCTGAACGAACGCAGCAATATTGAGGATGAACATGCAAAGAGTAAGCTTTGACCTGACGGCGGAATACATCGAATTGAACCAGTTGCTGAAGCTGGTCGGCCTGTGCGACAGCGGCGGCTCCGGCAAGGTGCTGGTGGCCAGCGGCGTCGTCTGGATCGACGGGCAACAGGAATTGCGCAAGACCTGCAAGATACGCGCGGGACAGAATGTCAGCGTCGGCGACGTGCGCATCACCGTTGTAGCGGCCTGAAGAAAAGCAGGAAATTTCCCGGGTATATCTTGCGCTTGGGAAATAAACAGTTAAGCTGAGAAAATCGCCGCTGCGCAGCGGCCGGTTTGCGCCGGATCAAACCCGGACTGACGTCGTTGTTTATATTGTGATTAATATATCAAGCAGATTGAAGGGGGACGCGATGGACGGTCCTGAACACAGCATCCACAGCCAGGAACGCCTGATCGGCGACCTGCGCCAAGTGATAGAGAACGCCGAGGAATTGCTGAAAAACACGGGTCAGTACACGGGCGCGCCGTACCGCCACGCCCGGGCCAAGCTGACCCTGGCCCTGCAGGCGGCCACCGAGGAATTGGCCCGCTTCGAGGAAACCCAGATCACGCGCATGTTGGAGGCGACCTGCGCCGCCAACGAAGCCTGCCGCGACCAGGGCGGCGAAGCGCGGCTGCTGCGGGCTTTCCGCCAGGAGTAAGCGCTCCCCTCAAGGCTTCTTGTTGAGGATGTTGTCGAGCGAAAAACGTCCCGGCCCGAAAGCGGCCACCACCAACAGCAGCGCGCCCCAATAGAAATGGTCGTTGATGGCGGCCGGGCAATCGAAGGAAAACAGTTGCGGGTAGGATATCACCGCCATCACATTGACCGCGAACAGCGCCAGCGCCGCCGGGCGCGACAACAAGCCGACGAAGAGCAACACGGGCAGCGCCAGTTCGCCCGCCGCGCCCATCACGGCCGCCACATCGGGCGACAGCAGGGGCACCTTGTACTCCTCGTGGAACAGCGCCAGGGTCGCGCTCCAGTCGCTCACCTTGGTCAAGCCCGCCTTCAGGAATTGCCCACCCACATAAAAGCGGATCGCCAGGCTCAGCAGCGAGCCACCCCAATCGTTGATGGCGTCGTCGAAGCGGGTCGAGAGTTGCTGCAGGCCGAGTAAGGTTTTCATCTTTGCATTCTCTTTCGTCGTGGGTGAAGGGTCAGGCTCAGCTTGCGCCGAGCTCGCAAAATACGGCGTGGGCCAGCCAGTGCCGCAACTGGCCTGCGGCATCGAATTGT
Organism: Janthinobacterium sp.; assembly: GCA_025356595.1. Lineage (GTDB taxonomy): Bacteria > Pseudomonadota > Gammaproteobacteria > Burkholderiales > Burkholderiaceae_D > Janthinobacterium. The sequence continues at coordinate 3,860 of JANXSQ010000001.1, read as the reverse complement.
TCGTCGATCTCGAAGGCGGCGTCGAGCGCCGCGCCGAGCTCGGCGCCGGCCGTCAGCAGGGCCAGCGCGGCGTGCCCGGCCGCGCTCAGCGGCAGCGCCTGCGCGCGCCACTGCGGACGCAGCACCAGCGCGTAACTGGGCGCGCGCATGTCGGCCGGAAAGGCCGCCCCGCCCTCCTCCTGATGCGCCCGCCACAACGGCAGGATGGCCCAGTCGGACGCCAGCAGGACGCAGGCCGGATGCAGGCGCGGGCGCGCCGTCTCCAACGCCGCCGGCCCCAGCGCGGCGAAGGCGTCCGCGCCGAGGCCGGGCGCGTCGGCGGCGTAATGGGCGCGGTGCAGGGCCCATTCGAGGCGCGCCATGTCCGGCAGATAGGGCAAGTCGGCCACATGGGGAAAACCCGCCAGGAAAGTCGCGAAGTGCCCGCCGTAGCGGTTCAGGTCGGCGTTCTCGGATGCATGGGCGCGCCCATAGGCCCGCGTCAGGCCGGCGAAGAATTCCTCGCCCACCAAGGCGCGCAGCACCGGATACACCTGCGCCAGGGTCTTCTCCCAAGTCGCCGTCAGGTTGCCGCGGTAGAGCGCGAAACGGTGCGCCTTGTCCTCCCCCGTGCATTGGGACAGGATGTCATCCTGCAAGGCCGGCTGCAACAGCGCGTCGGCGAAGCCTTGCTGCGGCGCGGCCAGCGCCGCGCCGGCGCCGCGCGCGCCGCCGGACAGCGGTGCGCTGCGCCAGACGGCGGCCGGATGGGCGGCGGCCAGCGCCTCGGCCTTGTCCGCCTCGGCCAGCAAGACCTCCAGAGCGGGAAGGTCGGTGTCCCATTCGATCAACGTCGGCACCCGGCCGAAGCGCAGCAGGGCGGCCCGGTACAAATCCCAGACGGGTTCGGCGACGGGCGCGCCGTGGTGGTCGATCAGCGCCTGCGGCGTGCGCAGATGGCCGGCCAGGTGGATCTCGCCGACGCTGCCGACGGCCAGCGCGGCGATGGCGGCCAGCGCGTCCTCGCCGTGGTTGCACTGGTTGACGTAGAGATTGTTCACGTCCAGCAGCAGGCCGCAGCCGCTGCGCCGCGCCAGGGCGGCCATGAATTCGGCCTCGCTCATCGCGTCGTCGCGAAAGCGCAGGTAGGTGGAAACGTTTTCCAGCAGAATGGGGCGGCGCAGGCATTCCTGCACCCGCTCGACGCGCTCGCACAGTAAATCGAGCGCCGCCGCGCTGAGCGTCAGCGGCAGCAAGTCATTCAGTTGGCGGCCCGCGACGGCGCCCCAGCACAGGTGTTCCGACACCAGCGCCGGTTCGAGCCGTTCGACCAGGGCGCGCACCCGCTCCAGATGCGCTTCGGAAAAGCCGCGCGCCGAGCCCAGGCCCAGGCCGACGCCGTGCAGGCTGATCGGATAGTCGCGCCGCAGGCGACCCAGCACATGCCAGTCCCAGCCGGCTTGATCGAGGTAGTTCTCGGTATGCACCTCCAGCCAGGCGACGGCCGGGCTTTGTTCGATGAATTGACGGTAATGCGGGGCCCGCAATCCGACCCCGGTGCCCGTCAGGGCGGCGCTGTGTGGCATGGACATGAGCCCGCTGGCGCGCAGGGATTACTTCGCCGCGAGCAGCTTGCCGCCGACTTTTTCGCAACTGCCCTTGGCGACGTACTTCCATTCATTCGCGCCCTTGTCCGTTTTCGCCTGGCCGGCGCAGGAATGGCTGCCACTGGCGGTGGCGCAGTCGTTTTGCCCGGCCTTGGCGATGCCGAAGCATTTTTCCTTTTCGGCGGCGGCGGGGGCGGCGGCGCTGACGCTGCCGGCGGCGCAGACGGTGGCGAGGGCGGCGGCGATCAGGGCTTGACGTTTGTTCATGGTGTATCTCCAGGTGGGTGGGTTGAATGGCGTTGCCAGGATGCAGTTCTCTGCAACTGAACGGTAGTCGCGCTGGCCGCGCGCTTCCTTACACCGGATTATTCGTATTTTCGGAATTTTCGCCAAGAAACGGCTGTGACACAGCGATTCTACTGAATTTATCAATAATTAAACGCTGTCTCAGGGAAATTTTCGTCATGCGCGCGGCGCCGCCGGGGCGTGCCGGGAAGTGAGGGGGCGCCAAGCTCCGCGGGCCGCCGTCGCGGCGGGGCGGCGGGCGGATCCGGCGGCGGCTCGCAGCGGGCGCTGCGGCAAGACTCAGGCGGTGGTGTTGATCTGGCCGCCCAGGTGGGCGGGCAGGTTCGGCGCCGCCTGCACCGGCGGCAAAGCCTCGATCAGCGCGGTGGCCGTGGAGCTTTGAATGTCCTGCGCCTTTTTCAAGACGGCGATGCCCACGGCTTGCCGCGTGCCAGTGTCCGCAATGCCTGTGGCCAATTGCGCGATGCCCATAACGTCCATACGGTTCTCCATTGAAGGTCTACCCAAGTTAACGGACGCGGCGCGGAATACTTTAGGCTTCTTTGTCGAGCGGGCGGAAACTCTCCACGCTGCCCAGCAACCACGCCAGCACCCGCTCCGGCGCGTTCAGGTCCAGCCAGGCGACGCCCTCGGCCAGTCCGGCCGGCGCCGGCCCGTCCGAGGCCACCGCGATGATGTGCGGGTCGCGCAGGTAGAGCGGGGTCTGCTGCGTGGCGGGGCGGAACACCTCCAGCTTGCTGATCGGCGTCGTCTTGAAACCCTCGACCAGGGTCAGGTCGGCCGGGCCCAGGCGGGCGACCTGCTGCGCCAGCGTGGGTTCGGGCGCGCCGCGCAACTCATGCATGATGGCGTAGCGGAAGGGCGAGGCCACCAGCACCTCGGCCGCGCCGACCATGCGCAAACGGGCGCTGTCCTTGTGGGCCGGCTCGAGCACCAGGTCGTGATGGCTGTGTTTGATGATGTTGACGCGCAAGCCCTGGGCCGCCAGCCGCGCCACGAGGAATTCGAGCAGCGTGGTCTTGCCGCTGCCGGAATGGCCGACAACTCCCAGCACCGGGCCGCTCTGGTGGGATACTTCTCGCTGCATCGCTGAACCTCTTCGCCTTCGGTAAGAATGGCGACATTATACGCAGCCCGGGACGACGGGAACTGCGGCGGCGTGCGGCGCTTCAGGGGTCCGGCGAAAACGCTTCGGTATGCCGGCGTCCGGAGGTGAAGCCGAGCATGACCAGGCCGATCAGCAGCATCGAGTAGGGGTTGGGCAGCGGCGTCGACGAATCGGACGCGTCGGCATTGTCTTCGGCGCCGAGCAATTCGGCGTCGCTGACGCCGTTGAACACGACGCCGCCGGCGGCAAACGCGTGCATGCCGCTATCCGGCGCACCGGCGTCCACCACCACGGCCGCATGGGCCGAGGCCATACCACAGCACGCCGCCAACAGGGCCAGCACCAGCTTCTTCTTTAACATGGGAATTCCTTGCCTTGTAGCGATAAATACAAGATATCATTTTTGCATTACAGTATCATGACAAGTGATTTTTTCCAACATATTTATATATAAACAACAATTTCCGGTCCGCCGCCGCCCTCCCGCGCCCAAGGTCGGCCATGGACGCGGAATATTTTCCTAGTAAGCCTGGCGGTAGCGATAGCCCTTGTAGTTGAACACGGCCGCTTTCGGCAGCAGCTTTTCCAGCGTCAGGCCGGGCGCCACTTCCTCGCCCTCATGGCGCAGGACCTTGTCGATCAGCAGCAGGCGGTCGGCCGGATTCTTCGAATAGATGTAGCCGCCCAGCGCCAGCGGCGGAATCTGCCTTTGTATCGCCTCGGGCAGCTCGCGCAGTCCCACCACGCTCTCCTCGGACGCGGCCGGCGGCGCGGAGGGGACGGGTGGCGCGGCGGCGACCAGCGGCGCCGGCGCCGCCAGACCGGGCAAGGCGGCCGGCGGCCGGGACGGCGCCCCCGCG
>JANXSQ010000359.1 GCA_025356595.1 Janthinobacterium sp. | reverse complement strand
GAGCCTTCGATGCACTTGGGTTGGTTTCGCTGTTAGATACTCAGCAGCGCTTCCAGTTTGTTAAATGAACCGCCGTATGCGGAACCGCACGTACGGTGGTGTGAGAGGGCGACGGGGGTAACTCCGTTCCCTACTCGATCCCGCCGTTTTCCACGTCTCCCCGCGCTCCTCCCGCCTGCAGGCGCTGATCCGCCTCAAGCATTCTGACAAAAATTGTCAGTCAATGTCCCGCGCGCAAGAAAACCGACACTTTCTGGCGGGTCGACTGACAAATATCGTCAGTTGCCACCGCAGCGTTGCCGCCATCGCCTGCCTCGCCCCCGTGGCGCCCGCTTATTGCTCGCTGGCACGCCAATTGCTCTTATCCCTGTGTGACACCACTTTTCAAGACCCCCACTCAGGAGCACTAAAATGAACTCGATGAAAATGATCAAAAAACAAGCACAAGCCGGCTTCACCCTCATCGAATTGATGATTGTGGTGGCGATTATCGGTATCCTGGCCGCCGTCGCGATTCCGCAATACACCGACTACACGATCAAGGCGAAAGTCGGCAACGCCCTGGCTTCGGCCGGCCCGCTGAAAACCGCCGTGGCGCTGTGCATCCAGGAAAATGGCAACAACAAAGCCGGTTGCACCACCACCGGCGGCACGGTCACCAGCATCCCGGCATTTACCGCCACCAAGGAAGTGACCAGCGCGACAGTCACCGATGGCGAGATCACTATGACCCTCGCCTCCGGCATTGGCTCCGGCGTCGATGGCTTAGTCATCACGATGTCCCCGCCTACTGATCTTACCGGTACCAACTTGAACTGGACCAATGGGACCACGGTCACGCAAGCCGCGGCCAAGGCCTTGATCCTGAAAAGTAACATCGGTAGCTAAACTCTCCTTGCCTTCAGATCGACAAGCCGCCTCCGGGCGGCTTTTTTGCGGCCCATAAGCTTACACGGCGACCCATGCACATTCTTCCGACCACGGGCGGCCTGTCGCAGGCCAGACTTTCCGCCGGCGCCGCGCTGCGCCACCTGCCGCTGACTCTGGGTTTGAGTGGCGTGCTCCTCCTCGGCCACTTCCTGCCCCCGGGGCACGACGCCCAGCGCCTGCTGCAACTGGCCTTGTTGCTGGTGTTCGGCGTCGCGCTGCCGCTGCGCGGCGCATGGATCGCGGCCGTCGCCGCCATGCCGCCGGCGTTGCTGGTCTTCTTTGTCCTGGGCCTGGTCTCCAGCCTGCGCGCCTACTCGCCGCGCCACGCCGGCTATGAGCTCTCCAGCCTGCTCTTGCTGCTGGCGCTGGCCCTGTGCGTGGCGCAGGAGATGCGCCGCGATTACGAGCGCGCCCTGTTGTGGGTGCTGCGCCTCTGCGCCGCCGCCTGCCTGCTGTACTCCTGCCAAGTGCTGTCGGTGTATTGCTTCTCGCTGCTGTCCGGCCTGCAAGCGACGATAGAGGACTTCGCTCCCGGCTTCAGCAATTACCGTTTCCTGAACCACGCGCAAACGGTCAGCCTGCCGCTGCTGGTCTTGCTGGCGGTGCTGGACCGGCCGGCGGGCAAGGCGCGCCCCCTGTGGCTGGGCCTGGCCGGGTTCTGGTGGGCCTTGCTGATGCTGTTCGGCGCGCGCGGCAGCATCATCGGCCTGCTCGGCGCCGGCCTCGCCGTCGCCCTGTTGCGGCGCCGCCACGCGCGCGCCCTGTGCGCGACGCTGTGCCTGACGGCCGCGCTGGGCGCGCTGATCTACGCGGTGTTTTTCGCGGCGCTGCCCCTGGCCCTGGGCATGCAGCCTTTCGGCGCGCTGCAGGATCTGGCGCAGCGCACGGCGGTGGACGCCGGTTCCGGCCGCATGCCCTTGTGGCGCGCCGCGTCCGGCCTGATCGCCGCGCATCCCTGGCTGGGCGCCGGACCCCTGCATTTCGCCCATTACGCGGTGGACAAGGGCGCCGCCCATCCGCACGACTGGGTGCTGCAAATCGGTGCGGAATGGGGTTTGCCGGCGTTGCTCTGCCTGTGCCTGGCGATCCTCTCGGCGGCGCGCGCGCTGCTGGACAAGGTCGCCGCGCTGGCGCCGGAGGATGCCCGCAATCACAGCATAGGCGCGGCCTGGATCTGGATCGGCGGCGCCGTTCTGGTCGACGGCCTGGTCTCGGGCCTGATCGTGATGCCGCTCAGCCAGTTGATGATCGCGCTGTATCTCGGCTGCGCCCTCGCCTGGACGCGCGCGCCGGCGCCCGCGCCGCTGGGGCCGGGCCGGCGCGCG
>JANXSQ010000357.1 GCA_025356595.1 Janthinobacterium sp. | reverse complement strand
GAGCCTTCGATGCACTTGGGTTGGTTTCGCTGTTAGATACTCAGCAGCGCTTCCAGTTTGTTAAATGAACCGCCGTATGCGGAACCGCACGTACGGTGGTGTGAGAGGGCGACGGGGGTAACTCCGTTCCCTACTCGATCCTCACTCATATTCCAGGAAACCCCGATATGCTCTCCAGACTCGTCCTCGCTTTACTCGCCAGCCTGATGCTCGCGCACGTCCACGCCGCCCCGGCCCCGCTGGCCGAACGCTGGGCCGGCCTGCGCGCCGAACAGCCGAAACTGCACATCCGCGACGCCGCGCGCGCCCTCGGCGCCTCCGAAGCCGAACTGCTGGCCACCAACGTGGGCCAGGGCGTCACGCGCCTGAAGAGCGACGCCGACGCGCCGCGCGAAATCATGCGCCGCGCCCTGGACCTGGGCACGGTGCTGGCCACCACCCGCAACGAAAGCGGCGTCATCGACCGCACCGGCGTGGCCAGCAAGCTCAAGGAAAAGGATGGCGAGGCCAGCGCCGGCGCCAATGAGGACAGCGAGCGCGCCGCGCGCATGCGCAACATCGCCGGCGGCTACCTGGGCGGCGAGATCGACCTGCGCTTCAACTTCAGCAACTGGAAGCACGCCTTCGCCGTCGTCCAGCCCGGGCGCGATGGCAAGATCGCCCGCAGCCTGCAGTTTTTCAACGCCAGCGGCACTTCGGCGCACAAGATTTTCCTGCGCAGCGAGGCCGGCGTCGCCGTCTTCGACAAGCTGGTGGCCGAGTTCCGCCTGGATGAGCAGGACGCGCCCTTGACGATCGTCAAGGCGGCGCCGAAAGCGGCGAAGAAGCCGGATGCCGGCGTCGACGTCAAGGAGTTCCAGTCGGCCTGGAAGGAGATGGGCGACGTGCATGAGTTCAAGCAGATCCTCGGCGAATTCCAGCTCTCGCGCGAACAAGCGCTGCGCCTGGCGCCGGCCGGCGCGGCCGAACGCATCGCGCCGGCGGCCCTGCGCAGCTTGCTGGAGGGCGCCGCCGCGCAGCAGGTGGCCATCATGGCCTTCGTCGGCAACGAGGCGGTGACGCAAATCTTCAGCGGCAAGATCGTCAAGACCGGCGCCGCCGGCGACTGGTACAACGTGCTCGACCCGAACTTCAATCTGCACCTGCGCGAAAGCGCGCTGGGCAGCGGCTGGGTGGTCAAGCGCGGCGGCGTCACCTCGGTCGAATTCTTCGACAAGAACGGCGACCTGGCCGTCACCTTCTTCGGTGTGCGGGCCCGCGCCACGCCGCAGCCACAAGCCTGGGCCGACCTGGCGCAGAGCCTGCCGCGCCTGGTGCGCTAAGCGCGCCGCCGCCGCGCCGGGCGCCCGCGCAACGCGAGCCGGCGCGCGGGCCCGGCGCGGGCGCAAAAAATGGTATGCTGATCACGCAACCGCAAGGAGATCAGAGTGCCGCTTCACACCCGACCCAAGCCTTCAGCTGCAGCGCCCGGCATGCTCCGGATGGCGCTGGAATTGCGCGCGCCGCTGGAACTGGCCGCCGCGCTGGCGGCCTTGCCCCTGCTGCGCCTGGCGCCGCGCGGCGATGGCCATCCCGTGCTGGTGCTGCCCGGCCTCGCCGCCGGCGACCTGAGCACCATCGTCATCCGTCGTTTCCTCACCGCGCGGGGCTACCGCGCCCACGCCTGGGAACAGGGTTTGAATCTGGGCGCGCGCCCCGGCGTGCTGGAGGCCTGCGTGGCGCGCGTGCGCCAGTTGCGCGCCGAGCACGGCCAGCGCGTCAGCCTGGTCGGCTGGAGCTTGGGCGGCGTCTACGCGCGCGAAATCGCCAAGATGCTGCCCGAGGAGGTGCGCGTCGTCGTCACGCTGGGCGCGCCGTTTTCCGGCGGACCGGAGGCGACCAACGCCTGGCGCCTGTATCAACTCATTTCCGGCGACCGTGAAATCGACGCGGCCCGCTATGCGGCCCTGAAGCTGCGTCCCGGCGTGCCGACGACGTCGATTTTCAGCCGCTCCGACGGCGTCGTCGCCTGGCAGTGCAGCCAGGAGGAGGAGGGCGAGTCGTCGGAAAACATTGAGGTGCACGCCAGCCACATGGGCATGGGCGCCAACCCGATGGCGCTGTACGCGATCGCCGACCGCCTGGCCCAGCCGGAGGGGCGCTGGCGCCGCTTCGACCACGCCGGGCACCGCGGCGTCAAGAAACTCCTGTTCCGCGACCCGCGCCGCGCGCCGGGCTTCGCCTCCCTGTTTGGCTTGTATTGAGTGAAGGCGATACCGTGGCTACCATTCTCGCAAACAATCTCACGCTCGCCTATGAAACCCATGGCGACCCCGCCGCGCCGCCGGTCCTGCTGGTGATGGGCCTGGGCACGCCGCTGACCTCGTGGCCGCCCGACCTCGTCGAGGGCCTGGTCGAGATGGGGTATTACGTGATCCGCTTCGACAACCGCGACTGCGGCCTGTCGAGCAGCATGGATCACCTCGGCACGCCGAACCTGCCGCTGGCCTTCGTCAAGCACGCGCTGGGCTGGCCGCTGAAGCCGCCGTACACCCTGCACGACATGGCCGAGGACGCGCTGGCCCTGCTGGCGGCGCTGCGCCTCGGCCCGGTCCACGTGGTGGGCGCCTCGATGGGCGGGATGATCGCGCAAATCATGGCGGCGCGGGCGCCGCTGCGCGTGCGCTCCCTGACCTCGATCATGTCGAGCAGCGGCCGGCGCTCCCTGCCGGGGCCGACGCGGGCGGCGCGCCAGGCGCTGCTGCGGCGCCCCAAAAAAGGCAGCGACCGCGGCCAGTTGATCAGCCACATGATGCAGACCTTCCGCGCCATCGCCAGCCCCTGTTATCCGACGCCGGAGAAACAGTTGCGCCGCATGATGGAGATCTCGCTGCAGCGCAACGGCAACCGCGCCGGCGCCGCGCGCCAGATGGTGGCGGTGGCGGCGGCGGCAGACCGCAGCGATTTGCTGGCGACGATACGCTGCCCGGCGCTGGTGATCCATGGCGCCGCCGATCCGCTGGTGCCGGTCGCCTGCGGCATCGACACGGCGCGGGCGATTCCGAACGCCACGCTGCACGTCATCGAAGGCATGGGCCACGATTTGCCGCCGCAGCTGATCGAGCGCCTGCTCGCCTTGATCGATGTGCATCTGCACGGTAATATGGCGGCGCAGGCCGGCCGTCTCGGCGTGACGCAAGCGCACCTGGACGGCGGCGGCCGCTTCCCCTAACCCACGCTTAATCGAGAATTCTTGACTACACCTACCATCGGCATTGCCATCGTCGCCCCGGGCGGAAACGCGTTGGACGACGCGGCGGTGCGGCGCGGCGTCGCCCGCCTGCAGGAACAGGGTTGCACCGTCCACAACTATTACGATCCGGATAAAATCTTCCAGCGCTTCGGCGGCAGCGACGCCGGCCGTCTGGAGCAGCTCAACGCGGCGGCCGCCGATCCCGCCGTGCAGGTGGTGATGGCGCTGCGCGGCAGTTACGGCATCAGCCGCATCTTGCCCGAGATCGACTTCGCGGCCATGGCCGCCAGCGGCAAGCTCTTCGTCGGTTACAGCGACTTCACCGCCTTCCACATGGGTCTGCTGGCGCAGACCGGCCGCGCCAGCTTCGCCGGGCCGATGTTTTGCGACGACTTCATCCGCGACGAGCCGGTCGCCTTCACGCAGCAGCAACTGTGGGATTGCCTGGCCGGACCGGAGCACAGCGTGGCCGCCGCCGCGGCGGACAACCCGCACGTCGATGTCAGCGGCACGCTGTGGGGCGGCAACCTGGCGATGCTGGTGCATCTGCTCGGCACGCCGTACTTCCCGGAAATCGACGGCGGCATCCTCTTCGTCGAGGACGTCAACGAACATCCCTACCGGGTCGAACGCATGTTGCTGCAATTGCTGCACGCCGGCGTCGTCGGCCGGCAAAAAGCCGTGCTGCTGGGCGATTTCTCGAACTACCGCCTGAGTCCGCAGGACAATGGCTACGACTTCGACGCCATGCTCGCCTATGTGCGCGCGCGCCTGCCGGTTCCGGTGCTGACGGGCCTGGAGTTCGGCCACATCAGCCGCCGCGTCACGCTGCCGGTGGGGGCGCGGGCGCGCCTGAGGTCGGACGCGGCCGGTTTCCGCCTGAGCGCGCGCGACTATCCGACGCTGAGTGGTGGCTGAATGCGGCACCGCGCGGCCGCGCTGACGCGTCAAGGACCTATGCCTTGCGCAGGATCAAGACTATGATGGGCTCTTCGCGAGGAGCGTCGCTCATGGCGTCGTTCAACTTTCCAGCAAGCGCAGGGCGGCGCCTGGCCGGCTGGTGCCTGGCGCTGTGCTGCGCCGCGCCGTCCGCCGCCGTGGAGTTGCTACGCACGGCCGCGCAAGAGGCGACGGAGCCGAAGTTCATCGCCGTCCAGCGCGCCGGCGCGCGCCACGTCATCGGTTTGTGCATCGACATCATGCGCGCCGTCGAACGGATGGACCCGGGCCTGAAATTTGTCGGCGACCAGACCATGCAACCCTTGATACGGGTCGAGGCCGGGATCGCCGCCGGCGATCTCGACGCGGCCTGCGGCTTCATCCGCACGCCGCAGCGCGAAGCCGGGTTTGTCTACGTCGAACCACCGCTGTTCGCCGTGAATTACTTCCTGACGGTGCGGGCGGACGACACCATCCGCATCGGCAACTGGAACGATGTGCGCAAGCTCGGCGACGAGGGCGTCATCCTGGCCATCCACGGTTTCGGCGGCAGCAAACGCCTCAATGAAATCGGCGGCTTGCTGGTCGATTCGGGCGCCAACACCTCGACGCTGAACTTCCAGAAGCTGCTCGCCGGCAGGGGGCGGTTTTACTACCATCGCTCGCCCGGCATCAAGGCCGAGATACGCAAGGCTGGCGTACTTGGCAAGGTCAAAATACTGCCCACCAGTATGGATTCGCAAAAACTCTATCTCGTGTTGTCGAAAACGCTGAGCGCCGACACGGTCAACCGAGTGGCCGCGGCGCTGGCGCAACTGAGCAAGAGCGGCGAATTGGCGCACTTGCTGGCGAAATGGGATGAGGGTTAGGGACGGCCGGGGCGCACCCGCGCAATGGGGGGGCGACGGCGCGCCGCATGGTGAAAGCGCCGGCCATTTTGCGGCCGGCGCCGGGAGGCGTTACGCTTGCTTGCGGCGGCGCGCCAGGGCGCCCACCATGGCCAGGCCGGCCAGCAACATGCCGTAGGTTTCCGGCTCAGGCACGGCGCTGACGCTGCCGTGCAGCGCGAACGGCAGTTCGACCGTGCCGCCGCCGCTATCGACCAGTTTCAGGAAGCCGAGATCGGCGTCCCATTGGGCGGCGTTGCCGGCGCTGATGCCGCTGACCGGCGGCTGCCACGGGCCGGATGTGCCGGAACCGGTCAGGCTCCAGCGCAGGAAGTAATGGCCGGCGTCGAGCGTGACGTCGGCGATGTCGGCCTGGGCGCGATAGATGCCGCGCGTCTGCCCGTTCAGGGCGCCGGCGCTAACTCGATACCCCTCCAGGCCCCCATTGGTCAGGGTGGTGGTGCCGGAGGCGAGGACGATGTCCGAATTGACGTGGCCCGAAACGATGCTCCAACTGGCTTCCTGGAAAGAGAATTTTCCGGCGCCGGTTTGGTAGCCGAAAAAGTCGATGCTGCTCACGTTCCAGCGCGAGCCTTCGGCGATGTTGAAATCATCGGCGACGGCCAAGTCGCCGGCGGTGTTCATCCCGTAGCCGTAGGTGGTGTACTCGGGGCCGATCACGGAGCGGCCACTACTATTGACGACTGGACCATTGTTGTAGATTTCGGCCGCGTGGGACAGACTCGCTGCTGCCAGGGCGATAGTCAGAAAAGCGATACGCTTCATTGTCACTCCATTGTAGTCATGGTTTTCCGGATTGGAGTAGAAAGAGTATCATAAAATAAATAGTATGAAACTAATATATTTATCAAATTGCAATGTTGCGGTGCGACAAAAATGTTCGGATGAGGGCGGCATGCGTCGGTTTCTGCGCAGCGTCCAGCATCGTCGACTCCGCTTCCCCGAAGCCGGCCCCCTTGCCATGCGAATTGCCTGCCGTCGGGGGCGGGTGCTGTATAATGGAGGGAAAGTATCTAACTACATGATTTAACTCAATAAAGAACACGTTCAACATGCTATCAACTGCAAATATTACAATGCAATTTGGCGCCAAGCCATTGTTCGAGAACATCTCCGTCAAGTTCGGCGACGGCAACCGCTATGGCCTGATCGGCGCGAACGGTTGTGGCAAATCGACGTTCATGAAGATTCTCGGCGGCGATCTCGAATCGTCGGGCGGCAACGTCATGCTCGATACCAATGAGCGCCTGGGTAAGCTGCGCCAGGACCAATTTGCGTTTGAAGACATGCGCGTGCTCGACGTCGTCATGATGGGGCACACGGAAATGTGGGCCGCCATCCAGCAGCGCGACGCCATCTACGCCAACCCGGAAGCGACCGACGACGACTACATGGCCGCCGCCGAACTCGAAGGCAAGGTCTCCGAATACGACGGCTACACGGCCGAATCGCGCGCCGGCGAACTGCTGCTGGGCGCAGGCGTGGACATCGGACTGCACCAGGGGCCGATGAGCAACGTCTCGCCAGGCTGGAAGCTGCGCGTCCTGCTGGCCCAGGCGCTGTTCTCGAATCCGGACATCCTGCTGCTCGACGAGCCGACCAACAATCTGGACATCAACACGATTCGCTGGCTGGAAGATGTGCTCAACGAGCGCAACTCCACCATGATCATCATTTCCCACGATCGCCACTTCCTGAACCAGGTCTGCACCCACGTGGCCGACATGGACTACGGCACGCTGAAGATCTATCCGGGCAATTACGACGAGTACATGTTCGCCTCGACCCAGGCGCGCAACCAGCAACTGGCCAACAACGCCAAGGCCAAGGACAAAGTCGCCGAGCTGCAGGAATTCGTGCGCCGCTTCGCCGCCAACAAATCCAAGGCCCGTCAGGCGACGTCGCGCGCCAAGCAGATCGAGAAAATCAAGGTCGACGACATCAAGCCGTCCTCGCGCGCCTATCCCTTCGTGCGTTTCGACGGCGAGAAGAAGCTGCACCGCCTGGCCGTGGAAGTGGAAAACATCTCCAAGGGCTTCGACCGCACTCTGTTCAAGAACTTCAGCATCATGGTCGAGGCGGGTGAACGCATCGCCATCATCGGCGCCAACGGCGTCGGCAAGACCACCATGCTGCGCTGCATCGCGGGCGAGGTCGCAGGCCTGCAACCCGATCAAGGCCGCGTCAAGTGGGCCGAGAACGCCAACGTCGGCTATATGCCGCAGGATCCGACCGAAGACTTCGCCAAGGACACCAATCTGACCGATTGGATCGGCCAGTGGACCAAGGAAGGCGACGACGACCAAGCCGTGCGCTCCATCCTGGGCCGCCTGCTGTTCGGCGGCGACGATGTGAAGAAGGCCGTCAAGGTCCTGTCCGGCGGTGAAAAAGGCCGCATGATGTACGGCAAGTTGATGCTGGGCCGCCACAACGTGCTGCTGCTCGATGAGCCGACCAACCACATGGACATGGAATCGATCGAGTCGCTCAACATCGCGCTGGAGAAATACGCCGGCACGCTGATCTTCGTGTCGCATGACCGCGAGTTCGTTTCCTCGCTGGCCAACCGCATCATCGAGATCAAGGAAGACGGCATCGTCGACTATAGCGGCAATTACGAAGACTACCTGAAGAGCCAGGGCATCGACTGATTCCAGTCTGCCTGAACCCGGCGCGCGCGCCGGGGTCTACCCCTTGGGGCCGGCCCCGGCCGCACGGCGCCGGTTCAAATATGCGATAGTGTCCATCACCTCCTATTTCGCCGACGAATCACCATGCAAACTCTCTCTATCAAAAGCGTCGAGTACGAGCATCCGCAAGACGGTGCCAGTTGTACCGCCCACGCCTGGGCACGCACACCAGCAACACCTTCCCCCGCCGAAAAAGTCGCCCTGAAGGAACGCATCAAGCGTTTGCTCAGGGAGCGCGGCGCCGTGCTCGTCGCCCATTACTACGTCGACGCCGACCTGCAGGACCTGGCCGAAGAAACCGGCGGCTGCGTCTCCGACTCGCTGGAGATGGCCCGTTTCGGCCGCGACCACGCGGCCCAGACCCTGGTCGTGGCCGGCGTGCGCTTCATGGGCGAGACGGCGAAAATCCTCAGCCCGGAAAAACGCGTGCTGATGCCCGACCTGGACGCGACCTGTTCGCTCGACCTCGGTTGCCCGGCCGATGAATTCACCGCCTTCTGCGACGCCCATCCGGACCGCACCGTGGTCGTCTACGCCAACACCAGCGCCGCCGTCAAGGCCCGCGCCGACTGGATGGTGACGTCCTCGATCGGCCTCGACATCGTCGCCCACCTGCACGCCCAGGGCAAGAAGATCCTCTGGGCGCCGGACAAGCATCTGGGTTCCTACATCCAGAAGGAAACCGGCGCCGACATGCTGCTGTGGCAGGGTTCCTGCCTGGTGCACGACGAATTCAAGGGCGTCGAACTGGAATTGCTGAAGGCCGAGTATCCGCAGGCCAAGGTGCTGGTGCATCCGGAATCGCCGGCCAACGTGGTGGCGCTGGCCGACGTCGTCGGCTCCACCTCGCAGATGATCGCCGCCGCCCAGAAGCTGGACGCGGACACCTTCATCGTCGCCACCGACAACGGCATCCTGCACAAGATGCGCGCCGCCGCGCCCGGCAAGCGTTTCATCGAAGCGCCCACCGCCGGCAACAGCGCGACCTGCAAGAGCTGCGCGCATTGCCCGTGGATGGCCATGAACGGCCTGCTCAACCTGGCCGAGGTATTGGAAAACATGACAAACGAAATCCAGGTCGACGCCGCCGTCGGCCGCCAAGCGGTGAAATCCATCCAGCGCATGCTCGACTTCGCCGCCGCCAAGAAGGCCGGCGTGCAGCCGGGTCCGGACCTGGCCCAGGAAGGCAAACTGTTCGCGGGAGTGGGGCCGGCATGAGCACCTTATTGAATCCCTTCGCGCCCTTCGATGCGGCCCTGGCGCGCGCCTTCGAGGGCAATCTGCTGGCCGCCCTGCTGGAGGACATAGGCAGCGGCGACCTGACCGGCGAGCTGGTGCCGCCCGACGACATCGTGACGGCGCGCGTGATCGTGCGCGAAGAAGCTGTGCTGTGCGGCGCGCCCTGGTTCGAGGGCATCATGAAAAGCCTGGACCGCAGCATTTCGATCAGCTGGCACTACGCGGAAGGTGACCTGATGACGGCCGACAGTCCCGTCTGCACCATCGAAGCGCCGGCGCGCGCCTTGCTGACCGGCGAGCGCAGCGCCCTCAATTTCCTGCAACTCTTATCCGGCGTGGCGACGGCGACGCGGCGCTATGTCGACCTGGTCGCAGGCACCTCGGCGGCCATCCTGGACACGCGCAAGACCTTGCCCGGCCTGCGCCTGGCGCAAAAATACGCGGTGCGCGTGGGCGGCGGCAAGAACCAGCGCCTGGCCCTGTACGACGGCATCCTGATCAAGGAAAACCATATCGCGGCCGCTGGCGGCGTGACGGCGGCGCTGAACAACGCGCACATCCTCGAGGCGGGTGTGAGCATCCAGGTCGAGGTGGAAAACCTCGCCGAGCTGGCGGAGGCGCTGGCGGCCGGCGCCACCTCGGTTTTGCTGGATAATTTCAGCACCGGGATGATGCGCGAAGCCGTCGAGCTGACGGCCGGCCGGGCCTTGCTCGAAGCCTCCGGCGGCATCAACGCCGACAGCGTGCGGGCGATCGCCGAAACGGGCGTCGACCGCATCTCGATCGGCAGCCTGACCAAGGATATCCGCGCCACCGACTATTCGCTGCGCATCGTCGGATAAGCCGGGTCGTGGGCCGGGCATGCTGCCCGGCCGCCGCCAAGCGGCGTGGTCCGCTTCGTGAAGGGGAATTCGGGTGGGTTCATTGCGCCGGCCGGGCCGGTTTTCCAGACTGCGGCGGCGCGCGCTCTGCGCCGCCTTGCTGATCTTTTCCGCCCTTCAGGCCCATGCCGCGCCACCGGAGTTGCTGGTGGTCGGCGCCCATTTCGAGCGCGTCTTCGAACGCGGCAACGACGGCCGCTTCATCGGCCTGGGCCCGGAAATCGTGCGCGCCGTGGCGCAGCGGCTCGGCTATACGGTGCGCTTCGCCATCTATCCATGGGCGCGGGCGCAGGCGCTGGTGGCGCAGGGCGAGGCCGACATTCTGCTTGGCCCCTACAAATCGAACGAACGCATGGCCACGCTGGCCTTTTCCGAGCGCCCCTTTTACCAGGACCAGATGGTGTTTTACGGCCGCGCCGGGGACGCCGGGGAGTGGGGCGGCGATTATGCGGCCTTGCGGGGCAAGCGCATCGTCATCCTCAATGGCTGGGCCTACGGCGCCGAGTTCGCGCGCGCCAGCGCGGGGCTGCAAATCAGTATCGCCAACGCCGTCGAAAACGGCTTGAAGATGCTCACCTCCCAGCACGTCGATCTGTTCGCCACCAACCGCCGCAATACCGAGCCGGTCATCGCGCGCCTGCAAATGGGCGGCAAGCTGATTTCGATGGCGCGGGTCATCGAGGTGCAGAACGGCTACTTCGCCTTCCCCAAACGCCGCGAATCGGACCCGCTGCGCAAGCAGTTCGACCAGGAGTTCAACGCCATGGTCGAGAGCGGCGAATTAAAGCGCCTGGGGCGCCAGTTCGAGGTGAACGTCCCTTAACACCGCAGGCATGAAACCGCGGCCGGCCTCGAGTTACGAGCGCAGGGCCTGCGTGCGCAGCGAGGCCGACGCCGATTCGCCGAAGAGTTTGCGGTAGTCGCTGGAAAACTGGCTGAAATTGCTGAATCCCCAGTCGGCCGCGACGGCGCCTATCGGCTCGGCGTGGCCCTGCGCCGCCATCAACTGGCGGCGCACGCCATTCAGGCGCAGGCGGCGCAGATACAGGGTCGGGCTCATGCCCAGCACATCCTCGAAACAATATTGCAGGGTACGCCGGCTGACGTGCGCCTGTTCGCACAGCTCCGGCACGCCGATGGCCTGGTCGCGGTGCGCCAGGATGTAGGCGCGCACGCGGGCGACGATGCGCTGGCGGCGCTGGAAACTGGCGGCGGCGGCCGGTTCGACGCCGCTGCGGTCGAGCATGGCCAGCAGGGCGTCGACCAGCAGGTCTTGCCACTGCTGCAGTTGCCGCGGGCTGTCGTGGCCGCTGACGGCGTCTTGCTGCGCCGCCAGCAAGGTGGCCAGGCTGAGGATGCAGCGGCGCCGCTCCACCGGATCGACGCGCAGCACTTCGGCCGCCTCCAGGCGGCTCCAGTCGATCTCGCAGCCGCCCGCCGCCGCGGCCGCCACCAGCAGCTCGCGGCAGACGACGATACCGTAGATCGTATGGCTGCTGGGCGTGAGCAGTTCGAATTCCTCATTGCCGGGGCGCACCATGACGAATTCCTGCTCCACCTGCCGGCCGTTGATGCGGCTGCAATCGGGATGGTCGGGGAAGCCGAACCACAGGGCGCCCGGCCAGACGCGGCAGGATTGGCGCACAGCCTGGCTGATGCTTTCCCGAAAGGCCTGCATGCGCGGCAGGCGCAGCTCGTCGAGCGTGCCCTGGAAGCTGCCGGAGCTGATCTGGTCGTAGCTCTGCTCCCAGTCCGTCAGGTTGCGAGCCAGTTCGTCCGGGTCGCGCGTCAGCACGGTGCGAAAACCGGCCGCGCTGTTCCAATTCGCAGCGCTGTGCTGCACGGCTGTGACAATCTGGTGCATATCCATCCGACTCTCCTCTGCGCGCCGATCGGGCGGCGGTTCTTCCGGCGCAGGCCCGGACCCGGGAGCTGAAGCGGGTTCTGGCCTTTGCCGCAAGTTTGCCGATTTTCGATAACGCTGTTTTTCCGGGCACTCCTATACTTCAATGGCAGCAACTTCCGTACCAGCCTGAGAGTGAAAATGGGGCAGCCGCTCATTCGCCACAAGAAAACACACCGCATTGGGGAAACACATGACATCGAAAATGGCATCGGGCGCAGCGCCAGCGCTGAAACAGACTCTGAGTACGATTCAACTATGGGGCATCGCCGTGGGCCTGGTGATTTCGGGCGAATACTTCGGCTGGAGCTACGGCTGGGCCTCGGCCGGCACGCTGGGCTTCACGGTGACGGCGATCTTCATCGCCGCCATGTACGCCACCTTCATTTTCAGTTTCACGGAACTGACCACCTCCATCCCGCACGCCGGCGGCCCCTTCGCCTACAGCAAGGCGGCCTTCGGCCCGAGCGGCGGCTACCTGGCCGGCGCCGCCACGCTGATCGAATTCGTCTTCGCCCCGCCGGCCATCGCGCTGGCCATCGGCGCCTATCTGAACGTGCAGTTTCCGGCGCTCGATCCGAAGCTGGCCGCCGTCGGCGCCTACTTCGTCTTCATGACGCTGAACATCGTCGGCGTGCAGGTGGCCGCCACCTTCGAGTTGCTGATGACCTTGCTCGCCATCTTCGAGTTGCTGGTCTTCATGGGCGTGGTCTCGCCGGGCTTTTCGATCAGCAATTTCACCAAGGGCGGCTGGTCGGGCCAGGACAGCTTCACGCTGGCTTCGATTCCCGGCATGTTCGCGGCGATTCCCTTCGCCATCTGGTTCTTCCTGGCCATCGAGGGCGTGGCGATGGCCGCCGAGGAGGCAAAAGATCCGCGCCGCTCGATTCCCATCGCCTACATCACCGGCATCCTGACCCTGGTCGTGCTGGCGGTGGGCGTGATGGTGTTCGCCGGCGGCGCCGGCGACTGGACCAAGCTGGCCAACATCAACGATCCACTGCCGCAGGCGATGAAGATCATCGTCGGCGAGAACAGCAACTGGCTGCACATGCTGGTCTGGCTGGGCCTGTTCGGCCTGATCGCCTCCTTCCACGGCATCATCCTCGGTTACTCCCGGCAGATTTTCGCCCTGGCTCGCGAGGGCTACCTGCCGCATTACTTCGCCAAGATCCATCCGCGCTTCAACACCCCGCACCGCGCCGTGCTGGCCGGCGGCGCGATCGGCATCGCCGCCATCTATAGCGACGAGCTGATCAAGATCGGCGGCCAGACGCTGACGGCCAACATCGTCACGATGTCGGTGTTCGGCGCCATCACCATGTACCTCATCAGCATGCTCAGTCTGTTCAAGCTGCGCCGCAGCGCGCCGGACATGGTGCGGCCCTTCCGCGCGCCGTTCTATCCCTACTTCCCGGCCTTCGCCCTGTTCGGCGCCGCCGTCTGCATGGCGACGATGATCTATTACAACCCACTGATCTTCGCCATCTTCCTCGGCTTCCTGGCGCTGGGTTACTGCTTCTTCCTCTTGACCCGCGACAGCCGCGAGGCGCTGGCCGCCTGCGGCGCCGCCTAGATCGACGCCGCCCCCCCACCATTTCAGGAAGAAAAGCCATGTCAAACGTCATTCGAATCAGCCTCCTGGCGGGCACCTGCGTCTTGCCCTGCGCCCCTGCGCTGGCCGCCGACGCGCCCGCGCCGGCCTGGACCACGAGCGGCAACGTCACCCTGGTGTCCGACTATCTGTTCCGCGGCGTCTCGCAAACGCAGGGCAAGCCGACCGCGCAGGCCAGCGTCGACTTCGGCCACGCCAGCGGCCTGTATCTGGGCCTGTTCGGTTCGGGCGTCTCGAACGCTGCCTATAATAACGGCGGCGGTTCCGAGATCGACGTCTACGGCGGCTACCGCCACGCGCTGGACAAGGACAGCAATGTCGACGTCGGCCTCGTCACCTACTGGTATCCGGGGGCCAGGTACGCGGCCGGCGGCGGCAGCGTCAAGTACGACACCCAAGACGCCAAGCTGGGCGTCAACCTGGGCAGCTTCAACGCCTACGGCTGGCTCACCTTGAGCAAGCATTGGTTCGGTTACGCCGTCGATCCGTACAATGGCGACATGCTCGACTCGCGCGGCTCGACGTACATCGAGGCGAACTGGAATCCGGAACTGAGGCCGGGGCTGACGCTGAACCTGCACGCCGGCCAGCAGCGCGTGCGCAGGCTGGGCGCCTACAATTTCGCCGACGTCAAGGTGGGCCTGACCCAGACCTGGGATGGCTGGAGCTTGGCCGCCGCCGCGCTCTACAACAACGGCGACGCCAGCAAGAACGGCGTGCCGCTGTGGACCTTCTTCAACGCCGACGGCGGCGGCAAAAACGTCGTCGGCAAGAGTCTGCAACTGAGCGCCGCGCGCAATTTTTAAGCCGCCTGAAGTGGGCACCACACGACTGGATGGAAGAACATGAGCCAATTCGCGCATATGGTCGGGAGCAAGACGTACCTGTTCCGCGATCTACGAGACTTGATGGCGAAAGCCACGCCGGCCCGCTCGGGCGATTACCTGGCCGGCGTGGCGGCCGGCAGCGCCGAGGAGCGGGTGGCGGCGCAGATGGCCCTGGCCGCCTTGCCGCTGACGACCTTCCTCAACGATGTGCTGGTGCCCTATGAGAGCGACGAGATCACCCGGCTGATCATCGACGAGCACGACGCCGCCGCCTTCGCCCCCGTCCGCCATCTGACGGTGGGCGACTTCCGCAACTGGCTGCTCAGCGACGCGGTCGACAGCGCTGTGCTGGCCGCCCTCGCGCCCGGCGTGACGCCGGAGATGGCGGCGGCCGTGTCGAAAATCATGCGCGTGCAGGATCTGGTGCTGGTGGCCAAGAAGTGCCGTGTCGTGACGCGCTTCCGCAACACCATCGGCCTGGCCAACAGCCTGTCGACCCGGCTGCAGCCGAACCATCCGACCGACGACGCCTCCGGCATCGCCGCCGTGGTCCTCGACGGCCTGCTGTACGGCAGCGGCGACGCGGTCATCGGCATCAATCCGGCCACCGACAACGTGCCGCAGGTGATCAAGATCGTCAGCATGCTCGACGAGATCATCGACCGCTACGGCATTCCCACCCAATCCTGCGTGCTGACGCACGTCACCAACACCATTGCCGCCATCGAGCGGGGCGCGCCGGTGGACCTGGTGTTCCAATCCATCGCCGGCACCGAGGCGGCCAACGCCAGCTTCGGCGTCAACCTGAGCCTGCTCGGCGAGGCGCATCAGGCGGCGTTGTCGCTGCAGCGCGGCACCGTCGGCGACAATGTCATGTATTTCGAGACGGGGCAGGGCAGCGCGTTGTCGGCCAACGCCCACCACGGCGTCGACCAGCAAAGCTGCGAGGCGCGCGCCTACGCCGTGGCGCGCAAGTTTAAACCCCTGCTGGTGAACACCGTGGTCGGTTTCATCGGCCCGGAATACCTGTACGACGGCAAGCAGATCATCCGCGCCGGGCTGGAGGATCATTTCTGCGCCAAGCTGCTCGGCCTGCCGATGGGCTGCGACGTCTGCTACACCAACCACGCCGAGGCGGACCAGAACGATATGGACATCCTGCTGACGATGCTGGGCGCGGCCGGGTGCACCTTCGTGATGGGCATCCCCGGCTCGGACGACATCATGCTCAACTACCAGACCACTTCCTTCCACGACGCGCTCTACGCGCGCCGCGTGTTCGGGCTGAAGCCGGCGCCGGAGTTCGAGGCCTGGTTGCGGGAAATGCAGATCTTCACCAACGACGACTATGTCACGCTGGGAACGGCCTTGCCGCCGCCGTTCCAGCAGGCCTTGCTGCGTTTATCATGAGGGGGGACAGAGCATGAGCAAGAACAGCGTCACCGAGAACCCCTGGCAAGCCTTGCGCCAGTTCACGGCCGCGCGCATCGCGCTGGGCCGCACGGGCGTCAGCCAACCGACCGCCCCGCAACTGGAGTTCCAGCTGGCGCACGCGCGCGCCCGCGACGCCGTGCACCTGGCCCTGGACGCGGACGCCCTGGCGCGCCAGTTGTCCGCCGCGCTGGCGCTGTCCTGCGTCGCGCTGCGCAGCGCGGCGGAGAACCGCAACGTCTACCTGCAACGCCCGGACCTGGGGCGGCGGCTCGACGCGGTGTCGCAGCAGGCCTTGCGGGATGTGCGCGCGCCGGGGCAGTCCTACGACCTGGCGTTGGTGATCGCCGACGGCTTGTCGGCGCTGGCGATCGAGCAGAACGCCTTGCCTTTCCTGCGCGTGCTGACGGAGCGGCTGGGGCGGGACGGCTGGTCGATCGCGCCGCTGGCCATCGTGCGCCAGGGCCGCGTGGCGGTCGGCGACGAAGCCGGGGAATTGCTGGGGGCGCGGGCGGTCGTGGTGTTGATCGGCGAACGGCCCGGCCTCAGCTCGCCCGACAGCATGGGCTTGTACCTGACGTGGGCGCCGCGCGCCGGGTTGACCGATGAGAGCCGCAACTGCATCTCGAATGTGCGGCCGGCCGGCTTGCGCTACGAGGAGGCGGCCTACAAGCTGCATTACCTGCTGTCGGAAGCGCGCCGGCGCGGCATTTCCGGCGTCGTGCTGAAGGATGAGACGCCGACGGGGGGCGGCCAGGAGCAGGTAGCCGAAAACCGTTTCCTGCTCTAGCCGCGCCCCGCTTGGCGCGCCTCAGGCCGCCGCGGGCAGGGCGGCGACGGGCGCGCACTCGCTGAAGCGGTCGGCCAGGAAGGGCGTCACGTCGAGCGGCGTCGGCTCGCCGTGCACCAGCTTGTCGAGCAGCACGCCGGTGATCGCCGAAGTCAGAATGCCGGTGCGGAAATGGCCGCAGGCGTTCAGATAGCCTTCGGCGCCCGCCATCGGGCCGAGAATCGGCAATTCGTCCGGCGAACCGGGCCGCAAGCCGGCCCAGCAGCGTTTGATGTTGACGTTCGCCAGTTCCGGGATGCAGCGCGTGGCGCCCTGCACCAGGCCGGTGATTTCCGGCAGGGTGTTGCTGACGTCGAAGCCCTTGTCCTCGGTGGTGCTGCCGATGAGGATTTCGCCGTTGTCCTTTTGCGCGATGTAGCAGTCGCTGGTGGTGATGCAGCCGCGCAGCAACTTCGGCAGTTTTTCCGTCAACACGATCTGCCCCTTGACCGGCTTGACGGGGATGCCGCGGCCGGTGGCCCATTCGCACAGTTCGGAGGCCCAGGAGCCGGCCGCGTTGATCAGAGTGTCGCAATAGAAACGGCCCGCTTCGCGCGTTTCGACGCCGATCACGCGCGCACCCTGGCGCAGCACGCCGCTGACGTTGGTGTTGAAGTAGATGTCGACGCCGTTCTGGCGCGCCGCCTCGGTATAGGCGTCGGTCAGGCGGAAGGGGCTGACCTGGTGGTCGCAGAGGAATTCCAGCGCGCCCGTCGCGCGCTGGCTGATGTAGGGTTCGTTGGCGCGCAACTGGCCCTGGTCGAGCCAGCGCACCTGGTCCGCCAGATGCGGGATCTGCGCCGCGATGTGTTCGGCGTACAGCTGGTCCTGCTCGTCGTAGATGACGAATTTCAAGCCGGTTTCCTCGAACTTGAAGTCCATGCCGTGATTGTCCTTCAATTCCTGGTGCAACTGCGGGTACATGGCGTTCGAGGCCAGCGCGAAGTTGAAGAAGCTGTCGGGCAGAATGTGCGGCGTGCTGGCGCTGACGTGGACGGCGTTGTTGGCCGCCTCCAGCTTGTCCTTGGCCGCGTTCATGCGGAAGAAGATCACGCCGCAGCCGAGGCCGACCGATTCGCCGATGGCCCACAGGCCGCCGGCCGAGGCGCGCGAGGCGTTGCCCGGACGCTTGGCGTCGATCAGGGCCACTTTCAGGCCCTTGCGCTTGGATAACTGGTAGGCGCAGGAGGCACCGATGACGCCGCCGCCGGCGATCACGATGTCGTATTTTTTATGCATGTTCATACCTCTGCGGTGTGGGGGGCTGCCGGGGCGGCGAAGGCCGAGAACGGCAAGGGGTCGAGCGGGAAGCGCGGGCGTATCCAGCCGATGTCGTCCTTGCCGGTGTGCTCGCGCAGGCGGTCGCTGCAATAGCCGACGCACATCTTGCCCTGGCAATCGCCCATGCTGACGCGGGTGCGCATTTTCAGGCTGATCATGTCTTGCACGCCCTGGGCCAGGGCGGTGTCGATGTCGCCGCGGGTGACGTGCTCGCAGCGGCAGATGACGGTGTCGGCGGCGGGCAGCTTGAGTTGCGCGCTGCCGCGCTGGGTGAAGCTGTCGATGCCGACGCGGAAACGCAGGATGGCCTCGAGCTTGCCCAGGAGCTGCTGGCGCTTCGCCTCGGCGTCCGCCGCGCCCAAGGTGCCGCGCAGGCGCAGCATCGACAGGGCGGCGATGCGGCCGCTGAGCATTGCCGCCTCGCCGCCGCGCAGGCCGCCGATGTCGCCGGCCAGGTGGATGTGCGCCTGGCTGCTCTGTTGCCACGGGTTGATGAGCGGCTTCAGGTAGCCGTCCGCGTGGTAGTCGTGCTGCAAGTCCATCTGCTGCGTCAATTGGGTGCGCGGGATGAAACCGTAGCCGACGGCCAGCGTTTCCGCCGCGACGTGGGATACGCGCGTCAGGTCGGCCTGCCAGTCCGCGTCGTAGGGCGCCACGCTGACCCGCTGCAACTCGGCCTGTCCCTGCACGGCCACCACGCCCATGCCGTAATGCATGGGCACGCGGTGGCGCTTCAGATACGCCAGCATGCTCAGGCCGTCGAGGAAGAGTTGCGGCTTGTTCAGCAGGGCCAGCGTTTCCTTGGCGATGCGGCCGAAGCTGCAGGCCTCGTACACGCCGGCCAGTTCGGCGCCGGCGCGGTGCAACTGGCAAGCCACCAGGGGCAGCAGCGGGCCGGTGCCGGCGATGACGGTGCGGCCCAGCGGCTTGACGACGCCGCTCTTGATTTGCAGTTGCAAACCGCCCAGCATCAGCACGCCCGGCAAGGTCCAGCCGGGGAAGGGCACGCTGCGCTCGTGGCAGCCGGCCGACAGCAGCAGGTGTTGGTAGGCGAAGCTCTCGACCTGTTCGTGCTCGTTCAGGGCATACAGTTGGGCGCCGCCTTCGCCGCCGACCACGCGGGTGTTCAGGCGCACGTCGACCTGGCCGCGGACGCGCTCGAAGTCGCCATGCAGGGCTTGCATGGAGTCGCGGTAGCGCTCGCCCAGGTAGTCGAGCTCGACGCCCTGGCGCAGCGGGCCCCGGTACAGGACCCCGCCCAGGCGCGAGGCTTCGTCGAGCAGGGTGCTGGCGACGCCGTGCTCGGCCAGTTCGATGGCCGCGGCCATGCCGGCGGGCCCGCCGCCGATGATCAGGGGACGCTGTGTCATCGCAGCCCCTCCAGTTCGATGCGGTTGCTGGCCGTTTCCACCTGCATGCCCGCCTGGACGATGGTCTGGCAGGCGCGGCGCTTGTAGCGGCCGTCGATTTTCACCTGGCAGCAATGGCACACGCCCATGCCGCAATAGGAGCCGGCCATTTCCTGATTGTCGTTGCGGGCCAGTTGGCGCAGGCCAACGGCGTTGAGCACGCTGAGGACGGTTTCGCCGGCGGCGGCGGCAACCGACTTGCCGTCGATTGTCAGGCTCAACTGCTCGGCGCCGAGTTCTTGAATATCATACTTTCTGTGCAACATATACATGCATGTCCTAATCGATGGTCAGGATGGGGGAGGCGTCCATGGCAGGGTAATACCATATCCGTAGTAATGTCATTTAATTCATTATAGCAATATGATAATTTGACTGTAACTAGGAATAGTCCTAAATTGAATAGGAATACACGCCGTCGCCCGGGGCGGGAGGGGAATCTTGTTTTCCTTGATCCTGGAGATATCTATGCGCCGGCGATGCTGGTACAACAGGCGGCTCACCGTTCCCTGCGCACACCATGTTAAAACTTCAGTTGACCGATTTCTCCATCGAACATTTTCTAGAGCACTATTGGCAGCAAAAACCCCTGGTGATACGCCAGGGCCTGCCGGACTGGCGCGACCCGATCAGCGCCGACGAACTGGCCGGCCTGGCCTGCGAAGAACAGATCGAATCGCGCCTGGTCTACAAGCAAGGCGACGCCTGGCAGGCCGAGGGCGGTCCCTTCGAGGAGTATGAACGGCTCGGCGAGCGCGACTGGTCGCTGCTGGTGCAGGCCGTGAATCACTGGTCGCCCGAGGTGGCGGAGCTGGTCGGCGCCTTTTCCTTCCTGCCCAAATGGCGCATGGACGATGTGATGGTCAGTTACGCGACGCCGGGCGGCGGCGTCGGGCCGCACATCGACCTGTACGACGTCTTCATCTGCCAGGGATCGGGGCGGCGCCGCTGGCGCGTCGGCGCGCGCGGCAATCACCGCCAGTTCGCCGCCCACGCGGCGCTGCTGCACACCGATCCCTTCGAGGCGATCATCGATGTCGAATTGCTACCCGGCGACATACTCTACATTCCGCCCGGCTTTCCCCACGACGGCGTGACGCTGGAGGAGTCGATGAGTTTTTCGGTGGGTTTCCGCACCAAATCGGCGCGCGACATGCTCAGCGGCCTGGCCGACCATTTGATCGACAAGGAGCTGGGCAATGCCCTGATCGAGGATCCGCAGCGCCCGCGCCATCATCAACAGGGGCGCGTCGACGCCAGCGATTTCGCGCGCATACGGGCGCATCTGCAGGCGCTGCTCGACGACAAGGCCTTGATCGCCGATTTCGCCGGCGCCTATCTGTCGAAGACCAAGTGCCAGCTCGATCTGCAGGAACTGGAGGAGCCTTTCGGCGCGCCGGAATTGCTGGAGGAACTGGCGCGCCAGGATCTGCTGCGCATCGGCGGCCTGCGGTGTTTCTATCTCGACGAGACGGTCGACGAGGGGATTTGCTACGTCAATGGCGAGCGCCACGATTTCGGCGCCGGCGCGCGCGGCGCCGTGCTGGCGCTGTGCGACGAGGAACGCCTGAGCCACGCGACGCTCGCGGCGTGGCTGGAGCAGCCGGCCTTCGTGGCGGAGTTGACGCAATGGGTGAACGGCGGCTTCTGGTATTTCCAGGATTGAGGCGACAAGGACGGCGCCGCCCGCCACATAAGAGGCGCGGCGCCGGGCGCAGACCATGAGGGCCTGAAGCCGGCGCCGCGCTTGCGCCGGTTTAGCGGCGCGCCGGCGTCAGCACGCTCGGCAAGGCCTTCGGCAGGGTTTCCGGATAGTCGCGGCTGAAGTGCAGGCCGCGGCTTTCGCGCCGCGACAGGGCGCTGTTGACGATCAGCGAGGCGACGTCGACCAGGTTGCGCAGTTCCAGCAGGTCGTGCGTGATGCGGAAGTTGCGGTAGTACTCGTCGATCTCTTCCTTGAGCAGGGCGATGCGGTGCTGGGCCCGCTCCAGACGCTTGGTGGTGCGCACGATGCCGACGTAGTTCCACATGAAGCGGCGCAACTCGTCCCAATTGTGCGAGATGACCACTTCCTCGTCGGCGTCGGTGACGCGGCTTTCGTCCCAGTCGGGCAGATAGGGCACGGGGATGCGTTCGCTTTTCTCGATCTCGTGGGCGCAGGCGCGGCCGATGACCAGGCATTCCAGCAGGGAATTGCTGGCCAGGCGGTTGGCGCCGTGCAGGCCGGTGCAGGCCGTCTCGCCGACCGCGTACAGGCCGGGCAGGTCGGTGCGCCCGGACAGGTCGGTGACGACGCCGCCGCAGGTGTAGTGGGCCGCCGGGACGATGGGAATGGGCTGCTTGGTGATGTCGATGCCCAGTTCCAGGCAGCGCGCGTAGATGGTCGGGAAGTGCTCAATGAGGAAGTCGGCCGGTTTGTGGCTGATGTCCAGGTGCACGTAGTCGAGGCCGCGCTTCTTGATCTCGAAGTCGATGGCGCGGGCGACGACGTCGCGCGGCGCCAGCTCGGCGCGCGCGTCGTGGGCCAGCATGAAACGGGTGCCGGCCGCCGCGCCCGCCTCGGGCGGCAGCTTCAAGAGGCCGCCCTCGCCGCGGATCGCCTCCGTGATCAGGAAGGATTTCGCGTAGGGATGGTACAAGCAGGTCGGATGGAACTGGATGAACTCCATGTTCGAGACGCGGCAGCCGGCGCGCCAGGCCATGGCGATGCCGTCGCCGCTGGCGGTGTCCGGATTGGTCGTGTACAGGTAGACCTTGCCGGCGCCGCCGGTGGCCAGCACGGTCTGCTCGGCGGCGAAGGTCAACACCTTGCCGCTCTGTTCGTCCTGCACGTACAGGCCGTGGCATTTCGGCTGGGCGTTGTGCTGGCCGCGCTTGTGCTCGAGCTTGTCGGAGGTGATCAGGTCGATCGCGCAGTGGTGTTCGAACAGGGTGATGTTCGGGTGCGCGCGCACCTTCTCCTCCAGCGTCACCTGCACGGCGTGGCCGGTGGCGTCGGCGGCGTGGATGATGCGCCGCTGGCTGTGGCCGCCCTCGCGGGTCAGGTGGAAGCCCAGTTCGGCGCTGGCGTCGCGCGTGAAGGGCACGCCCTGGTCGATCAGCCACTCGATCGCCTCGCGGCCGTGCTCGACGATGAAGCGGGTCGCGCTCTCGTCGCACAGGCCGCCGCCGGCCACCAGGGTGTCGTCGATGTGCTGGGCGTGGCTGTCGCCGGAGTCGAGGACGGCGGCGATGCCGCCCTGGGCCCAGTTGCTGGCGCCGTCCAGCAGCGCGCGTTTGGAAATGATCGCGACGGTGCGCGTTTCAGCCAGATGGAGCGCGACTGACAAACCCGCCAGTCCGCTGCCGACAATCGCTACATCAAATTTCATGACTAGTCGTTTTTTTGTGAGGAAGCATACTATAGTCCATTTGGTATCAGCGCGCTGGGTATTGCGCCAGTTTCAGGCGCGTTTATCTGGTCGGGTCCGCCGCTTGTGGCGGCTCAACACCGCTCCCCAATGCTGAGCCATGATGGACTGGCCATTTGCGTGGGCGTGGTGCCCTTGGGCCGCAGACGGCTTCGCTGCGGCGCGGGAGCGGTCATGATACGGATTTTCAGCCATTACGTCTCGAGGATGGCCTTCGTTCTGTTGTTGCTGGAGTTGCTGGAGTTGCTGTTCCATCTGGTGCCGGCGATTCATTTCGCCAGCCGCGGCAGCCTGGTGTTCGTGCTGGGGGGCGATGGCCAGCAGCGAGGCCTCGCCCGGCAACAGCATGGCGGCCGGTACGCAACACGGCTCGCCGGCCACGGCTACGCAGCCGGCGACGGTGAACTGGTGGACGCCGAGCTTGCTGCCGGCTGCGAGGACGGCGGCCCCGTCCTGTATCAACAGCAGCGGGTCGGCATCAACGGACGCTTGTTTCATGTGCTGAAGTTCCGCAGCATGCGCATCGACGCCAAACCGGGCGGCCAGCCGGTCTGGGCCGCAGCGGCCTACCCGCGCGTGACGCGCGGCGGCCATTGGCTGCGCAAGCTGCGCATCGACGAACTGCCGCAGATGCTGAACGTGTTCCGTGGCGCGATGAGTTTCGTCGGTCCACGTCCGGAGCGGGCGTTTTTTGTCGAGCGCCTGGGCCGCGAGGTGCCCTATTACAATGTGCGCCACAGCATCAAGCCCGGCGTCACCGGCCTGGCGCAGGTGCACTATCAGTACGGCGACTCGGTCGACGATGCCGTGCGCAAGCTGCAATACGATTTGTACTACGTCAAAAACAACAGCCTCTTCCTCGATCTCTTGATTTTGCTCGACACGGTGCAGGTGGTGTTGTTCGGCAAGGGCAGTCGATGACGCCGGGGGCCTTGTCGGGCGGCGATGTGGCGGCGCTCAGCTATGGCCTGGCCTCGCTGTGCTTCCTGCTGCTCTCCATGCTGTTGTTGGGAAATTGGCGCGCCCGCCGCAACGCCCGCGCGCTGGCGGGCGCCTGCCTGCTGACGGCGCTGTGGGCCGCCGGCACCGTGGCCCTGGAGCTGTGGGCCCATCCGCTGTCCTGGTACGGCGCGCTGCTGGAGGTGCTGCGCTCCGGCGCCTGGCTGGTGTTCGTGCTGTTGTTGCTGGAACCGGCGGGCTTGCGCCTGAACGCCTGCCTGCTCGCCATCGCCGCGCTGGCCGCCGCGCAGTTGCTGGCCGGCGCGCTGGCCGCGCCATTGGCGAGCGCGGCCTTGCTGGCGGTGCTGTTCAGCCGCCTGTTCCTGGCCGTGCTGGGGATGTTGCTCGTCGAGCAGTGGTACCGCAACACGCCGGCGCCGCAGCGCTGGGGCATCAAGTTCGCCTGCCTGGGCATAGGCGCGTTGTTCGTCTACGATTTCTACCTGTATAGCGACGCCTTGCTGTTCCGCGCCGTGAGTCCGGAAATCTGGACCGCGCGCGGTATCGTCAACGCCCTGGCCGCGCCGCTGATCGCGCTGTCGGCGGCGCGCAATCCGGCCTGGAAGCTGGGACTGGCCTTGTCGCGGCAGATGATGTTCCGCTCCGCCGCCTTGCTGGGTTCCGCCATTTATCTTCTGGCGATGGCCTCCAGCGCCTACTACCTGCGCTACTTCGGCGGCGCCTGGGGACCGGTGATGCAAGTCGCCTATCTGGGCGGGGCGGGGCTGCTGTTGGCCGGCGTGCTGTTTTCCGGCGCCCTGCGCTCGAAACTGAAGGTATTCATCAGCAAGCATTTTTATACGGCCAGCTTCGACTACCGCGAGGAATGGTTGCGCTTCACGCGCGCGCTATCCGGCGATGGGCCCGGCTTGGGGGAGCGGACCATCCAGGCGGTCGCGCAATTGGTGGAGAGTCCGGCCGGGGCGCTGTGGATACGCCGCGAACAAGACCGCTGCGAGCCGGCGGCCAGTTGGAACATGCCGGCGCAGACGGCGGTCGAGTCGGCTTCCAGCGCGTTTTGCCGCCACCTGGAAACGAAGCAGTGGGTCATCGACGTACCCGAATGGCTGGCGCGGCCGAACGGGATGCCCATGCCCGATTGGGTCCTGGCCTTGCCGCAGTTGTGGTTGGTGGTGCCGTTGATGCTGCACGGTCGCCTGTTCGGCTTCGTCGCGCTGGCCCATCCACGCACGCCGATGAGCCTGGATTGGGAGGTGCTGGACGTGCTGAAGATCGCCGGCAGCCAGGCGGCCGGTTACCTGGCGCACCGGGAGTCGGCCGATTCGCTGCTGGTGGCGCGCCAATTCGAATCCTTCAACCGCATGTCGACCTTCATCGTGCACGATCTGAAAAACCTGGTGTTCCAGCTTTCCCTGTTGTTGAGCAACGCCGAAAAGCACCGGGCCAATCCGGACTTCCAGCGCGACATGCTGGGCACGCTGGACTACTCGGTGAACAAGATGACGCTGCTGCTGCACAAGCTCAGCCGCGGCCAGAGCCAGGATGTGGCCGCGCCCTTGCAGCTCGATCAATTGTTGGCGCAAGCCGTGTCGGCGCGGGCGGGTTCGGAACCGGCGCCGGTGCTGGAGGTGGCGCAGGGCGGCTTGACGGTGCTGGCCAACTGGGGCCGGCTCGAGCGCGTGCTCGGCCATATCATCCAGAACGCCATCGAGGCCACGGCCAAGGATGGCCGGGTGCTGGTGCGCCTGCTGCGCGAGCGCGACAGCGCGGTGGTGGAGCTGTGCGACAACGGCCTGGGCATGAGCGAACAGTTCATCCGCGAACGTCTCTTCAAGCCTTTCGAATCGACCAAGGCGGCGGGGATGGGGATAGGCGTGTTCGAGAGCCGCGAATACATCCGCGAGGTGGGCGGACAACTCGAGGTCAGCAGCGAGCCGGCGCAGGGCACCACATTTCGCGTGATATTGCCGCTGCACGGGGAGGGCGCCACACCGGCGTGAGGGGAGCCAGAAAGACGGAGGCGGACATATGTCCAAGCAAAAAGTGTTGGTGATCGAGGACGACGCAGGCTTGCAAAAGCAATTGCGCTGGAGCCTGTCGGCCTACGAGGTCCTGGCGGCCGGCGAGCGCGAAGCGGCGCTGGCGCATATGCGGCGCCACATGCCGGCGGTGGTGACCATGGATCTGGGCTTGCCGCCCGAC
Organism: Janthinobacterium sp.; assembly: GCA_025356595.1. Lineage (GTDB taxonomy): Bacteria > Pseudomonadota > Gammaproteobacteria > Burkholderiales > Burkholderiaceae_D > Janthinobacterium. The sequence goes on along the minus strand of JANXSQ010000357.1, from coordinate 24,155 downwards.
CCGGACGGCGCCAGCGAGGGGCTGGCCACCCTGCAGCAAATCCTCGCCCTGGCGCCGGACAGCAAGGTGATCATCCTCTCGGGCAACCAGGACCGCGCCAACGCCTTGAAGGCCATCGCCATGGGCGCGTATGATTTCCACCAGAAACCCTTCGACGCCGACATGCTGGCGCTGGTGATCGAGCGCGCCTTCTATCTGCACGCCATGCAACAGGAAAACCGCCGCATGTTGCAAACCCAGGCCGATTCTCCGCTGGCCGGCATCGTCAGCCGCGATCCCGGCATGCTCAAGTTGTGCCGCAGCGTGGAAAAGGTGGCGCCCTCGTCGGCCACGGTGATGTTGCTGGGCGACTCGGGCAGCGGCAAGGAATTGATCGCGCGCGGCCTGCATGCGCTCAGCGCGCGCCACGACAAGCGCTTCGTCGCCATCAATTGCGCGGCGATTCCGGAAAACCTGCTCGAGAGCGAGTTGTTCGGCTATGAAAAGGGCGCGTTCACGGGCGCCGCCAAGCTGACCCTGGGCAAGATCGAACTGGCCCACGGCGGCACCTTCTTTCTCGACGAGATAGGCGACATGGCGCCGGGCTTGCAGGCCAAGCTGTTGCGCTTCCTGCAGGAGCGCGTGATCGAGCGCATCGGCGGGCGCACCGAGATCGCCGTCGACGTGCGCATCGTCTGCGCGACGCACCAGAACCTGAAGGAACAGGCCTGCGCCGGGCGCTTCCGCGAAGACCTGTTTTACCGCCTCAGCGAGATCGTGCTGATGATTCCGCCGCTGCGCGAGCGGGTCGGCGACAGCGCCCTGCTCGCGCACCATTTCAAGAACAAACTGTGCGCCAGCGAGGGGCGGCCGTCGCTGCACTTCAGCGCCGCCGCGCTGGCGGCGATCGAGTCCTATGGCTGGCCGGGCAATGTGCGGGAAATGGAGAACTGCATCAAACGGGCCGTGATCATGTCGGACGGGCCGCAGATCGGTGTCGATGATCTGGGCCTGCCGCAGGCCTGCGCCGTCGAGGAGGCGATCAATCTGCGCCAGGCGCGCGACGCGGCCGAGTACCGGGTGATGGTGAAGGCGCTGGCGCGGGCCGACGGCAACATCCTCAAGGCCGCCGAGTTGCTGGGGGTGAGCCGGCCGACGCTGTACGACTTGATGGGCCATCACGGCATCAAGTGAGCGGCGGGGCCTCAGTCGGGCGCCGGGCTTTTTTCCCGCGCCGGCGGTGCTCCCTCGTCCGGAACCCGCGTCGCCGGAGCGGCGGGTGACGGCGGCGGCATCGGCGGCGCCTCCCGCCACTGGCCGGCGGCGCTCAATTGATTTTTCAGGCCGGGCAGCGGAAAACCGAGCTCGTAGGCCTTCCAGGCGTAGATGCGCGCCTGCTCGTAGTCCTTTCTCTTCGCATACAGCAAGCCCAGGTTGTAGTTGAGGGTGGGATGGCGCGGCGCCTGCTGCAAGGCTTCGCGCAATTGCAGCAAGGCCGTGTCGGGCTGGCCGACGGCGATCAGGTAAGACGCGTAAATCATTCTCACGGACGGGTCTTTCGGGCTGAACTGGATGGCCCGCTCAAAGTAGCAAACGACCGTGAACTTGGCGCCGGCGACCTTGCCGGTCTTGTTGCGCAAAGCCAGTTTGGCGATCGAGGCCAGCGCCCTGTGATGGTTGGGGAAGTGGCCCAGCGTATAGGCGATGTCGTCGCCGACGCTGGACGAGGCGCCGCGCACCAGGGTTTCGACGTCCTTGGTGAAATGCGCGCTCTCGACCGTCCTCAGCTTGCCGCTGTCGTTCGGGTCGATGTAGTCGCCGCCGCTGTTGATGCGCTCGGCGGTGCCGCATTGGGCGCGCGCGCAGACGCAGACCGCGTACAGCAGAAGGGCGCACACGGCAGTGCCTCCCTTCCAGCGGCCGGCGCGGCCGGGGGCGGACGGCGGCGGCGCCTTCATGTGCGTGTCCGCTCGCGCACGAAGGCGGTCAGGCTGCCCAGCGTGGCGAAATGGCGGGCGTGCACATCATCGTCCGCGATGGCGATGCCGAAATGCGCCTCCAGCGCCGCGATGAGGCCGACGGTGGCCATGGAGTCGAGTTCGCCCATGGCGCCCAGCAGCGGCGTGTCGGCGCTCAGTTCGGCGCGGCGCAGGCCAAGCGTGTTGGAGAGGATGTTTTTCATCGCTTCGAGGTGGGGCATAAGAACTCCATCGGACGGACCATTCATCGCGCCGGCGCGGAACGAAGGGCTGCACCGCCGGAAGGGACGCAGCGCCAAGCGTATGCAGACTGTAGCCATTAAACACCGGCCAACCGCCGCACCATTTGAATCGGCGCAAGCTTCGGCACGCGGCGACTGTGGGGCCCCGGGCGCTTGACGCGCATCAGGCCCGTCCGCCCGGCGCTCTATATCATTCCAATACGGGATCGAGTGGCCTTGCAATGCCCGCGTCGGTGCGCATCGCCCGCCTCGTGCTGGGTACCGCGCGCTTTCCAGGCGTGGCCTTGTCCGCCGGCCAGCGCCGTTGTCCGTTCAATAGGGGAGGGGCCATCCATGCGCGTCGGCATTTTGTCCTACCCGATGCTGTTCCAGCGCGACGGCGGCCTGCAGATCCAGGTGCGCGAGACGATCGCCGCCTTGAACCGCCTGCCGCCGGGGCCGCCGCGCGGCCTGCGTGTCGAGTTGCTCGACCCGACGCGCGAGCGCGTCGATGACTATGACCTGATTCATGTATTTTCCGCGATCAATGGCAACTATCGTATCGTCGAACTTGCCAAGGAACGGGGGCTGCCGGTGGTGCTATCGGCCCTGCTGTCGCCCGCCTGGGACCACCGCTCGGGCATCGTGGCGCGCCTCGCCGAGCGTCTGACCGGCAAGCTGACGACGTGGAACGTCCAAACCAACTACGCCCAGAGCAAGCGGGCGCTGCAACTGGCGGACCGCGTGATCGCGCTCGGCGAACCGGAGCGGCAGGCCATCATTTCCGGCTTCCAGATCGAGCCCGGGAAAATCCAGGTGTATCCGAACGGCGTGAACCCACAGTTTTTTGGTGCGGACGAGACCCTGTTTCGCCGGGTCACCGGCATCGTAGGACCGTTCGTGCTGGTGGTGGGCGCCATTTCCCCGTACAAAAACCAGCTGGGACTGGCGCGCGCCCTGCTCGACACCGAACTGCCCCTGGTACTGATAGGCGCGCCGCAGCGCAGCGACCCGGTCTATCTGCAGGACCTGCTGCGCATGCCGCACGTTAACTGGCTGGGGGCGCTGGATCACGCCGACCCCTTGCTGGCCAGCGCGTACGGCGCCGCCACCGTGGTGGCGCTGCCCAGCCAGGGCGAGGTCTTTCCCCTCAGCGTGTTGGAGGCTTTGGCCGCCGGCACTCCGGTGTTGATGACCGTCGACAGCGCCCTGGAACTGCCCGGCGCCGACTTCGCCCTGAAAAAAGTGCGTTGGGATGATCCCTGCGGGCAGCGCCTGGCCGTGCGCGCCCTGCTCGAGGCGCCCCCCGAACGGGGCGCCGTGCGGGCCCTGGTGAGCCACCTGACATGGGAGCGGGTGGCCGCGCAGATCGCCAGCTGCTACCTCAGCTTGTTCCCGGCGGAGCAGCCGCGGCCAGGCTGACGCCGGCGGCGGGGGTGGCCCATGCGCGCGGCGCGCTAAGTACCCCATCAGAATAAAGTGTGGACGTCTGTGGCTCTGGCCGGTGCGCTGCAAGGGGGACGCCGAGTCTTGCCCGTCCCTTGCAGTGCTCGCACTGCGGCGGAACGGGCGCCTTGCATCGCTTCCGACCAGCACCACAGCCATCTCACAATTTATTCCGATGGGGTACTTAGAGCCTGTCCCAGTAGACGAGGCGCCGCCTGCTGCCGGGCCCCTCGGAAGCGGGGACGGCGTTGCTCGTCGTAGCATGGCTAGCCATGCGTCCTCCTCACGCCTTGTCCGCGCTCCCGATGGACCGACATCCGGCGACGCTCTCTACTGGGATAGGCTCTTAGTCGTAATATCCATAGTAGTCGCCGCCAGGGAAACCCTTGGTCTTGTTATAGATCAGATTAATATGGGCGCAGCCCTCGATCTGGCGCAGCGCCTCCTTCACGGCGTGCTGGGTGGTCGTTTCCGCTTCGACAACGAGCACGACCTGGCCCATTTGGGCGGCCAGCACATTCGCTTCGCTGGTGATGAGCAGAGGCGGCGAGTCGAAAATGACGATGCGGTCGGCGTAGCGATTGGCTATCTCACTGAGCAGGTTGCTCATGGATCGACTCGCCAGCAGTTCGGTCGCGTGCTTGTTGCTGCGTCCGGCGGGCAGGATGCTCAGTGTCGGCACATTGGTTTTCAGGATCACATCAGACAATTCCAGTTCCTCGCTGAGGAGAATGTCCATCAGTCCGGGCAGGGGGGCGAGTCCCAGCACCTTGAGCACCGAGGGACGCGCCACGTCTGCATCCACCAGCAGCACCGTGATATCCATTTCCATGGCGATGCTCATGGCCAGATTGATGGCGCAATAGGTTTTCCCCTCCCCCGGCAAGGCGCTGGTGACGACGATCAGGTTGCCATGCTTGATCGGCGCGGAACCGTCGCCGCCGCGTGCGTTGCGCAGCAAGGGGCGTTTGATGATGCGGAAATCCTCCGCCACGGCGGTGCGGCCGCCGTCCTGCGTCACCATGCCCATTTTCTGCAGGCGGGCGAGATTGATGTCGCAGTACTTGGCCGGCGCCCCAAGATAGGGCTCGCACGCCTCGGCGCGCTCCAGCGGCGGCGCCGCGCATCCTGGCCCGGCTGTGGGCTGCTCCGGTAAACTTACCATATCACCTCTCATTGAAAGTGCGTCTGCGCCCGGGCCGTGTCGCATGCTTCGCCCTGGCCGTTCATGAAATCAGAGCTTCACGAGAAGCGTCCCCATCACCCCTCCGTACAGGACGAACAGGCTGGTCATGCAGGTGCCGAAGCCGTACAGCCCGCGCTTGCGCTTAATTTTTTCACCATCCGTCCAATTCATGGCTACCGTGCCCAGCACCGGAAAACCGGTCGCGGCGCGCAGTTCTCCGGGGCTCAGGAAGGTCGGCCGTATCTGGCTGATCAGCAGCGCGGTGGCGCCGCCGATGAGCAGGGCGGCGCCGAGGACGAGGCTAAACAGCAGCGGACGGTTGGGGCCGATCGGGCGGAACGGCACCGTCGGCGGGTCGATGATTTTGAAGGTCATCATTTCCGTCGTCGAACTGAGTTCGCCCGACAATTTGGCCGCTTCGCGACGGCTGATGAGTTTTTCGTAATTGTCCTTGTTGATCATGTAGTCGCGGTTCAATTGCGCCAGTTGCGACTCCACCTCCGGCACGGCATTGCTTTGCTCCAGTAATTTGTCGTAGCGCCTGGCGTACTCCAGGGTCCTGGCCTTGATCGACGCCACCCGGGCGTCGGCGTCGGTGAGGGCCACCTTCAATTGTTGCAGCATCGGACTGTAGTTCTTGCCGGGATCCGGGTTGGCCGGTTTCGACTGCGCCTCCTCAAGCTTGCGTGCCTCCAGTTGCGCGACCAGGCGCTTGGCGGCGATGATGTCGGGATGCAGTTCGGTGTACTGCATCCTCAGCGCGTCGAGGTTTTTGTTGAGCGTGGCGATGCGCCCGTCGATTTCGGGATTCTCGACGCTCGCCGCGTTGGACTCAAGATCCAGCACCGGTTCGTCGCCGGAAATCTGGCTCTTGATCGCGTTGCGCCCCTGTTCGGCCTCGGTCAATTCGAGTTTCGCGTTGTTCAGGCTGTCGGCCGCCATGAGTAACTGGCTGCCGTAATCGATGCCCTGGCGCGGCAGCAGGGTATTGTTCTTCAATTTAAATTCCTTGACGAGATTTTCGGCGGAACTGAGCTTTTCCTCGTAATTCTTGATTTGTTCGTCAATGAACCGCACCGCTTTTTGCGAATCCACCTGTTTGCCTTTGAAACTGCCCTCGACAAAAATGGTCAACAGCGACTGCACCACGTCGCGGACGATTTTGGGGTTCCAGTGGTTGTAGCTGATGGTGTAGATGTCATTGTTGCTCGTGCCGCCGATTTTGATCTTGCTCATGAGTTCGTCGATCTGCAGTTCGTGGTCGCGCGCCGTCTTCGCGTCGAGATCGAGATCGACCATGCGCATCACGCGCTCCACGTTCGGCCGGCTGAGCAGGGTCCGGCTCATGATGGACACTTGCTGCTCGACATTCGGCATGCTGGTCATGCCCGACAACAGCGGCTTGAGGATGCTCTGGGTATCGACGAAGACCCGCGCCGTGGTCTGGTAGTCGTCCGGCAGGCTGGCCACCTTGATCCAACCGAGCACCGCCACCAGCCAGGCGACGATGAGCGCGTGCCAGCGGTATTTCCATATTCCTTTCAGACTGGACAGTAATTGTTCGATCAACTCCTCCATCACCAGTCTCCCCCAAGGCAACAAGCGCAGCGCGCCGCCCGGATTGGCCGAGCACTGCAGCAGATTATATGGCCGGGAATATAGGCCGCTTGCGCAACCGCGCCCCCGCTTGATGCCGCTCAAGGCCGCCGCACAGGCCGGCTCGGGCGCGGGAGGGAACGATGCCCCGCGCGCTGGAAAGCGAGCGGCGCCGTCGCTATTTCACGCCGCCGAGCTGGCGGATAAAGTTGCCCGGGATCGCATAGGTAATGCCGCTGGGTGCGCTGACAGCGGATTCCTTCAAGCCCTTGACGTAAACCATATTGATCACGCCATACACCAATCCCGTGTCGGGATCGTACAGGGGACTGCCGCTGCTGCCGGGATAGGCGGTGGCGTCGAGTTGAAAGATCGAATACATGGGCTTTTGCAAGGGGCCGAGCAGCCGGGCGTCGAGTCTTTGGGCGTTCAGCGATGGCATGGCGAGCGGGGTGATGGCGGAGATGGTGGCGCGGTGCGTTACGTGGTGCAGGCCCAGGACCATGCCCAATGGGAAACCGGTGAAGGCCATCGTCTGGCCCTCCTGCACCGTGGCCGAATCGCCCAGCCGCAGGGCCGGCAGCGCACTGCCGTTGATGCTCAGGCGCGCCAGATCATGTTCACGGTCCATGCCGCTGACGCTGCCGGGACGGAACTCCGCCGCGTCGCCGTGGCCGACCAGGATGCCGAGGACCTCCTTGTTGTCGCTGTCCAGGCTCTTCGGGATGACATGGGCGGCGGTCAGCACCGTCAAGCCGTCGCCGACGACGAAGCCGGTGCCGATAAAGGCCAGTGCGGGGTTGCGCGTTTTTTGAAAACTGGCGATGCCGACGATGGAAGGCTTGATGCCTTCTATCACCCGCGCCAACTGGTCGGCCGCCGCGGCGCCGGAAACGCCGGCCAGGCCGAGGCAAAGCAGGATGGGTGCTGTGTTCATGGCGCGGCGCCTATTTGCGGGGCGCTGCTGGCGCTGGCCTGCAGCGCGGCGCAAAGCAGGACGAGAAAAAACAGCAGACTCAGGCGCGGCACGTCGAGCAGGCTGTCGAACAGGCCGACGCAGAGGAAACCGAGCAGGGAGGCAAGGCTCGCCGCCGCGTGCGCGTCGCCGCCGCGCAGTTGCCGTAGCAAGCGCGTGGCGGCATGGGCGAGCAGGCCGGACAGGGATAGCAGCCCCAGCCAGCCCAGTTCGAAATACAGATTCAGCGGTAAATTTTCAATGTGCCAAGGCAGGTGGTGACGGTCGCTGCTGAAGAACCAGTAGTCGTTGGCATCGGAGAAGCCGCCGTTGCGTACCAATTCCTCCGGGTCGGCGACGCGGCGCACGCTCACGTTGTCGACGTCGAGGGTGCCGGGCGCGCCATCGGCGCCCAGTTCAAGCTGCACGGGCGCGCGCAGCGTCCAGCTCCCCGCGCCGAGGGCAGCGGAATCCAGCGTCAGCCGATAGTGGTGCCAGCGGCCATCGGCGGGCAGCAGGCGCAATGGCGCATCCACGCAATTTTGTTCGTACAGTAAAAACCGTTCGCACAGGCTGACGCTAAGCAGTGGCGTGTCGCTCTGGCGCCTGACATCGAGGGCCAGCAGGTAGGCGCTGTGCGGGCGTACGGGCAGACGTTGCAGCAGGCGCAGGATTTCGCCATAGCCACGGGCGTACTGGGGTGCGCCCAGGCGGATGTGGCGATTATTGTCTTCATCGATGTAGCGGTAGGCGCCGGGCACTTCATGGCGGGGATTGCGCCAAAAGTATGTGGCGGGAAAGGTGCCCAATCCCATGCCGAGGATGCGGGTCGGCCAGTCCTCGTCCATCATGCTCAGAACATGGGTCCAGTGGCGCAGGCGCAGGCGCAGGTCCGCACCACTGTCGGCGAAGCGTTCGGCGGCGTAGTAACTGGCGCCGATGGGGATAGTTAGCGACAGCAGCACGGCGGCGGCGGCCATGGCGGGGTAGCCGGGCGAGCGCCACGGCGGCCGGCGCAGGACGATATGGCCGACGGCGATCAGCAGGGCCAGGACGGCGACAGGCGCGGCGGCCGCGAGCGCCGGCGCGCCGCCCCAGCGCTCGGCAATCCACAAGGTATTCCAGGCGAGGCAGAGGTAGGCAATCAAGGCAAGGCCGACGGGGCCGGCCGGCAGGGACGGCCCGCCTTGGAGGATGCGCCGGAAGGCGGCCAGGAATACGCCGACCGCCAGCAGGAACAGCAGGTACGGTGGACTGAGCAGACCGGCGCGCGGCGCGGCGCCGGCGCCCAGCAGTGTCAGCAGTAGTTGCGCCGCTCCGGCGCCCAGCAGGGCGGCCGGCAGCAGCCGGCGCGGCAGCGGCAGCGTCACCAGCATGACCGTTGCGCCGAGCAAGACCAGGGCCGCCGCCAAGCCGCGGTAGCCGGCGCCGGCGAACATGCGTAACAGGGCGAAGGCGCTCAAGGCCGCCAGTGCGGCGCCGGCCAAGATCTGCCGCCAGCGGAAGCGCCGGCGCGGCGCCCGGATCAGCAGAAACACCGCCAGCAAGGCGGCCGAGCAGACGAAGGCGCCATAGAGCCCACGTGAAAAGGTGCTCAGACCGGCGTAAGCACCGAGGGCCAGCAGGGTCAGCGCAGCCGCCCAGGCGCGGCGCGATGGCGGCGCCAGCAGCCAGCAGGCGACGAAGGGCAGGCTGAGCGCGAGGTAACCGTCCAGCGCGGCGCCGCCGGTGTGCATCGCGGAGAAAGGCGCGCTGGTACGGTATTCACTGGAGAAATCCAGCAGGCCGGGGAAGACCATGCGCTCCCAGAGAGCTGCGCCGGAGACCAGCAGCAGGCCACAGAGCATGCCGGGCAGGAAGTGGCGGCGCAGATTGACCAGTTGCGGGCCGGCCGCACGAGTCAGCAGCGGCAGCAGGAGCAGCGCCCAGCACCACGCCTTGGCCATGCGCAAGCTATTGTAGCGGCTCAGATAATTGTTGAATGCGTTCGCATCGAGCGCGGGCAGAGGGAGCAAGCCCCTGAGGGCGCCGATCAGGTAGGCCAGCGCGACGGCGGCGACGCAGTACGACGCGAAGCGCGGGAGACGGGCATGCACAGTGGCGCCGGGCAGGCGCCAATAGCCGAAAGCGGCCGTCAGCAAGAGCAACAGGTCGATTTCCTCGATGAAGAACCAACCGGTCCACGGCGCCAGATCCAGCGCCGGCACAAGGGCGGGCAGGGCGAACAGCCAGAGTTGCTCGCGCCAGCATAGCAGCGCAATGTAAAGCACGACGATGGGTGCCAGCCAAGTGGCGCCGAAGGGGTACAAGCTGGCGGCATAACAGAAGGCGGCGCCAAAACCGAGGCCCAGGACTTTGGGCCAGGCACGCAGGGCGGCGTGGGCGCGCCGTTTCGGGGCGAGATAGCGACGGCTCACAATGTGGACAACAGCGCCTGCGCCTCGGTCCGCTCCGGGAATTCCTTGTTTTCGGCGAGCAATTGCTGCAACTGGCTGCGCGCGCCTTTCTTATCGCCCGACTTCACTAGGGCGACGCCGAGGTGGTAGCGCGTGACCACGCTTTCCGGCGCCAGCGCGACGGCTTTTTGCAACAGCGGCAGCGCGCGCGCCGCGCCACCCTGCTCGATGAGAATCCAGCCCAGCGTGTCGAGTACGGCGGGGTTGGACGCCTGTTCGCGGAACGCCAGTTCCGCCGTCGGCAAGGCGCGCTTGTCCTTTTCCTGCTGGTAGGCCCAGGCCAGATCATTCAATGCGACCACATTCTTCGGATCTTGTTGCAGCAATTTTTCAAATTGCGCGATGGCTGCCTTGTAGTCTTTGGCCTGCAAGCTCGTGCCGGCCAGATAGAGGCGGGTGGACGAGTCGGACGGGTGGGCGCGCAACCAGGAATCCATGCGGGCGCCCGCCTCCGAGCCCCTGCCGGCGAGGATCAGCGCGCGGTGGATCTGGATCAGGAGGGGCGCGATCGGTTTGATGCCAAAGGCGCGCTCGTAGAGTTTCAGGGCCGCCGGCGCTTGATTCTGCACCATCAGGATGTCGCCTTCCATTTTGAAGCCCGCCGGCAATTCGGGATGCTCCTTTTGCACTGCGCGCGCCAGTTTGAGGGCCTCGCCTTGCTTGCCCTTCAGCAGCAACAAGGCGACCTCGGTGACTTGGGCCTCGAGCATATCGGGTTGCAGCGCGTGCGCGCGGCGCACCGATTGCAGCGCCGCGTCGGAGTTCTTCAGTGCCATGTGAATGGCGCCTATGCGCATTTGCAGGTCCGCCGAGCCGGGTTGCAATATCGCCAATTTGTTGTAGCTGGCGAGCGCCGCCGTCCGCTCGCCCAAGGTCAGTTCCGCCAGCGCGCGCAGCGCCAGGGGGGCGGCATCGTCCGGGTGGCTCGACTGCAGGGCCAGCGCCAGCGCCAATGCTTTTTTCGTTTCTCCCGCCTGCAGGTAAAAATTGCCCAGCGCCACGGCCGGTGGCACCGCGCCGGGGTTCTCGGCGCTGGCCCGCTCCAGCCAGCGGCGTATCTCGGCCGGCTTGTTTTGGCTGGCCGCCAGCTTGGCCAGCGCCGTCATCAGGGCGGCGCTCTTCGGTTCCTTGGCCAGGGCCGCCTCGAAGCGCAGGCGGGCCGCTTCGGGCTTTTTCTCGGCGATGTCCAGTTGCGCAAGGTTCTCCAGGGCCGGCAGATAGGCTGGATCGATGCGCAAGGCCTTCTCAAAGCTGGCGCGCGCCGCGACCGCGTCCGTCCTCGCCAGATACACGCCCCCCTGCAGATTGTGCACCAAGGGATTGGCGGGCAATTGTTGCGTCAGGGCTTGGACGGCCGCCAGGGCCCGGTCGTACTGTTTGTCGCGCAACAAGGTCATGACCAGCAGCACTCCGGCCCGCGGTTCCTTGCCGGAGAGCGCCGCAGCCCTTTCCAGTTCGCCGATCGCGCGCGCGTTTTCGCCCATGCCCAGACGACTCAGGCCCAGCGACGTGTGTAGCGCGGCGGTGCCGGGAGCGAGCGCGCTGGCTTTTTCAAAATACTCGGCCGCCTTGGCGAAGCGTCCCGCGCGTATCTGCGCCTCGCCGTTCAGGGAAAGCAATTCGATATCGTTAGGGTTGTTGAGCAACGCCGGCGCGACCAGTTCGATGGCGCGCTCCGCCTGGCCGTTCTGCAAGGCCAGCGTCGCCAGCATCTTGCTGGCGTAGGGGTGGCGCGGATTCGCCGCCAGGAAGCGCCGCAAATATTGCTCCGCCTGTGGCGAGGCGCCCATCGCCAGATGCACGGCGCCGATCAGGAGGATGCTGGGCATGTGATCGGGGGCCGCCCGCAGAATCAGTTGCAGCGCGTCGAGCGCCCCCTGGTTCCGGCCCTCGCGGGCGTCGAGCAGGGCCTGCGCGTGCAGGACGATCAGGCTGTTCGGCGCGTTCTTGGCGGCCGCGTCGATTTCCCGCCGGGCCGCGGCGAATTGGCCGTCCTGGATGTCCAGATTGGCGATGTCGACGTGGGCGTAGGTACTCTCCGGGCGCAGCGCCAGTATCCTCAGGTAGAGCAGGCGCGCGTCGGCACTCTTGCCCTGCATCCGCAGAATATCACCGTGCAGGCGCAGGGCGTCGATGTCGGAGGGCGATTTCCGCAGCGCCAGGACGACCAGTTCGGCCGCCTTGTCGGCCTGATTGGCGGCGACGGCCAGCCGCGCCAGTCCCTGCAGGGCATCGCTCGAATCCGCTTGCGCGCTGAGCATCTGCTCAAACAATTCACGCGCTTGCCCGGCCGCGCCACTGGCCAGGTAGGCGTTGGCGCGCAGCGCCATCAGATCGAGCTGGGCCGGCTTGGACGGGTCGAGCGCGAACTCGGCCAATAGCTTGTCGTTTTGCCCCAGCATCAACATGGCCCTGCCCAAGGAGGGCAGGAGCTGCGCCGGCGGCAGTCCCAGCGACTGGGCCTTGCGCAACTCTTTTTCCGCCGACAGGGGATCGCCGGCCTCAATGTAGATCTGGCCCAGCAACAAGCGCGCCGCCGCGTCGCCGGGCGCCTGCTGCAGGACGTTCTTCAACTGGATGACGGCGGCCTTGAGCTCGCCGCGCTCGCGGTACTGGCGGGCTTCGGCGAGCAGGCCGTCGCCGTCGGGCGTGCGGTGGCAACCGGACAGGGCGCCGAGCAGAACGGTCGCGCACAGCAAGCCGCGCGCCAGCGTGGTCGAAGCGATAGGGGAATGGGGCATGGTGCTCTCCAAGTCTGTGTGCCGTCAGTGCGCGGTACAGGCAAGGGTAAAAAGAATGCGCGGCCCCCTCGTTGATAGTCCGCAAACGAAGGGGCTTTGACGTCGCAAACGGAGCTCCCTTGTCGCGTCTCAATGGCGGCGCCGGGCCGTTGCATAGAATGGCTTTAGGTGGGCATTGCGCGCCTCGCCAGACTGCGCCGCCGACACCGGCGGATTGGCCTCGGCCGCTGGCCGACACGCAAGCCGAGCCGGCGGCCGGCGGGTGTTTCATCGACCTGAAATCGCGGTTCGACACGCGGGACCTGCGCGCCGGCCGCCGCGTGCGCCGCATTGAGCTTCAGACCACTGCGCCGGATGGCCGGGGCGGATACGAGATGAGGCGCGCCAGGCCGCGGAAATCGACGGTGTGCAGGGACACCGGGCGGCGCCAGATCCGGCCGACATACTCCATGACCCGTTCCGCCTGGCTCAGATCCAGACCACGGCCGTCGCGTAGATGGTCGTGCCGGAGCACCAGGCTGCCATCCTCGTTCAGCTGCGAGACGGCGATGCAGGGCGCGCCATAATTGTATTTCGCGCCGAGTATCGCTTCGCGTATGGCGTGGATGTCGCGGCTGACGATCTTCGTTTCGCCGTCCTTGCGGCTTTCATAGACAAACAGGTCGAGTTGCTCGACCATTTCGGTATCGAGGTAGTTGCGGATGAAGCTGAAATCGTCGTCCTCGCGACAAATCCGCCGCGCCTCGGCCACGCCGTCGCGTTCGACGATACGCTCCCACAGCGAGAAGCCCAGGTGATAGGGATTGAGCGACAAGGCCAGTTGGCTCTCGCCGGCGTAGGGGCGCACGACGTCGGAATGCGATTTGATGGCATCCAGATACAGTTCGGCGGGCAGGAAACGCGCTTCGCGCAACAGGCGCGCATGCCAGTACGAGGCCCACCCTTCGTTCATGATCTGGCAGGCGTAGACCGGATAGAAATAGAAGGATTCTTCGCGCACCGCCAAAAAAATATCGCGCTCCCAATCGGCCAACTCGGGCGCGTAGCGCGCGATGAACCACAGCAGATCGTACTCCGCGTGCGGCGGAACGCCGGGGCGCGGCGGCGCGGCGGCCGGCGCCGCTGGGGGCTCGCCGGGCAGGTCCTGGTAACGTTGGCGGAAGGGGCCGGGGGCGGAGTCCGTTTTGACCGGGGCGGCGAGCGGGTAGGGGGCACGGTGCAACTCGGCGTTGACATCGATATGCTGCTCCAGGGCCAGCGCGGCGTCGAGCACGGCCTCGACCCTTTCCTGGCCGTGGCGTTGCAAAGCCTCTTCGATGCGCCTGGCCCGGGCCGCGCTCTGCTCGAGGATACGGCCGCCGGCCATGGCGATGAAACGCGCGAAGAGTTGATTGTTTTTCGCGAAATCGGCGTGTCCCAGCACGTGGGCCGTCACCAAGGTGTTTTCGGCCAGCGAATTGCTGTCGACCATGTAGGCGTGGCAAGGATTTCCGGGGAACATCACTTCGAAGATCCTCGAGTTGCCCATCTGCTGGTGCACCAGATGGTGGATGTAGCGCACGCCGAAAGACCAATGGCGCATTCTGACCGGCAAACCGTAGACCGCGATCTCAGTCATGAAGCTGCTCGGTACCAGCTCGAAACTGACCGGATAAAAATCCAGTCCCAGTTGGCGCGCCAGCGCTTCGATGCGAGCGCCATAGTCGTTCGACGATGCGGATTCGGAGCTCACGGCACACACTCCCCGGGCTCAAGCTGCTGCACGAAGAACTGGCGCAGCGCGCGCCAGACATCGTCGCTGTTGGCCAGCAGGCAGCTATGGACGGGCAGGCCGCGGCGGCCCAGCTCCTTGCACAGGCGGCTCATCTCCGTCTCGAGCGAACGCGGCATGCCCGGCACCGTCTCGACGTAAGCGATATAGTTGAGTATCCCGGCCAGTTCGGCCAGGGCCAGGGCCGCCGCGCCGCGGTCCTCGGTGAAATTTTCGCCGTCCGAGGCGTAGAACATATAGGCGTTGTATTGACCGTCCGCATATTTCCCGCGCACCAGCTCGCGCGTCAGGCGGAAGGCGCTCGAGGCGATCGTGCCGCCGATGCCGCTAACCTGGAAGAATTCTTTTTCGGAAAACTCCCACGCCCGTGTCGTGTGCGCGATGAAGCGGGTCTCGACCTTCGCATAGCTGCGCCGCAGGCCTTGCAGCGCGAAGAAGAAGAAGGTCTTGGCCAGCTTGCGTTCGGCTTGCGTCATGCTGGCCGAGACGTCCACGACGAAAAACACGACGGCGTTGGAGCTGGGCGTGGGGCGCATGACAAGCTGCCGGAAACGCAAATCCTCATTGGTGAAGGGAACGGGGTTGTCCTGCATCGCGCGGCGCTTGATGGCCTCCTTGACGGTGCGGCGGCGGTCCAGGCGCGAGCGCGCGCCGCGTTTGTCCCAGCCTTCGCGCACCAGCACTTGCTCTTCGATCAGCGTCGTGCGCTTCGGCTTGAGCAGCGGCAGCTTGAGCTCGTCCCACAACCAATCCATGATGTCGTCGATGGAGAATTCCAACAGCAAACGCACCGCGCCGTGCTGGCCGCCACCGCCTTGCTCTGCGCCGGTGCCGGCGTCGCCCTGTTGCTGGGCCGGTAGCAGGATATCGCCGGGCTGGCCTTCGCCCTGGCCGGCGCCGCTCGCGCTGCGCGGCTCGGCCAGGCGGAAGCGGGCGTGTTCCAGCAGGTGCACCGGCACCTGCACGGTGCGCTCGCGCGGCCCGGTAATGAGATCGGGCCCGGCGATCAAATCGGGCAGGTGGGCTTGCACCGCGTCGCGCACCTTCTGGTTGTGCCGCAGCCAATCGCGCGCGCCGCGGGAAAACAAGTCATACCACGACTGTTGCCTGTCCCTTCCGTATTGGCTCACTGTGCGCCTCTTCGGTTGTCCTCACTCCTGCGCCAACAGGGTCGTGACGTAGTTGAGCGCCTCGCGGGCGCTGTGGCCGTCATAACCATATTCGTCAACGAGGCGCTGCTCGACGGCGGACACCTTGGCCCGCACTTCCTCGTCCGGGCGCTTGGCCGAACTCACCAAGCGCAAGACATCGCGTCTTTGTTCAAATAGATATTGCTGAACCGCGTCGTTCAATTGCATATGGCTGCCCAAGCCAAACTTTTCACCCCTTTTATAGGCGCCCATGGCCTTGCGCACGACTTCCTGACGAAAAGACTGCTTGCCGGAATCGGAAATATGGATTTTCTCCTCCACCGCGCGCAGGAAGCGCTCGTCCGGCCGTCTTTCCTCGCTGGTGATCGGGTCCTTGATCTGGCGGTTGTCGAGCATGGCCTCGACTTCATCGAGGTACTTGTTCAGCAAATCCTGGGCTTCTTGCTCGAAGGATACGAACAGCGCCTTGTGCACGTCTTGCTTGACCCAGCGGTTGTAGAAATCTTTACGCGTGAGCACCAGATAGTCCACCCATTTGCGCTTCTTCTTGGCTTCGATGCGGGCGTCGTTCTCGATGCCGTCCTTGAGCGCGAGCAAGACGTCCATCGTGCTCAAACTCTTCTGGTTGGAGGCGATGATGGCGTTCGACAGCGCGTTGATGACGAAGCGCGGCGACACGCCCGACAAGCCCTCGTCGGGCGTTCTTTCCTTGTCCTTGACGCGCCGCGCTTCGGCCTGATTGACGCCATCGACCTCTTCGTTGGCGTAGATGCGGATTTTTTTGACCAGTTCCGCGTCTTTTTCGTCGCCCTCCTGCATGCGGCTGAGGATCGCGAAGACGGCGGCGGCGTGCAGCACATGGGGATCGAGGTGGACTTCGCGGAAGGCCGGCGCGGCCGACAGGATCAGCTTGTGGTATATGCGCGCCTCTTCGCGGTAGTTGAGCGTGTAGGGCACTTGCACGATGACCATACGGTCGAGCAAGGCCTCGTTTTCGCTTTCTTGCAGGAACTTTCGAAATTCGGCCAGGTTGGTGTGCGCCAGGATCGTTTCATCGAGGAAAATCAAGGGAAAGCGCGATACCTTGACGTTTTTTTCCTGGGTCAATGTCAGCAACAGATACAGGAATTCGCGCTTGACCTTGAGGATCTCGATCATCTCCAGCATGCCGCGGCTGGCCGCGTAGACGGCGCCGGACCAGGACCAGGCGCGCGGGTCGCCCTCATCGCCGAATTCGGCCACCTTGGACAGGTCGACCGAGCCGACCAGGTCGGCCAGGTCGGCCGTCGTCGGGTCGTGCGGCGCGTAGGTGCCGATGCCGCTGCGGCCCGCTTCGGAAATGTAGATGCGTTCGACGGGCATCTGCAGGAAGTCGCCGTTGTACTGCTGTTCAAGGCGGGCGCGGCAGTGCGGACAGGCCTCGCCGGCGATGTCGACCCCATAGGTGTCGCGGAAGCCGGCCCGCATCGTGTGCGGCACCAGGTGCAGCGGCGATTCGTGCACGGGGCAGCCGTCGATGCCGTACAACGCGCCGTCGCCCGTGTAGCTGTATTCCTCCAGGCCGCGCTTGAGCAGGATGACCAGGGTCGACTTGCCGCCCGACGGCGGCCCCAGCAGCAAGAGCAGACGCCGGCCCACTTCGGAGCCGGCCGCCGCCGCCTTGAAATAGGCCGCGACGCGGTCGATCGCGTCCTCGACGCCGAACAGCTCGTCCGCGAACAGGCGGCAGCGGAAATGGCCGTCCTGATCCTCGTAGCCGCTCCAACGTATCATGTCCCAGATGTATTGATGGGAACTGCGCGCCAGTCTGCCCGGCGCCTCCGGCAGCACCTGTTCGATGAATTGCGCGAAACTGCCGGACCAATGGCCGACCCGGTGCTCCTGCGTAAAGGCGACGAGACGGTCGAGAAATTGCGTGCGCCGCTCGTCATCGTCGGTGGGATGTTCATCACGATTGGTCGTCACGTTCGCTCCCGGATTCAAATGGCAAAATGCGCCGGCCGCTTGGCCCGGCACACCCAAAGTATACGGCGCGCCCCCTCGCGGGCGGCGTGATGTCGCTCAATGTGGCGGGCGGAACCGCCCCGGCGTGGGCGGCATTTCGCCTCCAGTCCGCCATGCGTCCGGGCCGTCCCGCCGCCCCGGGTTTGATTTTTATCAGTGCGGGCCCGAGCGTGCTCTTTAAGTTCGATGGGAGGGCGGCATGCGGGCCGCCGCGGCGGGCCGGGATACCTGGGGAGGCATCGATGAGACACAGTCTGTACGGGCGCTGCTGCGCCGGCGCCGGGCTGGCCGCCGCACTCCTGCTCGCGGCGCCAGCCCGAGGCGACGAAACCTGCAATTCGCCGTACATGGCGAATTTGATCAAGGGACAGGAGGAGTATGTCCATGTCTGGACGCTCGGCGTGGCGGGCATGGGCGATGGCGCCGACAAGCTCGTCACGGTGGACGTCAACCCGCACTCCCGGCAGTATGGCAAGGTGATCGGCGCGCTGAGCGTCGGCGGGCGCGGTGAGGCCCACCACATCGGTTTCAGCGACGACCGGAAATACCTGTGGGCGGGACGCCTGGAAGACAGCAAGATTTTCATTTTCGACGTCGGCACGGACCCGGCCAAGCCGCGCCTGGTCAGGACGATTGCGGACGCAGCGCAGCGCACCGGCTTCGTCGGCCCGCACACCTTCTACGCCCTGCCCGGGCGCATGCTGATCGGCTTCCTGTCCAACAACAAGGATAGCAGCGGGCTGACCGGCATGGCGGTCTACAACAACAAGGGCGATTTTGTCGCCCGCTACCCGATGCCGGCCGGCAAGTCCGCGGCGGGCCTGGGCGACGGCTACGGTTACGATCTGGCCATCAGCCCGCAAAAGAATGCGCTGCTCTCGTCCAGCTTCACGGGCCTGAAAAACTATATGGCCGACCTGCCCACCTTGATGAAGGATGCGCAGGCGATGAAGAACTTCGGCAACACCATGGTGATGTGGGATTTGAAGGCGATGAAGCCGCGGCAGGTGCTGCGCACGCCCGGCGCGCCGCTCGAGGTGCGCTGGTCCTTGCGCGAGGGCGACAATTGGGCGATCACCGCCACAGCGCTCAGTTCCAAGTTGTGGCTGGTCACGGACGTGGCCGCCATCGGCGATCCGGCCGCGACGCCCTTGCCTGTGGATATTTCCATCGCCGCCGACGGCAAGGCTTTGTGGGTGAATACCTTCATGGACGGCAAGACCCGGCTGTTTGACCTGAGCACGCCGCGCAAACCGGTCCAGGTCTATGAAAAGGTGACCGGAAAACACGTCAACATGGTCAGCCAGAGCTGGGACGGCAGACGCCTCTACATCACCACCAGCCTGCTGGCCAACTGGGATCTGGGCAACGACGATCAGTTCCTCAAGCTGTACCACTGGGACGGCAAAGAACTCAAGGAGCAGTGGAAAATCGACTTTTACAAGGAAAAACTGGGCCGCCCCCACCATATGAAATTCACGGCCAGGCCGGTCAACGCGGACGGGCTCGCTTTTGCGCGCGAGTCGCCTGGGCATGATGCTGTGCCTGCTTTCAGGCGGCGCCGCGACCGCGCCGGTCAAGCGCCCGCCGCAGCAATTTATCGCCACGCCAGCCGGCAGTTACACCTTGCCGGCGATCCAGCGGGTTCCCGGCGGCAGGGTGCGCGACAGCGACGGCCGCGATTACGATTTTGAACGCTTCAGCAAGGGGCGCATCACCTTGCTCAGTTTCATCTACACCTACTGCAGCGATCCGCTCGGTTGCCCGCTGGCCTACGCCACCATGCACGAGTTGCGCCGGCGCTTGCTCGCGGCGCCGGAACTGGCGCGGCACGTGCGCTTCGTCAGCCTGTCCTTCGATCCGATTCACGACACGCCGGAGGCGATGCGGCGCTATGCCGGTCCGCTGGCCGATCCCGCCAGCGCGCTGCGCTGGAACTTCCTGACGACGGATACGCTCGGCCAACTTCAGCCTCTGGTCGAGGGCTTCGGTCAAAGCGTGCGATTGCAGCGCGACAAGCAGGGCCGGGCCACCCGCCTCTACAGCCACATGCTCAAGGTATTCCTGATCGATGCCGACGGGCGGGTGCGCGAGATCTACTCGACGGCCTTTCTGCTGGCCGATGTCGTGTTCAACGATATCACCACCCTGGCCATGGAGCGGGAAGGGCTGCGGTCCGGCCGGCCATGAAGCCCGGTGCACTGCCTCAGAAACGATTCCAGTTGTTCCGGCGGTGTTCGGTCGCCTCCTTCATCAAGTGGCCGGCGCGCACGGCGTCGCCCGGCGCCAGCGCGTCGCCGTGCTGCATGGCCATCGCCAGTTCCTGGAGCGCCGGAGGATACTCGTGTTCGGCCGCTTCTTCCAGGAAATGGCGGGCCTTGGCGGCGTCGCGCGGCAGTCCGAGGCCGTTTTGGTAGGCGTTGTAGAGCAAAAACATGGCATGCGGATTGCCCCATTCGCTGGCCAGCGCCAGCCAGCGCGCGGCCTCGGCCTCGTCGAGGGGCACGCCGTCGCCGTTCTTGACCATCAGCGCCAGCGCCAACGCCGCCTTCGCATGCTTTTGCGCGCCGGCCAGGCGATACCAGGGCGCCGCCTTTTCCGGCTGGACGGTCAGTCCGGCGCCGCCGCTGCGGTACATATCGCCGAGTTGGAAGGCCGCTTCGGCGTCGCCGGCGCGGGCCGATTTTTCAAATAATTGCATGCTTTGGGCGCGCATGGCGGGGCGCATCCGGTACAACAGTCCCAGTTCGCGCTCGGCCACGGGAAGGCCGCGCATGGCCCAATCACGCACGCGGCGCTCGGCCGCCGCGTCCTGGGCGTGGCCGGCACGCATGGCGTCGGCCTCGATCAGCGCCGCCGTCGGCGCCGTCACTTGCGGACCGTTGCAGGCCGACAGGGCCGCGGCGAGCAGGAGCCCGGCCGCCAGCCTGATAGGAACGATATTCATTGTTTCACCTCGGCGTTGCCGCTTGCGGCGGCGCGTGGGCGGAAACATTCCCAGTCCACGCACCGCCCTTGTTGCTTACTTACTCAGGTCGATGGCGTACTTAGCGAAGCCGCTGCTGTCCAGGCCACCCTCGGCCGTGACGTTCTTGACGCCGCTTTTCTGCGCCAGCGCGAAGTGGCCCGGCGCCGAGCGCAGGAAGACCGGACCGGCCGTGCTCACCTTGACGAAGCTCCAGCTTTTCGCGCTGCCGTTGGCGGCCAGCGTCACGTTGACGGCCTTGCTGCCCAAGGCCTGAAGATAGCTGCTGACCACGGCCTGGTTGGCGTCCGGCGACTTGAAGACCGTTTTGCTGCCGTCGATGCCGGGCACAGCGCCGCCGCCTCCGGCGCGATAGTCGTTCGTGGCGACGATGAAGTCGTCGGCGTCGGCCACCGGCTTGCCCAGGTAGCTCAGATTGACGATGCGCTTGCCGACCGCCTTCGTGACGTCGATCTGATAGGTCAGGGCATTGTTTTCCGCGTAGAACACATCATAGTTGTAGATGGCGTTGTACACAGGCACCAGGTCCTGCTCCGCCGTCTTGGCCGGATCGATCTGGCCGAATTGCTTGGCCGCCGTTTCAAGCCAGGCCTTCAGGTCGGAACCCTTGATCTTCACCGCCTGCAAGTTGTTGTTCCCGTACAGATACAGGTCGCCGGCGTTGCGCACCTGCAAGCCGATCGGCGCGGCGCCGCTGGCGCCGGCGGCGACGTCGGTGAAGTCGCTGGGACCGTTGCGGCCGGCCTTGAACGGCGCGCTGCAGGAAATGACGGGGATATTCTTGTAGCCGGCCAGGGTTGCGTCGCCGGTGGTGGCGAGCAGGTTTTTCACGTAGCTCAGCTGCGCCTGGTTCACCAGCTGGATGGCGCTGACGTCGCCGGCCAGCGCGAAGTAGGCCGACATCTCAAAGTCGGTGCTGATGCCCAGCGGCTGCTTGGCATAGGCGATCGTGGCCGCGTGCTCGCCCGCCACCAAGGGCGCGATGGCCGGATCGGCCTTGACGTTGCTGGTGCCGTCGAGATACTTGAAGCCGCGCGACTCGACCGTGGTCTTGCTCGGCTGCACGACCCATTTTCCGCCCTGATAGGCCAGGGTCATCTTGATGATGCCCAGGCGACGGCCCCAGCTTTGCGCCATGACCGTCGGCACATCGTTGACGAAGCCGTTGATGGCGTCGATCTTGGCGCTGGCCGGGAAGGCGGCGAAGCTGGCGTCCAGCGGCGCGGCGCCGCTTTCCTTGCCTTTCGGGAACACCAAGTGGGAATGGCCTATCATCAGCGCGTCGATGCCGGTGCCGGTCAAGTGGTAGCTGCCGTTTTCCATCTTCGGGCTGTAGGGCGCGGTGTCGAGGCCGCCGTGCGAGAGGGCCACGATCAGGTCGGCGCCCTTGGCGCGCAACTCGGGCACGTATTGTTTGGCCGCCTCCTGGACGCCCGTGACGGCGACCTTGCCGGCGAGGTTCTTCTGGTCCCATTCGAGGATTTGCGGCGGCACGAAGCTCATCACGCCGATGTTCAGCTTCAGGGTCAGCTTGTTGCCGTCCGGCAGGATTGCGGTGAAGTCGCGCCCCAGCATGGCATAGGGTTGGAAGATCGGCTTCTGGCTGGCCACGCCGGTGACGTTGCTGAGCACCAGGGGGAAGCTGGGCGCGCCGCAGGCGCCGGCCGGCTTGCTCACGCCGGGAATGCCGAAATCGGTGTTGGTGATCTGGCTCAGGAAGGGCAGGCCATAGTTGAATTCGTGGTTGCCCATGCCGCCGGCGTCGTACTTGAGCGCGTTCATGGCCTTGTGCACGGCCAGCGTGGTGCCGCAGGGAATGGGCGCGGCCACCGCCTGCAGGTCGGCCAGCAGGGTGCCCTGGACGACGTCGCCGTCATCAAGCAGAATATTGTTCGGATTTTCGGCGCGGGCGGCCTGGATCAGCGTGGAGGTGCGCTCCAGTCCTAGGCTGGGGTCGTCGTTCAGGCCGTAATAATTGTAGCTCAACACGTTGGAATGAAGATCGGTCGTCTCCATCAAGGCCAGCGTGATGGTTGTGCCTTCCGGAATGGCCGGCAGCGACGGCGCGTCGTTGCCGCCGCTGCAAGCGGTCAGACCGCCCGCGGCCAGCGCCGCCAGCATCACCATATTTGTTTTCATTCTTGCCTCTTTATTAAAAAATCAAGTGGGCGACTGTAACGCCTGATGATGACAGGCTTATGACATCGTTTGATTTTTGATAAAAAGGCCGCGCGCCCGGCGCGCCGGGGCCGTCAAGGGGCCGTCAAGGGGCCGTCAAGGGGCGGGCGGGGCCGGCGGCGCCGGGATGTCGTGCAACAGACTGTAGTGGAGGAAGGCGTCGCGCACGTTTTCGCGCAGCACCTTGTTGTCCCAGGGCTTGGTGTAGATGCGGTAGATCGCGCCGCGGTTGATCGCCTCCATGATCGATTCCAGATCGGTGTAGCCGGACAGGATGATGCGGAAGGTGTGCGGATACATTTCCCTGACGCGATCGAGAAACACCGTCCCGCTCATGTTCGGCATGCGCTGGTCGCACAGGATCACCTGCACGGGATGCAGGGCGAGCAGTTCGAAGCCCTCGGCGGCCGACTGCGCCGACAGGATCTGGTAGCCGTCCTGTCGCAGCAGGCGCCGCAGGGCCGTCAGGACGTGGGCCTCGTCGTCGACCAGCAGCACGGTGCGCTGCGGCCCGCTCGGCTGCGCCGAGGGCAGGCAGGCGCCGGCCGCCAGCATGCTTTCCAGTTGCGCCGGCGGCAGCGGCAGGCTGAAGTAAAAGCCCTGGATCTGGTCGCAGCGGTGGCGCTGCAGGTAGGCCAGTTGCGCCGCCGTCTCCACCCCTTCCGCGATGACGCCCAGCTTCAGGCTGTGGGCCATGCCGATGATGGCCAGCGCGATGGCGGCGTCGTCCGGATTGCTGGTGATGTCGCGGATGAAGGCGATGTCGATCTTCAGCTTGTCGATGGGGAAGCGGCGCAGATAGGCGAGGCTGGAATAACCGGTGCCGAAATCGTCGATGGAGATCCAGACGCCGTGCTCCTTGAGCTGGCGCAGGGTGGCGATGGTGTGTTCGGTGTTGAGCATCAGCGTGCTCTCCGTCAACTCCAGTTCCAGCAGGTCGGCCGGCGCGCCGTGTTCGTCGAGGGAGCGCAGGATGTGGCCGGCCAGATCGGGGTTGTTGAATTGCTGGCCCGACACGTTCACCGAGATCTGCAGCGCGCCCACGGCGCCGCGCAGCCAGGCGCCGATCTGCCGGCAGGCCTCGGCGATCACCCAGGCGCCGACCTGGCAGATCAGGCCGGTCTCTTCGAGCAGCGGGATGAAGGCCTGCGGCGACACCATGCCGTGCCCCGGACGCCGCCAGCGCAGCAGCGCCTCGACGCCGGTGATGCGTTCGTCGAGCAGCGAGAGTTTGGGTTGATACACCAACGCCAACTCGTTGCGTTCCAGCGCTTTGCCCAACGCGCCGATCATGGTTGCACGCAGGCGCGCGGCGGCATCCATCGCGTCGGTGTAGACCATCCATGTCTTGCGACCGTGTTCCTTGGCCTGGTACATCGCGGTATCGGCGAACTTCAACAGGTCGCTCGGCGACTGGCCGTGGTCGGGATACATGCTGATGCCGATCGACGGCGAAATCACGACTTCCTGGCCGTTGTCGAGCTGCAGCGGCTCCTCGAACGCAGC
>JANXSQ010000347.1 GCA_025356595.1 Janthinobacterium sp. | reverse complement strand
GAGCCTTCGATGCACTTGGGTTGGTTTCGCTGTTAGATACTCAGCAGCGCTTCCAGTTTGTTAAATGAACCGCCGTATGCGGAACCGCACGTACGGTGGTGTGAGAGGGCGACGGGGGTAACTCCGTTCCCTACTCGATGTGCGCGCGCCTGTCCGGTTTTTTTACAGTCGCGCCCGTTTTTACCGGAGCTTCGCGGTAAGTCCTTGATTAAGTCCTTGATTCTTATTTTAAAAACAAGTGTGGCACGCTTCGTGCGACTGGCAAGTCCGAGGGCGGCGCCGATTTTGCGGTCCAGCGCACTCTCCGCCCGCCCGGCGCGCGCTCCCCCATCCGGGTGTTTTCCAGCCATACACATGATGAAGAGGTGACATGATGACATTCGAAAATTGCACGAAAAAGGCGCTGACGGCGGCCGTCGGCCTGGCGTTGGGCGTGGCGGCGATGGCCCAGGCGCGCGCGGAGGCGACGGCGGTCGCGTTCGCGAAAAACGAGTTGCACGACTTCAGAATCATCTCCTCGGTGGGCTTCACGATCGTCGGCACGCCGACCCGCAACACCGTCAACAACGCCAGCTTCTCCGGCTTCCCCTCGCAAACCTTCAGCGATCCGCAGAGCCTGGGCTCGGCCTCGAGCGCGGCGCAGGCGCAGTCCGGCCCGAACGTCGCCTTCATTCCGAAGAACACCTACACCCTGCCGTCGACCTTCCTGATGGTCGGCGCCCGCGGCGACAGCGACACCGCGGCCGGCAGCCCCTTCGACCCGGCCGGCGTGCCCATGGTGCGCAACGTCGCGGCGGCGCGCGCCCTGGGCGGCAGCGGCGCCAACGGCAATTCGGCCGGCCGCAACACGGCCGAGGCGACCGTCACCCTGGTGACCACGGCGACCGGCACGATCACCTTCAACTTCCGCAATATCTTCGAGTACTACGCCTCCAGCACCCTGAACGGCGAATCGGCCAACGGCAGCATTTCAAACACCTTCCGCATCGCCAACGCGGCGGGCGTGACCCTGTTCACCTACGCGCCGGCCGCCATCAACACCGGTTGCGGCTCGAACAGCGGCTTCCCGCCTCCCGCCACGCCGTGCGACACGAGCTCGGTGGACAATGTGAACGGCGACCTGTTCAACGGCACCTCGCAAAATCTGGTGGCCGGCACGTACACGATCAGCCTGCTCACGCGCAGCGACGCCAACGTGGTCGTGACGCAATTGCCCGAGCCCGGCACGATGCTGCTGTTCGGTCTGGGCCTGGGCGCGCTGTCGCTCTCCGTGCGTCGCCGCAAGGGCGCCTGATGCCGCGCGGCGCCTTGGCGAGGGGGCCGGGGTACCGGCCTTTTTTCATGCTGCGCCGACGGGCCGCTAACGCGCCGCGCGGCGCTCCTCCTGGCCCAGCGCGTAGCGCATCGCGCGCAGCTTGAGCACCGTTTCGGCGAACTCGTTGTCGGGGTCGGAATCGGCGACGATGCCGCAGCCGGCGAACAGGGCGGCCTCGCGCTCGCCGGCCAGCGCGCAGCGCAGCGCGACGGCGAACTCGCCGTCGCCGGCGGCGTCGATCCAGCCGAGCGGCGCGGCGAACCAGCCGCGCTGGAGTTGTTCGTGGCGGCGCAGATGCTCCAGCGCCGCCGCGCGCGGCAGGCCGCCGACGGCGGGCGTGGGATGCAGCGCCGCCACCAGGTCGAGCACGCAGGCGGCGCCGCGCAGGCGCCCGCTGATGGGCGTGTACAGGTGCTGGACGTTTTTCAGCTGCAGCAGGGTGGGCGCGGCCGGCACCCGCAGGTCCAGGCACAGGCCGTCGAGGGTGGCGCGCAGCGCGTCGACGACGAGGGCGTGCTCATGGCGGTCCTTCGGGCTGCCCAACAACATCGCGCCGAGCAGGCGGTCCTCGTCGGGGCTGATGCCGCGCCGGCAGGTGCCGGCCAGCGCGGTGACCTCGACGCGCCCGCCGTCCAGGCGCACCAGGCGCTCCGGCGTGGCGCCGAAGAAGCAGCGCGCGCCGCGCGTGACGGCGAACAGGTAGGCGCTCGGATACAGCGCGCGCAGCCGCTCCAGCGCCTGGCGCAACTGCAGCGGCGCGCTGGCGTTGGCCCGCACCTCGCGCGCCAGCACCACTTTTTGCATGGCGCCGGCGCCGATGGCCGTGGCCGCCTCGCGCACCATGTCCTTCCAGCGCGCCTCCGTCGGCAGGTCGTGGAAATCCAGTTTGGGCGCGGCGCCCGCCGCGGCCGGCGCCGCGCAGGCCTCGAGGATGGCGCGCCACTGCTCCCGCAACTGCCGGGCCAGGAGCGGCGTGTCCTGGCCCGGCGCGACGAGCGCGTTGACGGTCAGGTAACTGCCCTGCGCCGTGCTGCTCAATTGCAGGCGCGGCAGCACCAGCGAAGCGTCCGCGTAATCGCGCCACTGCTCGGCGGCGGCCTGCTCCGGGTCGAAGGAAAAACCGCCGCCGAGCACCGGGCCGGTGGCGGGCGCCGCCTGCGGATTGTCGATCAGGGCGTCGGCGAGCAGGGCGCGCCAGGCGCTCCGCAGCGCCGCAAAACGGTCCGCGCCGCTGCTTTCCAGCGTCTGGCAGACGTCGGCGCCGACGAGGGAAAAGTCGGCGTCCGGACGGGCCCACAGGAAGGCTTGCAGGCCGCATTGCCGCGCGGCCGAGAACAGGCCGACCGGTTCGCGCGCCTCGACGGCCTGGGTCAGGCTGGCCAGCACCGGCCGGCCGAGGGCGGCGGCGCGCGCGGCGGCCTCGGCGAGCAGGCGCCGCAGGCGCGGCGCGTCGATCGCCGTA
>JANXSQ010000345.1 GCA_025356595.1 Janthinobacterium sp. | reverse complement strand
GAGCCTTCGATGCACTTGGGTTGGTTTCGCTGTTAGATACTCAGCAGCGCTTCCAGTTTGTTAAATGAACCGCCGTATGCGGAACCGCACGTACGGTGGTGTGAGAGGGCGACGGGGGTAACTCCGTTCCCTACTCGATGTTCCCGGCCGTACTAGGCGCCCCCTAGCAATATCTCGGCGTTCAAGTCCCGGCGCGACTGTGGCGAGACTGTGATTGCAGCGTGGCGGCCCTTGCGGCGCGTCAGGGCCGAAAGGGGGCCGCAGCCGTGCGGCGCGGCCCCCGGCGCGGTCTTAGAAGGGTTTGGTCGGCAGGTATTTGCCGTCGAGGGTGATGACGGCGCGCAGGCCGCCGTCCGGGTCCTCCACCTTCTTGATGTCGAGCTTGAAGTTGATGGCGCTGATGACGCCGTCGCCGAACTGCTCGTGCACCAGGGCCTTGAGCGTGGTGCCGTAGACCTGGATCATTTCATAGAAGCGGTAGATGGTCGGGTCGCTCGGCACGCCGTCCGGGAAGCTGCCGCGCAGCGGCACCGCTTGCAGCAGCGCCGATTCGCCGCGGCCCAGGCCGAGGCACTCGCAGACGGCGTCGGCGGCCGCTTTCGGCAGCGGGTGCTGGCCCAGCAGCGCGGCCGTCACGAAGGCGACGCTGAGCTCGGTCGTATCGCTGATCTGTTGCCAGGACAGGTCTTTCTGCGCCTTCGCGGCGATGATCTGGGCCGTCAGGTAGTTGCGCGGCAGTTGTTCGAATTGGGATTGCAGCATGGTGTTTCCTTTCTGTTTGGGGTGGGGTCAGGCGAGCGCCGGGTCGGGTTTCGACTGGGTGGCGCGGGTAAGGGGGAAATCGCTGAGCGGGATGAAGCGCATCGTCGCGCCGTCGAGGGCGTCGATGCCGCCGCTGCCGATGTCGTAGATCCAGCCGTGCAGGTCGAGCCGGCCCTGTTCCAGCGCCAGCGCCACCGAGGGGTGGGTCTTGATGTTGGCCAGTTGCGCGACGACGTTGTCGCGCGCCAGCGCGGCCAGGTGGGCCTGGGGCGTGGCGTGCCGGCGGGCGGCGTTGATGACCTTGGCCGATTCCGCGTGGCGCAGCCAGCTGGCGACGGCGGGCAAATGATCCAGGCACGTGCAGGTGGAGATGGCGGACATGGCGCCGCAGTCGGAATGGCCGCAGATGACGATGTCGGTCACGCCCAGCACGGCGACGGCGTATTCGACGCTGGCGGAGACGCCGCCCGGTTCGGCGCTGTAGCTGGGCACGATGTTGCCGGCGTTGCGGATCACGAACAGATCGCCGGGCTCGCGCTGGGTCAGCAGTTCGGGCACGACGCGGCTGTCCGAGCAGGTGACGAAGAGGGCGCCCGGGCTCTGGCTGTGCGCCAGTTGCTGGAACAGCTTGGAGCGGCCGGGGAAGGCCTCGCGCTGGAATTTCATGAACCCTTCGATGATCGTTTTCATTGCACGCTTCCTTGAAACGGTGAGTAGTGCAGCCATGATGGCGGAGGGAATCCATAGCGTCCAAGACGGGTTTATAATCAATACTATTGGTTTTTTCTATAGTTCCAGCCCGATGCTCCTGCGCCACATCAAATACCTGCTCGCCGTCGCCGAGCACCAGAATTTCACCCGCGCCGCCGAGGCGCTGCACGTCTCGCAACCGACGCTGTCGCAGCAGATCCGCCAGATGGAGGAGGGCCTGGGCGTCGCCCTGCTCGACCGCAGCGGGCGCACGGTGCGCACCACCGACGCCGGCGACGCCTACCTGGCCTACGCCCGGCGCGCGCTGCAGGACCTGGAGGCGGGGCGGCGCGCCGTCCACGACGTGCAGGACCTGTCGCGCGGGCGCCTGCGGCTGGCCTTCACGCCGACCTTCTCGTCCTATCTGGTGGGGCCATTGGTGGAGCGCTTCGGCGCCAGCCATCCGGGCCTGACGCTGAGCGTGAGTGAAATGACGCAGGACGCGATGGAGGCGGCGCTGGCCGAGGACGGCGTCGACCTGGGCATCGCCTTCGCCGGCGCGCGCGCCGAGGAGATCGAATCCCGTCCGCTGTTCCTCGAGCGCCTGGGCGCGGTGGTGGGGCGCGGCCACCCGCTGGCCGGGACGGCGTGTCTGACGCCGGAGCGGCTCGAGCGCGAACCGCTGGCCCTGCTGGGCGCCGGCTTCGCCACGCGCGTCCACATCGACGCCTATTTCCGCGCACACGGCGTGGCGCCGCGCATCGCGCTGGAGGCGAACTCGACCAGCGCCATCGCCGAAATCGTCCGGCGCGGCCGCGTCGCCACGATCCTGCCGGAGGCCATCGCCCGCGCGCACCCGGAGCTGCTGGCGGTGGCGCTGCAACCGGCGCCGGCGCCGCGCATGGTGGCGCTGCTGTCGCGCCGCGGCGCCTACCACGGCGCGGCCGCGCGCGCCTTCGCGGAGCTGGCCCTGAGTCTGGCCGACGACGCTTGGCGCGCCGCCCTGATCCCGCAATCGATCTGAGGCCGCCGCCGCCCTGTCGACGCCAAATGGAAACGTCACCTTGCGGTTTTCCTGGACTTTGCCCTTGGCCATTCCGCCAAGCCCTGCTATAATCTTGTCTTTCGCGGCTGTAGCTCAGTTGGATAGAGTACTTGGCTACGAACCAAGGGGTCGTGGGTTCAATTCCTGCCAGCCGCACCAGAATATCGGGGACTAGATTGCAAAATCTAGTCCCCTTTTTCTATTCCGGCGCCCGTTGCCGTTCCCGCGCCGCTTGCCCGCGCGCCGCGTTGTTTTCTATTGGCAATTCCGCGCAAATGGCCGATGATGGTCGGCACCACCGCAACGGGAGCGCGCATGACCATCATCACCTGCATCGAAGACTTGCGCGTACTGGCGCAGCGGCGCGTGCCGCGCATGTTCTATGACTACGCCGACGCCGGTTCCTGGACCGAGTCCACCTACCGCGCCAACAGCAGCGACTTCGCCGCCATCAAGTTCCGCCAGCGCGTCGCCGTCAACCTGGAGAACCGCAGCCTGCGCTCGACGATGGTGGGGCAGCCGGTGGCGATGCCGGTGGCGCTGGCGCCGACCGGCTTGACCGGCATGCAGCACGCCGACGGCGAAATCCTCGCCGCCCGCGCCGCCGAGCGTTTCGGCGTGCCCTTCACGCTCTCGACCATGAGCATCTGTTCGATCGAGGACGTCGCCGCGCACACCACGCAACCCTTCTGGTTCCAGTTGTATGTGATGAAGGACCGCGAATACATCAACCGCCTGATCGACCGCGCCAAGGCGGCCGGCTGTTCGGCCCTGGTGCTGACGCTGGACTTGCAGGTGCTGGGCCAGCGCCACAAGGATTTGCGCAACGGCCTGTCGGCGCCGCCCCGGCTGACCCTCGCCAATCTAATTAACATGGCCAGCAAGCCGCGCTGGTGCATGGGCATGTTGGGCACCAAGCGCCGCGGCTTCGGCAACATCATCGGCCACGCCAGTTCGGTGACGGACATGTCCTCGCTGTCGGCCTGGACCCAGCAGCAATTCGACCTGAGCCTGTCCTGGCGCGACGTGGAATGGATCAAGCAGCGCTGGGGCGGCAAGCTGATCATCAAGGGCATCATGGACGCCGAGGACGCCAGGCTGGCCGCCGCCAGCGGCGCCGACGCGCTGATCGTCTCCAACCACGGCGGCCGCCAGCTCGACGGCGCGCAATCGTCGATCGGCGCGCTGCCGGCCATCGTCGACGCCGTCGGGGCGCGGATCGAGGTGCATATGGACGGCGGCATCCGCTCCGGGCAGGACGTCATCAAGGCGCTGGCGCTGGGCGCGAAGGGCGTGTACATCGGCCGGCCCTTCCTGTACGGCCTGGGCGCGCTGGGCGAGGCCGGCGTGGACAAATGCCTCGACATTATCCGCAACGAACTCGATCTGACGATGGCCTTTTGCGGTCTGCGCGACGTCACGCAGGTGGACAAGAACATTTTGCTGCCCGGCTCCTTCTGATCCGGCGTGTTCCCGTGGTGGATGTTGAAATATTGCCATCAGGAACTTTTTAGGGCATCATGAACCGGCGCGGCCTGGCCGCGTTTTCCTGCGCTCCGGGCGCGGCCACCATTCACGCGCAACACAGCCCTTTTCGAGTCGATGATCCTCCCTTTCCTGATGCGCGCCCGGCATGGCGCGCTGGCAGCGCTGCTGCTGTGCCTGACCCTGCCGTCGCTGGCGCAAACCCATGACGCCGCCGCCGCGTCGCCGAGCTTGTCCTATGCCATCGACGTGAGCTCGTCCGAGAGCTTTGACATGGCCATCAGCAAGAGCAACAAGGATATCGTCGGCAAGGCCTTCGGCGTCACGCGCAGTATCGAGGTTGGTGCCCGCGCGCTGAACATGGTCACGGCGGGTATCGAGGAACGTCTGCGGGCGGCGCTGATCGGCACTGAACGCGCCATCGCCGACGCCGAACTGGAACTGCACGACAGCAGCGACGCCCGGTGCGAACGGGCCCTCTTGCTAGGCTATCTGGGACGCCACAGGGGGGCGATGGCGGAGGCCGAGCGGGCCGCCGCACTGCAGCCGCAGTCGGCCGCGATGGCGTACTGCCGCGCCATGGTCGACCTGCGGGCCGGCGCATTCAGCGCCGCCGAACGCAACTACACGCGCGCCATCGCCCTTGGCGTCGAGCCCGGCGGCGCGTATTTCGGGCGCGGTATCAGCACCTTCTATCAAGGCCACACGGCGGCGGCGCGGAGCGATTTCGAGCACCTTGGCAAGAAGGCCGGCAATCCCGCCTGGCGCTTGCGCGCGGCCGTCTGGCACACCTTGGCGACGCCGGACAGCGCGCCGCCGGCGCCGTCCGGTGCGGATGCCGAGGCCGACGCGGAAAGCCGCTGGCTGGCCGCCGTCCTGCAGATGTTCGCCGGCCAAGTGACGCCCGAGCACATGCTGGGGGTGGCCAGCCGCAACGCGGGCCTCAGCCTGGAGGCGCGCCTGGTCGAGGCGTATTTTTACGCCGGCCGATATTATTTGCGTAAAAAGGAGAGTTACCGCGCCGTCGCCTGCTGGCGCCAGGCGCTGGGAAAGAAGGTGATCAACAGCACCTATGACACCTTGGCGCTGATGGAGCTGGCCCTTCTTGGCTACACGCCCGATTGAAAGGATGTCCATGCGTATCATACGGCGACTGGCGTGCGCGCTGCTGTTGAGCTCCGGCACCGCGGCACATGTGCCAGCAAGGGCGGCGGAGGCGATTGCCACTGCCGCTATCGAAGCCGCTTCCGAGGCCGCGCAGCGGGCGGAAATCGCGCTCAATGATCTCCCCGCGCGCGGCGGTGGCCCGCCGGATGGCGCGGTCTTTGGCGGCCATGACACGCGTATCGAGGCCCGCGCCTTGGGGGCGCGCAACGCCTCCGACGCCCGCTTGCAGGCGGCTCTGAAGGCGAGCGGTTTCAACGCTATTTTGCGCCGCGAGAATGTGGTGACGGCGCAGGGCATCGCGCGGGGAAAGCAGGCCTTGGACGAGAGTGAAATCCATATCGAGCGTTTTCTAGCCGAGCTCGACGACGTCCTGCGCTTGGCCAACGAAGAGCTGCGCATGGAATTGGAACCCCATCGCATGTTGCTCGGCGACACCCTCGAAAGTTCGTTTTCGGACAGTTACAGCGACATGTTGACCACGTCCGAGATCCAGCGCCACATCATCGACGTGTTGCGGCGCATGCTCGCGATGCTTGAATCGCGCCTTGGCAGCACCGAGATCAAGGACGGCACGCTGGTGTTCTCCAGCGACGCGGACGCCAAATTGTATAACGCCTTGTACGCAGAGTATCTGGGCACCAACACCGCCACGGCGGCCTTGCAGCTGCGCATCATTGAGCGCATGCGCAAGGCGATGCAGCAGAGCATGGCACCGTCCGACGGCGCCGCAGCGGCGCCCGCGCCTTAAGCGAGCACGTTGCGCGGCCGCCCGGCCTGGAAGGCTTCGACGTTGTCGATCAGCTGGTCGGCCAGCGCCTGCATGGCCTGGCCGCTGGCCCAGGCCGTGTGCGGCGTCAGGATGAAGTTGGGCAGGCGCAGATTGAGCAGCACGTTGTCGGCCGGCGGCGGTTCCTGCGTCAGCACGTCGAAGCCGGCGCCGCCGATCACGCCGGCGCGCAGCGCGGCCGCCAGCGCCGCCTCGTCGACCAGGCCGCCGCGCGCCGTGTTGATCAGCAAAGCGTGCCTCTGCATGCGCGCCAGCTCGGCCGCGCCGATGATGTTGCGGGTCTGCGCGCCGAGCGGCAGGTGCAGGCTGAGCACGTCCGAGGTCTCCAGCAACTCATCCCAGGAAACGGCCCTCACGTCCGCGTCCGCCACCGGCGAGCGGGTGTGCACGCACACTTCCATGCCGAAGGCGCGTCCCAGTTTCGCCACCGCCTTGCCCAGCGCGCCGTAGCCGAGCAGGCCGAGGCGGCTGCCGGCCAGGTCGCGGATCGGGTGGTCGAGCAGGCAGAAGCGCTGCGAGGCCTGCCAGCGGCCCGCCTCGACGTCGGCGCGGTAGTCGAGCAGCCTGCGGCGCAGCGCCAGGATCAGCGCCAGGCAATGCTCGGGCACCGAGGCGACGGCGTAGTCGCGGATGTTGCTGACGACGATGCCGCGTTCGCGGCAGGCCGCCAGGTCGATGTTGTCGCTGCCGGTGGCGGCGACGGCGATCATTTTCAGCTCCGGCAGTTGCGCCAGCTCGGCCGCGCGCAGCGGCACCTTGTTGCTGATGGCGATGCTGGCGCCGCGCAGGCGGGCGACGACTTCGGCCGGCGCCGTGGCAGCATGTTCGCGCCAGGTATGGGCGAAGGCGGGCGGGCGCAGCGTGGCGTGCAGGCTGTCGCGGTCGAGAAAGACGATGCTCGGTGTGGTGGTCATCAGGTGCCTGTGGGGAGTGGGGTGGGGCGCAGCGAGGCCGCTTGCAGCTGCATGCCGGGATGGTTGGAGAACAGTTCGGCGATCCATTCGACGAACACGCGCACCTTGGCCGAGAGGTGGCGGTTTTGCGGGTACACGACGTGCATGGGCAGCGGCTCCGTGCTCCAGCCGGGCAGCACGGCTTCCAGGCGCCCGCTGGCGAGAAAGGGCGTGAGCATGAAGTCGAGCATCTGCATCACGCCCAGGCCGGCCAGGCCGGCGGCGATGTAGGCGTTGGCGTCGTTCACGGCGAGGTGGCCGGTCAGCGCCATGACGATGCGCTCCTCGCCGAGGCTGAAGTCCCAGTCGAAGATCTTGCCGCTCTTGGCGGAAAAATAGTTGACGCAGCGGTGCTGGCGCAGCTCTTCGGGATGGCGCGGCCGGCCGTGGCGCTCCAGGTAGGCGGGCGCCGCGCAGGTGGTGAAGTGGACGATGCCGACGCGCCGCGCGATCAGCGTCGAGTCGGCCAGGGTGCCGGCGCGCACGGCGCAGTCGACGCCTTCCTCGACCAGGTCGGCGGTGCGGTCGCTGCAGCGCAGTTCCAGCGTGATGTCGGGATAGCGGGCGAAGAACTCGGGCAGGGCGGGGATGATCACTTCCGAGGCGATGCCGGTGGGCGCCTCGACGCGCAGCCGCCCGCTCGGACTGAGGCGGGTGCGCGACAGCGATTCCTCGGCGTCGCGCACGTCGGCCAGGATGCGCAGGCAGCGCTCGTAGTAGGCGGCGCCGTCGGCGGTGATGCTGACCTGGCGCGTGGTCCGGTGCAGCAGCTTGACGGCCAGGCTGGCCTCGAGCGCCTGGATCAGGGTCGACACGGTGGCCTTGGGCAGTTGCATATTCTCGGCCGCGCGCGTGAAGCCGCCGGCGTCGACGACTTGCACGAACACTTCCATCGCTTGCAGTTTATTCATCTATTTTCCCATTGTTCAGAAAACTGAACAATCAATTCGTCGTTGCACTATTTATCAGATTGTAGAACAAGTTTATTATTGCTGTACTGCAGCATGAAAAGCAGGGTTCGCAGCAAGCCACAGGGAGAGTGTCATGGGTCATCGGGATGGAATTTTCGCAGTCGTCGCTCTGGCGTTGAGCTCGCTGGCAATGTCCGCCGTGGTGTACACCGACGCCTACTCGCGGGCGGCCCAGGCCGAGGCCAGCGGCTACGACGCGCTGGCGCACCGGGTCTCGAACAGCGCCGCGCTGGTGTGCGTCAACGACAATCTGCCGGCGGCGGGCCGGGCGGTGGCGCAATGAGCGCCGCGCCGCTGGCCGACGGTGCGCTGAGGATACGCGACATCGAGGTGCGCGGCGCCCAGGACGCCCAGGCGGCGCGGGTCTACACGGCCGGCGCGCCCGGCGTCAAGCTCGACAACTTGCTGGTGTTCTTCCACGGCGGCGGCTTCGTCGACGGCGACATCGACGAGGCCGACGATTTCCTGCGCGCCCTGGTGGAATGCAATCCGACGCAGATCGTGCTGGCCACCAATTACACCCTGGCCACCGTGCGGCCCTTTCCGGCCGCCGTCGAGGACGCCCACGCCGCCTTGTTGTGGGCGAAAAAGAACAAGGTCAAGCTGGGCTGGAGCGGCAAGCGGATGAGCGTCGCCGGCATCGAGGCGGGCGCCAACCTGGCCGCCGTCTGCACGTTGATGTCGCGCGACCGCGGCGGTCCGGCGCTGGCCGGCCAGATCCTCATCATGCCGATGCTCGATCCGGGCCTGAGCACCTGCTCGATGCGCGCCGTGCCCAGTTGTCCCGAATTGATGGACGTGGCCGACGCCTGCGCCGCCGCCTACCGCGGCTACCTGCCGAACGCCTCCGACCGCAGCCATCCCTACGCATCGCCGCTGCAATCGAGCCGCCTGAAGAATTTGCCGCCGGCCCTGATCCTGTCGGCCGAGGACGACCCGCTGCGCGACGAGGCCGAGCAGTACGGCGCCAAGCTGACCGCCTGCGGCGTCCCGACCACCATTTGCCGCATGCCGCCGGCGCCGCTGCGCGAGCCGGGCGCGCGCAACGAGTGCGCCTGCCGCGGGCGGGCGCTGAGCGAGATCAGCGCTTTCCTGGCCACGCTGGAAGCGGTGCCGCCGGACTGAGCGGGCCTTCCTGGTTTTACACTAACAAGTTTACTTCATCAGCAATAAGTACTACACTGTGTAGTGTAATGCCATGCCGCGCGCACCTTTCCGCGCGCGGCGAACCGACGTCCAAACCGGTGGCTTCGTCTCGCCCGAATCATTATAAATTTCATATATAAAAAGGAATAACATGAAAAACGCACAACAATTGCGCACGCTGGCCCGGCCCCTCGCCGCCGCGCTGGCACTGGCGGGTCTGACCGCGCTGGCCATGTCCGGTTGCGATTCGGCCAACAGCAAGGTGCCGGACGCGCCGGCCGCCGGCGGCCCGCCGATCTCCGCCGCCGCCGTGGTGGAAAAACAGATCACGGAAACCCAGGAATTCTCCGGCCGCCTGGAAGCGGTCGAGCGGGTGGAGATCCGTTCGCGCGTCAGCGGCTTCATCACCGCCGTCAATTTCAAGCCGGGCGGCGAAGTGAAGCGGGGCGATGTGTTGTTCGTCATCGACCCGCGCCCCTTCCAGGCCGAGATGAGCCGCGCCGAAGCGGCCGCCTCGTCGGCGCGCGCCAAGGCCGACCTGGCCAAGCTGGAACTGGTCCGCGCCGAAAAGCTGCTGGCCGAGAAAGCCATCCCGCAGCGCGAACTCGACGAGAAGGCCGCCGGCCTGAAGGAACTCGACGCCAACGCCCGCGCCGCGCAGGCCTCGTATGAGGCGGCCAAGCTGAACATGGGCTTCACCCAGGTGCGCGCGCCCATCGACGGACGCGTCAGCAAGGCCGAAATCACCGTCGGCAATCTGATCGACGGCGCCGCCATCCTCACCTCGGTGGTTTCGACCGAGCGCATCTACGCCAGCTTCGACGGCGACGAGGACACCTATCTGCGCGTCGGCGCGCTGTCGCACAAGGGCACGCCGGTGACGGTGAAGGTCGGCCTGGCCAACGAGACGGGCTACCCGCACGAAGGCAAGCTGGAATTCGTCGACAACCAGCTGGACACGAAAACGGGCAGCGTGCGCATGCGCGCCACCTTCGCCAACGCCGACAATGTGCTGGTGCCCGGCCTGTTCGCCCGCGTCCAGCTGGACGGCGGCAACGGCGCCAAGGAGGCCACCCGCGCGCTCTTGATCAACGAGCGCGCCGTCGGCACGGACCAGAACCGCAAATTCGTCTTCGTGGTCGGCGCCGACAACAAGGCCGAGTACCGCGCCGTCAAACTGGGCCCGGCCTTCGACGGCTTGCGCGTGGTGCGCGAGGGCCTGAAGGCGGGCGAGAAGGTCGTCGTCAACGGCCTGCAGCGCGTGCGTCCCGGCGCGCCGGTGACGGCGCAACTGGTGGCGATGGACTTCGATCCGGCCGCTCCGCTGGCCGCGCCCGCCGCCAAGACATCCGCCAAAACCGAGGCGCCGGACGCCAAGGTGGCGGCCAAGGCAGCAACGACTGCAAAGGAATAATATGAATTTTTCACGCTTCTTCGTCGACAAGCCGATCTTCGCGGCCGTCCTGTCGATCATTATCTTCGTCGCCGGCCTGCTGTCGATCTTCAAACTGCCGATCTCGGAATATCCGGACGTGGTGCCGCCCTCGGTGGTGGTGCGCGCCCAGTATCCGGGCGCGAACCCGAAAGTGATCGCCGAAACCGTCGCCGCCCCGCTCGAGGAGCAGATCAACGGCGTCGAGAACATGCTCTACATGTCCTCGCAAAACACCTCGGACGGCTCGCTGGCGCTGACCGTCACCTTCAAGATCGGCACCAACGTCGAGCAGGCCGAAACGCAGGTGCAGAACCGCGTCCAGCGCGCCCTGCCGCGCCTGCCGGAAGAGGTGCGCCAGATCGGCGTCACCACCGTCAAGAGCTCGCCCAACCTGACCATGGTGGTGCATCTGACCTCGCCGGACGGGCGCTATGACGATCTGTACCTGCGCAACTACGCGGTGCTGAACGTCAAGGACCAACTGGCGCGCATTCCCGGCATGGGCGAAGTGAATATGTTCGGCTCCGGCGAGTACGCCATGCGCATCTGGCTCGACCCGCAGAAAGTGGCCGGCCGCGGCCTGACCGCGAGCGATGTCGTGAGCGCCATCCGCGAGCAGAACGTGCAGGTGGCGGCCGGCGTGATCGGCGAATCGCCGGCCAAGAACAGCGAGTTCCAGCTGACGGTGAACAGCCAGGGCCGCCTGCAGTCGCCCGAGGAGTTCGGCGAGATCATCGTGCGCACCAACGGCGAGGGCGCCCTGACGCGCCTGAAGGACGTGGCGCGCATCGAGATGGGTTCGAACTCGTATTCGCTGCGTTCGCTGCTGAACAATAAATCGGCGGTCGGCATCGGCATTTTCGAGGCGCCCAACGCCAACGCGCTGCAACTGTCGACCGACGTGCGCGCCAAGATGGACGAGCTGAAAAAGGACTTCCCGCAAGGCCTGGACTACAGCGTCGTGTACGACCCGACCCAGTTCGTGCGCGAATCGATCAGCGCCGTCATCCACACCCTGCTCGAAGCGGTGGCCCTGGTGGTGCTGGTGGTGATCATCTTCCTGCAAACCTGG
>JANXSQ010000321.1 GCA_025356595.1 Janthinobacterium sp. | reverse complement strand
TGTCCGTGGACATGAAAGCTGTGTTTGCCAAGATCGATGCCGATGAGGGTAACGGATTCCATGATGATCTCCTCCAGAAATGAAAACACCCTATAAGCTTAGTAATTTATAGGGTGGAGGGTGACCATCTCATTACGGCCACCAGATCGCTCTGGTGGCCGTTTTCAATTAGTGCTCGCTGCGTCGACGATTAACGGTCACCGTAGGTGCGGCGGGCGCCGTCGGTGGTGCGTGGGTTGGAACCCTTGTAACCGCCGCCGGCGCTAGGTGCGCCTTCTTTGCGCGGGGCACCCGGCTTGCTGAAGGTGCGTTGACCGGTTGGCTTGGCGCCGCCGCGGTTGTCGCCCGGCTTCCAGCTGCCTGGACGCGCGGTCGAACGCGGTGCCGAGGCGGTCTTCTTAGGCTCGAAGCCTTCGATGACGTTGACCGGAATCAGTTGCTTGGTGAAACGCTCGATGCGCTTGACGTTCATGCCTTCGGCGTGGTTGACCAGGGAAATGGCCAGACCGTTGCGACCGGCGCGGCCGGTACGGCCGATGCGGTGGACGTAGTCTTCCGGGAACTTCGGCAGATCGTAGTTGAACACGTGGGTGATCGTCGGCACGTCGATACCGCGGGCGGCGACGTCGGTGGCAACCAGAACCTTCACCTGGCCGCGACGCATGCCGTCCAGCGTGCGGTTGCGCGCGCCTTGATGCATGTCGCCGTGCAGGGCGGCGGCCGAGAAACCGGCGATGTTCAGACGGTCGGCGATGGTGTCGGCGTCACGTTTGGTGGCGGTGAAGACCACGGCTTGATCCAGCGTTTCGTCGCGCAGCAGGTGGTCCAGCAGGCGATTCTTGTGCGACAGATCGTCGACGAAGTGGACGCGCTGAACGATGTTTTCGTGCTTGCTCGACGAACCGGCGATCTGGATGACCATCGGGTTCTTCGTGATGCGGCGCGCCATGTTGCCGACGACGCCGTCCAGCGTGGCCGAGAACAGCATGGTTTGACGGCCTTCAGGCGTGGCGGCAACGATTTTCTCGATGTCGTCGATGAAACCCATGTCCAGCATGCGGTCGGCTTCGTCCAGCACCAGGATTTCCAGTTGCGAGAAGTCGATCTTGCCCGAATCCATGTGGTCGATCAAACGGCCCGGGGTGGCGACCAGAATCTCAGGATTCTTGGCCAGCAATTGCATTTGTTTCGGGTAAGGCATACCGCCCAGAATCGACACAGCCTTGATGCGGCGGATGCCGGTGCTGTATTTGTCGGTGTTGGTGGTCACTTGCAGGGCCAGTTCGCGGGTCGGGGTCAACACCAGCATTTTTGGCTGGGCGGCCTTGAAACGTGGACGATCGCCGCGGGCACGGGCCGCTTGCATTTCTTGATTCGGCGTTTTGCTGACAGGGCTTTGCTCGGCGGCGGCCAGTTTGTGCAGCGACGGCAGCATGAACGCGGCGGTCTTGCCGGAACCGGTTTGCGAGGAAACCAGCAAATCGCGGCCTTCGATGGCGGCGGGGATTGCTTGTTTCTGAACGTCGGTCGGCGCGGTGTAGCCCGATTCGGTCAGTGCGGAAATAATGGACGCGTGCAGGCCAAGGGATTCAAAAGTCATTTTTTTCTTTCGTAAAAATCAGCGTTCTTGCAAAAAGCAGAACGCAAAATAGCAACGCCAACCAAAACGAAATGACTCAAAATAGAAAGAAATTTCGGCACAAAAGCTTTGCGCCGGGACGGTGTCAGGTGCGACACACAAGGCGGGAGGGCTTTATTCGGCGGCATCCGGTGGATGCGCCAAGGCTTGCGAAGCTGCTAAGGTTTGTATTTTTTATGATGCTGCGGTGTTGCCGTCGCTTTGTCTCTTGCGAAAACATATTGCAGCGCACAAACAGGACTATACCGTATTTCCGGTATCTTTGCACGGCTTAATTGCGGTTTCGAATATGACGCCGCCCATTATGCCGTATACATAAACAAAAAACGCCACAAACGGCGTTTTTTGTTCGCTGAGGCAAGAAAAATCAAGAAAGTTCAATAATCTTCCGAGTTCAGGCCCATAACGTGCGAGAAACCCCCGTCGACATAGGTGATTTCGCCGGTGATGCCGGAGGCCAGATCGGAGAGCATGAAGGCGGCCGTGTTGCCGACTTCGTCGATGGTGACGTTGCGGCGCAGGGGCGCGTGCGAGGCGGTGAAGCCGAGCAGCTTGCCGAAATCCTTGATGCCGGAGGCGGCCAGGGTCTTGATCGGGCCGGCCGAGATGCCGTTGGCGCGGATGCCCTTCGGACCCAGCGATTCGGCCAGGTAGCGCACCGAGGCTTCCAGCGACGCCTTGGCCAGGCCCATCGTGTTGTAGTAGGGAATGGCGCGCACGGCGCCCAGATAGGTCAGCGTCAGCACGGAGGAGCCCTCGCGCAGCAGCGGCAGCGCGGCCTTGGTCATGGCCGGGAAGCTGTAGGCGGAAATGTCGTGGGCGATCTTGAAGCCCTCGCGCGACAGGCCTTCGAGGAAGTCGCCGGCGATCGCCTCGCGCGGCGCGAAGCCGATCGCGTGCACCAGGCCGTCGAGGCGGTCCCAGTGCTGCGCCAGGTCGGCGAAGACGGCGTCGATCTGCTCGTCGCTGCTGACGTCGCAGTCGAAGATCAGTTCGCT
Source organism: Janthinobacterium sp. (assembly GCA_025356595.1). GTDB lineage: Bacteria > Pseudomonadota > Gammaproteobacteria > Burkholderiales > Burkholderiaceae_D > Janthinobacterium. The sequence continues at coordinate 8,939 of JANXSQ010000321.1, read as the reverse complement.
GTCGAATTCCTTGGCGAAGTCGCCGATGCGGTCCTTGAAGCGTTCGCCGACATAGGTGAAGGCCAGTTGCGCGCCTTCGCGGTGGCAGGCCTTGGCGATGCCGTAGGCGATGGAACGGTTCGACAGCAAACCGGTGATGAGAATTTTTTTGCCTTGCAAGAACGCCATGTGGACTCCGATTGCTACCGCCGCGCTGGCACGCCGGCACTGCGGCGGCGTTGTTGGCGGTAAGGTGGTGTTGTGGTGCTGCGCCGCCCGCAGCGGCCGCGCCGCGCGTTTGCGGCGACTGGCGCGCCGGGCGCCGGCGCAAGACCGGGATTGTAGGGCGTGTGCGGCGCGGCCGCAACCCTGGGTCGCGGCCGGCGCCGTGTCAGCGCTGCGCCTTGGCGCGGTGGTGCGTCGCGCCGCCGCGCGCCACGCGCGCCTTGACCAGCGAGATCGGCGCGGCGCTGGCGGAGGCACGCTGGCCACGGGCCAGTTTCAAGCCCTTGCCGCCGTGCTTGCCCTCGGGGCGTTCGGCGACGAAGGCCATGGTCGCGTTGTCGGCGATTTCCGACGTGATGTCGACGTTCAGCGAGGCCGAGGTGCGCGGCACGAGGATGGTCGAACCGGCCGCGAGGCTGGTCTTTTGCGGGATGTTGTTGGCCTGGCGCAGCACGTCCGGGGTGGTGCCGAAGCGCGAGGCCAGCGTGTCGATGCGTTCGCGCGCGCTGGTGATCTTGTGCGTGGTCCAGGTCGACAGCGCGTGGCCCCATTGCGCCAGGTTGGAGGTGAACTTCTTGGCGTTCTCCTGCGGCAGCAAAATCTTGGTCTTGTCGCCGCCGGTGATGACGGGGCGGTTGAACTGCGGATTCAAGGCCTTGAATTCATCCAGCGACAGTTCGGCCAGCTGGGCGGCGATGGTCATGTCGATGTCGCTGGTCTTGTCGATGGCGGTGAAGTAGGGCTGGTTGTCGACCAGCGGCAGGGTGATGCCGTACTGGCCGGGATTGGCGATGATGTTCTTCACCGCCTGCAGCTTGGGCACGTAGTTGCGCGTCTCGGCCGGCATCAGCTCGGCCAGGCTTTCGAAGTCGGTCGGCTTGCCCAGCGCCTGGTTCTTCTTGATGGCGCGCTGCACCGAGCCTTCGCCCCAGTTGTAGGCGGCCAGCGCCAGTTGCCAGTCGCCGAACATGTCGTAGAGGCGCTGCAGATAGGTCAGGGCGGCGTCGGTCGAGGCCAGCACGCCGCGGCGCTCGTCCTTGAACATATTCTGTTTCAGGTTGAAGTCGCGTCCGGTGGCGGGCACGAACTGCCACATGCCGGCCGCGTTGGCGCTGGAGAAGGCTTGCGGGTTGAAGGCCGATTCGATGAAGGGCAGCAGGGCCAGTTCGGTCGGCATGCCGCGTTTTTCCAGTTCCTGGACGACGTGGAAGATGTAGCGCGAGGCGCGCGCCGTGGTGCGGGCGATGTAGTCGGGACGGGTGGCGTACCAGGTGGTGTGCTTCAGGACCAGCTGGTTGTCGATGTCGGGGATGGCGTAGCCGCTGCGGATGTGGCCCCAGACGTCGGCTTCCTTCATGCCGTCGGAGGACTCGGCGTTCATCTTCAGCAGCTTGTCGGTTCTGAGCGGCGCCGCCAGGTCCAGCGTCGGCAGCTTGGCGGTCACCGCGGCGGCCATCGGCATCAGGGCCGGGCTGGCGCTGCCGTAGGGCGCGCTCACCGTCGGGGTGGGCGCCGCCGCTTCCAGCGCCTGGCTGATGACCGGCGTCAATGCGAGCAGCAGCGCGGCCAGGGCGGTGGATTTAGTTGTCTTTTCGTGCATAGATTTCCATTGTTGTCGTCGCAGAAACATCGGACAGACCATGAGCAAGCTCGGAGTGTACGTAGGTCCGAATGCCTGAGTCAAGAAATATGTCGGCTTGATGACGGGAAGCGGCGCTATTTCTTTTAATTAATAATTACAAGGTCGTTAGCAATAATTGCCTGATGTAATCGTAATCCATGGCGATAAAAGCATGCTTCTTGCCCGCTCGGAAAGGCGGCGCGAGGCGGCTCATCCGTGTCCAGAGTAGGCGCACGGGGGGGAAACAGCAAGCGCGGGCGCTATTCTGTATGAGTCTGCGCAAAGAGTGCGTACAATTTGCCTTTTGCGCGCGCCATCCGGGCTTGCCGCCGCCGCGCCGTCTTACATTACAGGAAACAATGAATATGAATACCGCAGAGCATGACGCGATCATCGCCGACACCGTCGTCTGGCTGGAGAAAGCCGTCATCGGCCTGAACCTGTGCCCCTTCGCCAAGGCCGTGCACGTCAAGAAACAAATCCGCTACGTCGTCAGCGAGGCCAACACGCCCGAGCAACTGCTGCAGGAACTGATGGACGAGCTGCAAACCCTGTCCGACAGCGACCCCGAGACGATCGACACGACGCTGCTGATCCATCCCTACGTGCTCAACGACTTCCTCGACTACAACGAATTCCTCGACGTCGCCGACGCGGCCGTGGAGGACCTGGACCTGGCCGGCGAATTGCAGGTGGCCAGTTTCCATCCCGACTACCAGTTCGCCGACACCGACGCCAACGACATCGGCAACTTCACCAACCGCGCGCCGTATCCGACCCTGCACCTGCTGCGCGAGGACAGCATCGAGCGCGCCGTCGAGGCCTTCCCGGAAGCGTCCGACATCTTCGAGAAGAACATCGCCACGCTGGAGCAACTGGGCCACGAAGGCTGGGACAAGCTCGGCCTGCCGAAGGCGCGCTGAGCATGGCGGAACTGCCGCCGCGGCCGGACACGCCCTGCGTCGCCGTCTGCTCCACCACCTTCGACGAAATCTGCCGCGGCTGCGGGCGCAGCGTCGTCGAAGTGGCGCACTGGGTCTCCATGACGGCCGAGCAGAAGGAACTCGTCTGGCTGCGCATCACCGAACAGGGCTATCCGCGCCGCAACAGCTAAAACTCAAAAAAACGGGGACGCCGAGTCCACGATTTAAGCTAAAAACCGGGGACAGACCACGATTTTCGGGAAATACTTTCTCCGAAATCGTGGCCTGTCCCCGGTTTTGCGATCAGTAGCTGCCGATGAAGTCTTTTTTGCCGACGTCGACGCCGTTGTGGCGCAGGATGTCGTAGGCGGTGGTGGCGTGGAAGAAGAAGTGCGGCAGGGCGTAGTGGAACAGGTAGGTCTGGCCGGTGAAGTGCTTGGTCTTCTCGCCGCTGCCGGTGGTGATGGCGCGCGTTTCGCTGCCGTCGATGTCGGCCTGGGCCAGCGCTTCGATGAAGGCGATGGTCTTGGCGATGCGCGCGCGCAGTTCGGCGAAGCTCTGTTCGCTGTCCTCGTAGGCCGGCACGTCCTGGCCGGCCAGGCGCGCCGCGCAGCCCTTGGCGAAGTCGCTGGCGATCTGGATCTGGCGCACGAAGGGCAGCATGTCCGGGTACAGGCGGTAGTTGAGCAGCGCGTTCGGGTCGATTTTCTTGTCGGCGACGTGGGCTTCGGTCTTCGCCAGGATGGCCGACAGGCTGGCCAGGATTTGCTTGAAGACGGGGATCGATGCGGAGTAGATGGAGAGGGTCATGGCGGCTTCCTTGGTTAATGTGCGCCGATGATAGCAAGGCTGGCGCTTTCTTGCTTGCCCCGGCCCCGCGCGGCCCCTTAGCGCGCGCGCTTCTTGGTGACATATACTGCTTTTTGCGTGCATAATTCCGCTTGGCAAATATTTTTTGCGACGCACCCGCCTTTCCTAATTGATAAAGTCCGATGATGCCCACTACCGAGCCGTCCCCCCGCGCCCCGCGAGCGCATGGCTAGAAACCTACTTCCGCGTCTGCGCGCCCGCCTCGGCGCGCTGTACGGTCTGTCGATCTACGGCGCGCTGTTGCTGGTGGTCTTCGGCGGCCTGGTGCTGCCCGCCATCATCGGCAGTTACCTGCTGGTCGGCGTGCACGAGCGCCAGTCGGCGCGCACCAGCCTGAACGAGTCGCTGCAGCGCAACGCCGACATCCTCGCGCTGGGCATGCAGGAATCGCTGTGGAATATGAACGCCGAGTCGGCCCATTCGCTGGTCGAGTCGGTGATGCGCGACCGCGCCGTGCTGCAGGTGCAGGTGGTGGGCCAGTCCGACACCCAGTTCATGAACGTGCAGGCGCCGGCGCGGCCGATCGGCAACGTCTACCGCGCCGAGCGCGAGATCCTCGTGCGCGGCGAGCGCATCGGCCGCATCCTCGTCGAGATGGACGACGCGCGCAGCCAGCAGGAGCTGCGCGAGAAGCAGATTTCCTACGTCTTCGTGCTGGCCGCGCAACTGGGCGTGTCGATGGCCCTGATCGCCCTGTTCATGAACCGCCGCCTGCTCAGGCCGCTGCGCAAGCTGATGCGCTTCTCCGACCGCCTCTCGCGCGGCGACTTCGAGACCCGCCTCGACCTGGGCAGCAACGACGAGCTGGGCCGCCTGGGCGGCCAGCTCGAGCAGATGCGCGTGGCGATCCGCCAGCTCTTCGAGGATGTCGGCCAGCGCGAGGAGCGCTTCCGCACCATCGTCACGCAGGTGCCCGGCGCCGTCTTCCGCTACCGCCCGGACGGCCCGATCGACTTCGTCAGCGACGCCATCGAGGACATCAGCGGCTATTCGGCGCGCCAGTTCATGCGCGGCACGACGCACGCCTGGGCCGACCTGATCTGCCCGGAGGACCGCAAGGCGCACCGCCGCGCCGTCGCCCAGGCCCTGCGCGAGGGCCGGCCCTACGAGCTGGAGTACCGCATCGTCGACGCCAGCGGCACCGAGCGCTGGGTGGCCGAGAACGGCCAGCCGCAGGCCGAGGAGGGCGGCGCCACGCCCTGGGTCGACGGCATCATCTCCGACATCAGCCAGCGCAAGCACAACGAGATGCGCATCGAAGGCTTGCTGGCCGAGCAGAGCGCCATCCTCGACAACGTGATGTTCGGCGTGATGTTCGTGCGCCACCGCAGCATCGTCTCGGTGAACCGGCGCTGCGAGGAGTTGTTCGGCTACGCGCCCGGCGCCATGAGCGGCAGCTCCACCGCCATCGTCTTCCCCAGCGGCTTCGAGTTCGACGCCAGCGGCGAGCAGCAATACCCGCTGCTCAGCACCGGCGACTACTTCAGCGAGGAGCGCCAGTACGTGCGCCAGGACGGCAGCCTGTTCTGGGCTTTGGTGAGCGGCTGCGCGCTCGATCCGAACCGCCCCAACGAGGGCAGCATCTGGGTCTACGCCGACATCACCGAGCGCAAGGAGGCCGAGGAAAAGCTGCGCCTGTCGGCCACCGTGCTCGAGCACATCGCCGACGGCGTCATGGTCATCGACGCCCAGGGCACCATCGTCGCCATCAATCCGGCCTTCACGCAGATCACCGGCTACAGCGAGGCCGAGGCGCTCGGCAAGGACGCCACGCTGACGCGCTCCGGGCGCCACGACGAGGCCTTCTTCAACGCCCTGTGGACGGAGCTGGTGGCGAGCGGCTTCTGGCGGGGCGAAATCTGGAACCTGCGCAAGAACGGCGAGCTGTATCTGGAGTGGTTGACCTTCAGCGCCGTGCGCGACACGGCCGGCCTGACCACCCATTACGTGGGCGTCTTCAGCGACATCACGCTGGTCAAGGAGTCGCAGGAAAAGCTCGACCACATGGCGCACCACGATCCGCTCACGGCGCTGCCGAACCGCCTGCTGTTCCACGACCGCCTGCACCACGCGCTGCAGCGCGCCGCGCGCGACGACCAGCAGCTGGCGATCCTGTTCATCGACCTGGACCGCTTCAAGAACGTCAACGACACGCTCGGCCACCACATCGGCGACGAGTTGCTCAAGCAGGTGGCGGCGCAGTTGTCGGCCAAGCTGCGCGAGGGCGACACGCTGGCGCGCCTGGGCGGCGACGAATTCATCGTCCTGCTCGAGAACGTCGACGGCCAGTACGGCGCCAGCCTGGTGGCCGAGAAGCTGGTGGCGATGTTCGAGCAGCCGTTCACGGTGGCCGACCACGAGTTGTTCGTCACCTGCAGCGTCGGCATCAGCCTGTTCCCGAACGACGCGCTGGACTTGAACATGCTGATCCGCAACGCCGACGTGGCCATGTACCAGGCCAAGGCGCGCGGGCGCAACGGCTTCCGCTTCTACGCGCCGTCGATGACGGGCGAGGGCGTCGAACGGCTGCGCCTGGAGACCTTCCTGCGCCGCTCGATCGAAAAGAACGAGATGTTCCTGAACTACCAGCCGCAGGTGGAGATCGACACCGGACGCCTGGTCGGCGTCGAGGCGCTGGTGCGCTGGAACCACCCGGAGCTGGGCCTGGTGCCGCCGGTGCGCTTCATCCCGCTGGCCGAGGACAGCGGCTACATCAACCAGCTGGGCAAATGGGTGCTGTTCGAGGCTTGCCGGCAGATGGTGCGCTGGCAGGACGCCGGCCTGCGCGTGCCGAAGATCGCCGTCAACCTGTCGGTCAAGCAGTTCGAGCGCGGCAGCATCGTCAACATGGTCGCCGAGATTCTGAAGGAGACGGGGCTGGAGCCGGAGCGCCTGCAGCTGGAGGTGACGGAATCGGTGATCATGAACACCGGCGACGCGATGGTCTTCATCAACGACCTGCATTCGATCGGCGTCGGCCTGGCCATCGACGACTTCGGCACCGGCTATTCCTCGCTGGCCTACCTGAAGCAGTTGCCGGTGCAGACGCTGAAGATCGACCGCTCCTTCATCACCGACATCTCCACCGACGTCAACGACGAAGCCATCGCCATCGCCATCATCCAGCTGGGCAAGAGCATGAACCTGTCCGTCATCGCCGAGGGCGTCGAGACGGAGGAGCAGGCCGCCTTCCTGCTGCGCCACGGCTGCAAGCTGGCGCAGGGTTATCTGTACAGCCGGCCGGTGCTGGCGGAGGATCTGATCGCGCGCTGGTTGCCGGTCGGCGTCAAGGAAACGCAAGCGGAGTAGGCGGGAGCGCCGCCGCTTCGGCGGCGCCGGCGCCGGCGCGGACCGGCCCGGCCCGCGCGCTTCGGCCTCAGGCCGCGGCGGCGCCCAGCAACTGGCGCAGATTGCATTCCTGCTGCCAGCGGCGCCGCTCGGCGCTGCCGGCGGCCAGCTCGGCCAGTTCGGCGGCGCTGTGTTGGGCCTGCGCCTGCACCATGCGGTGCGCCAGACCGGGGTCGGGCAGGACGGTGCCGAAGAAGGCCACCTGATCCTCGCGCTGGATCAGCAGGGTGGGAAAATTCTCGATATCGAGCTCGCCGACGACCTCGGCCTGGTCCTCGATGTCGATCCAGACGAAGACCTTGTCGGGATGGCGCTCGGCCAGCGCCTCGAAGACGGCGCGATAGCCCGAGCAGGTGCCGCACCAGCCTGCGCACAGACAGGCGACGATCCAGCGCTGGCCGGCCAGCGCCTCGGCCACCTCGGCGCGGTTCTCATTATTCAGGGTCAGACTGTGCATGGTATGAAGGGCAAATGGCGCCGCTGGCGCCGGATGGGCGTATTTTACCCTGCGGCGGCGGGCGAACCCATGCGGCGGCGGTGGCCGGTGGTCGCGGCGGCGGGTTAAAATACGCCATGCCTATTATTCTCGCCATTGAAACATCCTCCGAACTCGCCTCCTGCGCCCTGCTGCGCGGCGCGCTCGTCAGCAGCCGCGATTCGTCCGGCGTGCGCACCCATTCACAATCGATCCTGCCGATGGTGCAAAGCCTGCTCGCGGAAGCCGGCATCACCCTGGCCGACTGCGACGCCATCGCCTACGGTTCCGGTCCCGGCTCCTTCACCGGCGTGCGCACCGCCTGCGGCATCGCCCAGGGCCTGGCCTTCGGCGCCGGCCTGCCGGTGGTGCCGGTGGTGACGCTGGACGCGATGGCGCTGGCCTGCCACCAGCGCCACGGCAATACCGACATCCTCGCCGTGCTCGACGCGCGCATGGGCGAGGTGTACTGGGCCCAGTACCGCTACGCCGACGGCCTGCACGCGGTGGTGGCGCCGACGCTGTCGGCGCCGGCCCCCGTGGCGCCGCTGGACGAGTCGGTCGGCGCCTGCGGCAACGGCCTGTCGGCGTACGCCGAAGCCTTCGCCGGGCGCGCCTTCGCCGCCGCCGCGCACGCCGAGGTGATGCCGCACGCGACGCAGATCGGCCAACTGGCGCGCCTCGCCTTCGCGGCCGGCGCCGGCGTGCCGGCCGCGCAGGCGCAGCCCCTGTACCTGCGCAACAAGATCGCCTTCACCACCGCCGAGCGCAGCGCCATGCAGGCGGCCAAGGCCGCCGCCGGGACCGCCGCATGACGCAGTCCTGGGACCTGGCCCGGCTGCGGTACGAGCCGATGGCCGAGCGCGATCTGGAGGAGGTGGCGATGCTGGAGGAGAGCGTGTATCCGCATCCCTGGAGCCGCGGCAATTTCGCCGATTCGCTGGCCAGCGGCTACCAGGCCTGGGTCTTGCGCGACCAGCAGGGCGCGCTGCTCGGCTATTTCCTGCTGATGGTGGTGGTCGACGAGGCGCACCTGCTCAACGTCGCCGTCGGCGCCGCGCTGCAGGGCCAGGGCCTGGGCCGCTTCCTGCTGAACCAGGCGGTGGCCTGCGCGCGAGGCCTGGGCATGGAGTCGATGCTGCTGGAGGTGCGGCCCTCCAATCTCCGCGCGCTGGACATCTACCAGCGCTACGGCTTTTCCCAAATCGGCCGGCGCAAGGCTTACTACCCGGCCGACAACCAGCAACGCGAGGACGCCATTGTGATGCGGCTTGACCTATGAACCAGAACACCGGCCGCAGCGCGGTTTTCCTTGAAGAGATGGGCGTCGGCGCCTTGTGGCGCTTGCGCGACGCGGTGGCGATTCCGGACGAAATGGAGATGGCCGAGGCGGCGCGGGCCGCGCCCGTCGTAGCGGCGCCGGCGCCGAAACCGGCCGCAGCGCCAGCGCCGACGGTTGCGGCGTCCGAGGCGGCGCCGGCCTTCGTCGCCGCGCCGG
>JANXSQ010000318.1 GCA_025356595.1 Janthinobacterium sp. | reverse complement strand
TTTCCCGAAAATCGTGGTCTGTCCCCGGTTTTGTCTCCGGTTTTGAAGGCCGGGTGGCGCTTAGACGATGGCCGTCAGCGTGAGCGGCTTCAGCTTGGTTTCGAGCGCCTTGCCTTTGCGCGCGCGCTTGCCGAAGTGGACGGCCAGGCCGGTGGCCACCAGGCGCGCTTCCTGCGCTTTGGCGGCGCGGCCTATGCCCGACACCAGCACGCCCTTCTGGCTGATCGGTTGCGCGGCCAGCAGCTTCTCCTTGTCGTCCAGCTCCATCAGCGTGACGCCGCGTCCGCCATTGGCCAGGGTCTTCATTTCGTCGAGGCCGAACACCAGCAGGCGCGCGCCTTCGGAGACGCAGGCGACCGCGCTGGCGCTGTCGTTGACGATTTTCGGCGCCAGCGGCAGGTCGCCCTCGTCGAGGTTGATGAAGGCTTTGCCGCCCTTGATGCGGCTGACCATGTCGCCGGCCTTGGCGAGGAAGCCGTAGCCGGCGCTGGTGGCCAGCAGCAGCAGCGTCGCCGCGTTGCCCGCGAAGTAGTGCAGGATGCGCGCGCCGCCCGACAGGTCGACCAGGGTGGTGATCGGCACGCCGTCGCCGCGCGCGTTGGGCAGCGCCGCCACCGGCACCGAATACACCTTGCCGTTGTTGCCGAAGCCGAGCAGGGTGTCGACCGTGCGGCATTCAAAGGCGCCGTGCAGGCTGTCGCCGGCCTTGAAGGTGAATTGCGCCGGGTCGTGGCCGATGCCGGTGCGCGCCCGTATCCAGCCCTTGTCGGAGATGATCACGGTGACCGGCTCGTCCACCACCTTCTGCTCGGCGACGGCTTTCTGCGCCTCCTCGATGACGGTGCGGCGGGCGTCGCCGAACTGCTTGGCGTCGCTTTCGATTTCCTTGATGATGCAGCGCTTCATCGAGGCCGGATTGTCGAGCAGGTCCTGCAGCGCCTGTTCCTCCTTGCGCAGCTCGGCCAGCTCCTGCTGGATCTTGATCGTTTCCAGGCGCGCCAGTTGGCGCAGGCGGATTTCCAGGATGTCCTCGGCCTGGCGGTCCGACAGCTTGAAGGCCTCGATCAGGGCCGCCTTCGGTTCGTCCGAATTGCGGATGATCTGGATCACCTTGTCGATGTTCAGCAGGATCGCTTCGCGCCCCTCCAGGATGTGGATGCGGTCCTTCACCTTGGCCAGCTTGAAGGCGGTGCGCCGGGTCACGGTCTCGAAGCGGAATTCGATCCATTCGCGCAGGATGTCGCCCAGGCCCTTCTGGCGCGGCCGGCCGTCGCCGCCTATCATCACCAGATTGATCGAGGTCGACGATTCCAGCGAGGTGTGCGCCAGCAGCATCAGCATGAACTCGGTCTGGTCCTGGTTTTTCGACTTCGGCTCGAACACCAGGCGCACCGGCGCGGCGCGGCCCGATTCGTCGCGTATCGTGTCGAGCGAATTGAGGATCAGCGCCTTCAGCGCGATCTGCTCGGGAGACAGGGTCTTCTTGCCCAGCTTGATTTTCGGGTTGGTGAGCTCCTCGATCTCCTCCAGCACCTTCTGCGAGGAGGTGCCGGGCGGCAGTTCCGTGACCACGGCCTGCCACTGGCCGCGCGCCAGCTCTTCGATCTTCCAGCGCGCGCGCACCTTCATGCTGCCGCGGCCGTTGGCGTACATGTCGGCGATCAGCGCCGCCGGGGTGATGATCTGGCCGCCGCCGGGGAAGTCCGGGCCGGGGATGAGGGCCATCAGCTCGGCGTGCGTCATCTTCGGATTGCGGATCAGCGCCACGGCCGCCTGCGCCACCTCGGTCAGGTTGTGCGAGGGGATTTCGGTGGCCAGGCCGACGGCGATGCCGGAGGCGCCGTTTAGCAGCACGATGGGCAGGCGCGCCGGCAGCAGCTTCGGCTCCTCGGTCGAGCCGTCGTAGTTGGGCTGGAAGTCGACCGTGCCCATGTTGATTTCTTCCATCAGCAGGCGGGCGATCGGCGTCAGGCGCGCCTCGGTGTAGCGCATCGCGGCGGCGCCGTCGCCGTCGCGCGAGCCGAAATTGCCCTGGCCGTCGATCAGCGGGTAGCGCAGCGAGAAGTCCTGCGCCATGCGCACCAGCGCGTCGTAGACCGACTGGTCGCCGTGCGGATGCAGCTTGCCGAGCACGTCGCCGACGACGGCGGCCGATTTGCGCGGCTTGGCCGTGGCGCTCAGGCCCAGTTCGTTCATCGCGTACAGGATGCGCCGCTGCACCGGTTTCTGGCCGTCGCAGACGTCGGGCAGGGCGCGCCCCTTGACGACCGAGATCGCGTAGTCGAGGTAGGCGCGCTCGGCGAAGGTGGACAGGGTCAGCGTTTCGGCGTCGGAGGGCGGTTCCGGCGGCTCGGGCGGGGTTTCGTCAAACAGATTGGATTGTGTTGTCATAGTAGTGTTCGCTGCGTGTTCGGTGCTTAAATGGGGGGTCGCGCGCGGGCGGCGCGGCGCGGCGGCGCGGGCCGCCGCGCCGGACTCAGATGTCCGCTTCGGCCTCGTTGCCGTGTTCCTCGATCCAGGCGCGGCGGCCGGCCGCCTCGCCCTTGCCCATCAGCATGTTGAAGCGCGCCGAGGAGGTCGGATGGTCGATCTCGCCCAGCGCCACCGGCAGCAGGCGGCGCGTGTCCGGGTTCATGGTGGTTTCCCACAATTGTTCGGCGTTCATCTCGCCCAGGCCCTTGAAGCGGGAAATGCCCCAGGCGCCCTGCTTGACGCCCTCCTTGCGCAGCTTGTCCTCGATGGCGAGCAGTTCGCCGGCGTCGAGCGCGTAGATCTTCTGGATCGGCTTCTTGCCGCGCGCCGGCGCGTCGACCCGGTACAGGGGCGGGCGGGCGATGCAGATGTGGCCTTTGGCGATGAGTTGCGGGAAGTGCTTGAAGAACAGGGTCAGCAGCAGGACCTGGATGTGCGAGCCGTCCACGTCCGCATCCGAGAGGATGCAGATCTTGCCGTAGCGCAGGCCGGACATGTCGGGCGTGTCGCCGTGGCTGTGCGGGTCGACGCCGATGGCCACCGCCATGTCGTGGATCTCGTTGTTGGCGAACAGGCGGTCGCGGTCCGTCTCCCAGGAATTCAGGACCTTGCCGCGCAGCGGCAGGATGGCCTGGAATTCCTTGTCGCGGCCCATCTTGGCGGAGCCGCCGGCCGAGTCGCCCTCGACCAGGAACAGTTCGTTGCGGGTGATGTCGGACGATTCGCAGTCGGTCAGCTTGCCGGGCAGGACGGCGACGCCGGAGGATTTCTTCTTCTCCACCTTTTGCAGCGAGCGCTGGCGCGACTGCGCCTGCTTGATGACCAGGTCGGCCAGCTTCTTGCCGTATTCGACGTGCTGGTTCAACCACAGCTCGAGCGGCGGCTTGCTGAAGGTCGACACCAGGCGCACGGCGTCGCGCGAATTCAGGCGCTCCTTGATCTGGCCCTGGAATTGCGGGTCCAGCACCTTCGCCGAGAGCACGAAGGAGGCGCGCGCGAACACGTCCTCCGGCAGCAGCTTGACGCCCTTCGGCAGCAGCGAATGCATCTCGACGAAGTTCTTCACGGCGCCGAACAGGCCCTCGCGCAGGCCCGACTCGTGCGTGCCGCCGTTCGAGGTGGGGATCAGGTTGACATAGGATTCGCGCACGATGGCGCCTTCCTCGGTCCAGGCCACCACCCAGGCGGCGCCCTCGCCCTCGGCGAAGCCCTCGGCCTCCGGGCCGGCGTACTGCGCGCCCTCGAACAGGGGGATCAGGGTTTCGCCGTTCGACACCTGGGCCAGCGACTCCGTCAGGTAGCCGCGCAAGCCCTCCGCGTAGAGCCAGGTCTGCACGTCGCCGCTCTTGGCGTTGGTCAGCGTGACGGTGACGCCGGGCAGCAGCACGGCCTTCGAGCGCAGCAGGCGCTGCAGCTCGGTCTGCGAGATCTGCGGCGAATCGAAATACTTCGGATTCGGCCACGCTGTCACGCGGGTGCCGGACTTCTTGCCCTCGCGCGGCGCCGGGCGCGAGCTCAAAGGCTCGATCACCTCGCCGTCGGCGAAGACCATGTGATGCAGGCCGTTGCCGTTCTCCTCCTTGCGCCAGACGGTGATTTCCAGGCGCGAGGAGAGCGCGTTGGTGACCGAGACGCCGACGCCGTGCAGGCCGCCGGAGAAGGCGTAGGCGCCGCCGGAGCCCTTGTCGAACTTGCCGCCGGCGTGCAGGCGCGTGAAGACGATCTCCACGGTGGGCACGTTTTCCTCGGGATGCAGGCCGACCGGGATGCCGCGGCCGTTGTCCTCGACGGTGATGCTGCCGTCGACGTTCTGGACGACGGAAATGAGATTGCAGTGACCGCCGAGCGCCTCATCGGACGCATTGTCGATCACTTCCTGAATGATGTGCAGCGGATTTTCAGTGCGGGTATACATCCCCGGGCGTTGCTTGACGGGTTCCAGTCCCTTGAGGACGCGGATGGATGATTCGCTGTAGTCGGATGCGGGTTTTTTAGTGGCCATACGTGTTCAAGCTGATAAAGGCGGTTCTGGGTTTATGCGGACGCCTGCGCATTCTATCCTTAACCGCCCGCAACAGCGGCAAACGCCCCTGCAGAAAACCGGGGACAGACCACGATTTCCGGGCAATGCCCAAAAAATCGTGGACTCGGCGTCCCCGTCTGTCCCCGGTTTTGACCCGCTTTGGCGGAATTTTTACATCTTGTTTACAGCGCCTCAAGGAGTCTTTACGAAATTTTTAGACGCTTCTGGCTAAGCTTCACACCATCAAAACAAACCTTACTGGGGATGGTGATGGATATCGTGTATCTCGGCTTGATTGCCGTGTTTTTCGCCGTGGTGTACGGCTTTGCTGTCGCTTGCGACAAGTTGGGAGGCCCGCAATGAACGCCTTTTATGTGCTCGGCGGGCTGGTCTCGGCGGGCTTGTTCGTGTATCTGCTGGTGGCGCTGTTGAACGCGGAGGATCTGTGATGACGACGCAATCTATTTGGATGTTGCTGGCTTTCCTGGCGGTGTTGCTGGCGCTGGGCTATCCGCTGGGCCTGTATATGGCCAAGGTGGCCGGCGAGGCGCCCATCCGCGGCCTGGGCTGGCTGCAGAAGTTCGAAAACATGTTGTATCGCCTGGCCGGCATTCCGGCCGACAAGGCGATGGGCTGGAAGACCTACGCCATCGCTCTGGTGGTGTTCAATACCGTCGGCGCCGTGTTCGTCTACGCCCTGCAGCGCCTGCAGGGCGTGTTGCCGCTGAATCCGCAGGCGCTGGGCGCGGTCAGCCCGGACTCGGCTTTCAACACCACCGTCAGTTTCGTCGCCAATACCAACTGGCAGGGTTACGGCGGCGAGCAGACGATGAGTTATCTGACGCAGATGCTGGGCATGACGGGGCAGAATTTCTTCTCCGCCGCCACCGGCATCGCCGTCATTTTCGCGCTGGTGCGGGGCTTTTCCTCGCGCTCTAGCAAGTCGATCGGCAATTTCTGGGTCGATATGACGCGCTCGACCTTGTACGTGCTGTTGCCGCTGTCGCTGGTCTTCGCCCTGGTCTTCACCAGCGAAGGCATGATCCAGAACTTCTCGGCGTATAAGGAAGTGGCCTTGCTCGACCAGGTCGCCTATGCGACGCCGAAGGTGGGCGCCGACGGCCAGCCCGTGCTCGACGCCAAGGGCGCGCCGGTGATGGAGGCGCAAGTCGCGAAGACGCAGACCATCGCCATGGGCCCGGTCGCGTCGCAGGAGGCGATCAAGCTCCTGGGCACCAACGGCGGCGGTTTCTTCAACGCCAACTCCTCGCATCCGTATGAGAATCCCACGGCGCTGAGCAATTTCCTGCAGATGCTGGCGATCTTCCTGATCCCGGCCGGCCTGTGCTTCACCTTCGGGCGCATGGTCGGCGATATGCGCCAGGGCTGGGCCGTACTGGCCGCGATGACCCTGCTGTTCACCGTCCTGACGGTGTCGGTGATGGGCGCCGAGCAGCAAGTCCATCCCGCGCTGCAGGCCATGGGCGTGGACCAGGGCGTCAGCGCGCTGCAGTCCGGCGGCAATATGGAGGGCAAGGAAACCCGTTTCGGCATCAGCGGCTCGACCCTGTTCGCCGCCGTGACGACGGCCGCCTCCTGCGGCGCCGTGAACTCGATGCATGATTCGTATATGCCCCTGGGCGGCATGGTGCCCCTGATGTTGATGCAGTTCGGCGAAGTCATCTTCGGCGGCGTCGGCACCGGCTTGTACGGCATGTTGATGTTCGCCATCCTGGCGGTCTTCATCGCCGGCCTGATGATAGGGCGCACGCCGGAATACCTGGGCAAGAAGATCCAGGCCTACGAGATGAAGATGACCTCGCTGGCCATCCTGGTCACGCCGGCCCTGGTGCTGACCGGCACCGCCATCGCCGTCATGCTCGATCCCGGCAAGGCCGGCATCGCCAACCCGGGCGCGCACGGTTTCTCGGAGATCCTGTACGCCTTCACCTCGGCCGCCAACAACAACGGCAGCGCCTTCGCCGGCCTGTCCGCCAACACGCCTTTCTACAACGTGATGCTGGCCATCGCGATGTGGTTCGGCCGCTTCGGCGTCATCGTGCCGGTGCTGGCCGTGGCCGGTTCTCTGGCCGCCAAGCAGCGCCTGACGCCGAACGCCGGCACCATGCCGACGCACGGCCCGATGTTCGTGTCCTTGCTGGTCGGCGTCGTGGTGCTGGTGGGCGTGCTGAACTACGTGCCGGCGCTGGCGCTGGGCCCGATCATCGAACATCTGCAACTTTTCACTCAATAAGAGGCTCAATATGTCACGCAAAAGCCTGACGCTTTTCGACGCAGCATTGCTCGGCCCGGCCGTTCTCGACGCGTTCAAGAAACTCCATCCGCGCACCCAATGGCGCAGCCCCGTGATGTTCGTCGTCTATGTGGGTAGTATCATCACCAGCCTGTTGTACATCCAGGCGCTGAACGGCGCCGGCGAGGCGCCCGCCGGCTTCATCCTGGCCACTTCCGTCTGGCTGTGGTTCACGGTCCTGTTCGCCAACTTCGCCGAGGCCTTGGCCGAGGGCCGCAGCAAGGCCCAGGCGGCCTCGCTGCGCGCCCTGAAGCAAACCGTGATGGCGAAGAAGATGGCGACGCCGACCTACGGCACGCCGTGGTTGCCGACCTCGGCCACCGAGCTGCGCAAGGGTATGACGGTGCTGGTCGAGGCCGGCGACGTGGTGCCGGCCGACGGCGAGGTCGTGGCCGGCGTGGCCTCGGTCGACGAGAGCGCCATCACGGGCGAATCGGCACCCGTGATCCGCGAATCGGGCGGCGACTTTTCCGCCGTCACCGGCGGCACCCGCGTGCTGTCGGACTGGCTGGTCGTGCGCGTCAGCGTCAATCCCGGCGAAGCCTTCATCGACCGCATGATCGCGATGGTCGAGGGCGCCAAGCGGCAGAAGACGCCGAACGAGATCGCCCTGACGATTTTGCTGGTGGCCCTGACGATCGTCTTCCTGATCGTCACCGTGACCCTGCTGCCGTACTCGCTGTTCGCCGTCGAGGCGGCCAAGTCCGGCACGCCGGTCACCATCACGGTGCTGATCGCGCTGCTGGTGTGCCTGATCCCGACCACCATCGGCGGCCTCCTGTCGGCCATCGGCGTGGCCGGCATGAACCGCATGATGCAGGCCAACGTGATCGCCACCTCGGGGCGCGCCGTGGAGGCGGCCGGCGACGTCGATGTGCTGCTGCTCGACAAGACCGGCACCATCACCCTGGGCAACCGCCAGGCTTCGGCCTTCGTCGCCGCGCCCGGCGTCAGCGAGCAGCAACTGGCCGATTCGGCGCAACTCGCCTCGCTGGCCGATGAAACGCCGGAAGGGCGCAGCATCGTCGTGCTGGCCAAGCAGCGCTTCAACATCCGCGAACGCGAAATGGCCACCCTGAACGCCACCTTCGTGCCGTTCACGGCGCAGACCCGCATGAGCGGCGTCGACGTCGGCGGGCGCGAGGTGCGCAAGGGCGCCGCCGATTCGGTGCGCAAGTATGTCGAGGCGCTGGGCCGGCCGTATCCGGAGGAAGTGGCGCGCGCGGTGGACGACATCGCGCGCCGCGGCAGCACGCCGCTGGTGGTGGTCGACGACGGCCGCGTGATGGGCGCGGTCGAGCTGAAGGACATCGTCAAGGGCGGCATCAAGGAGCGCTTCGCCGAGCTACGCCGGATGGGCATCAAGACCGTCATGATCACCGGCGACAACAAGCTGACGGCCGCCGCCATCGCCGCCGAAGCCGGCGTGGACGATTTCCTGGCCGAGGCGACGCCCGAGGACAAGCTGAAACTGATCCGCAGCTACCAGTCGGAAGGCCGGCTGGTGGCGATGACGGGCGACGGCACCAACGACGCGCCGGCGCTGGCCCAGGCCGACGTGGCCGTGGCGATGAACTCCGGCACCCAGGCCGCCAAGGAGGCCGGCAATATGGTCGACCTGGATTCGAACCCGACCAAGCTGCTGGAGATCGTCGAGATCGGCAAGCAAATGCTGATGACGCGCGGTTCCCTGACCACCTTTTCGATCGCCAACGACATCGCCAAGTATTTCGCCATCATCCCGGCGGCCTTCGTGGGCACCTATCCGCAACTGAAGGCGCTCGACGTGATGCACCTGGCCAGCCCCTCGTCGGCGATCATGTCGGCGGTGATCTTCAACGCCCTGATCATCGTGGTGCTGATTCCGCTGGCGCTGAAGGGCGTGCAATACCGGGCCATCGGGGCGGCCATGCTGTTGCGCCGCAATCTGCTGATCTACGGCGTGGGCGGCATCATCCTGCCCTTCATCGGCATCAAGCTGATCGACATGATCTTAGCCGCATTCAATTTAGTTTAAAAAGGACACATCATGAGTTCCATTATTCGCCCCGCGCTGGTGCTGTTCACGTCGCTGACCCTGGTGTGCGGCATCGTCTATCCCTACGCCGTGGCCGGCGTTGGCCGGCTCGCCTTCGCCGACGAGGCGGCGGGCAGTATCGTCGAGGTGGGCGGCAAGGCCATCGGTTCGAGCCTGATCGGCCAGTCCTTCACCTCGCCGAAGTACTTCTGGGGCCGGCCGTCGGCCACCGCGCCGATGGCCAACAACGGCGCCGGCTCGGGCGGCTCCAACCTGGGGCCGAGCAATCCGGCCCAGATCGACGCCGTGAAGGGCCGCATCGCGGCGCTGAAGGCGGCCGATCCGGACAACGCGGCGCCGGTTCCGGTCGATCTGGTGACGGCCTCGAGCAGCGGCCTGGATCCGGAAATCAGCGTCGCCGCGGCGCGCTACCAGGTCGGCCGCGTCGCCAGGGCGCGCGGCATGACGGAGGCGCAGGTGCGCGAGATCGTCGGACACAACGAGGAAGGCCGCGCGCTGGGCTTTTTCGGCGAGCCGCGCGTCAACGTGCTGGCGCTGAACATGGCGCTGGACGGGCTGCGCAAGTAAGATGTGCCTGAGGCGGGCGCGCATCAGGCGCCCGCGCGCCGGCAAGCACGTTTGAACCGGGGCTGCGCAAGGCGCGCCCGGTTCGACACAGATTAAAACACAAGGTCACCATGCTCCCGAACGACAGTCAACGCCCCGACCCCGACGCCCTGCTGGCGCAGGTCCAGGCGCAGGAAAAAAAGGCATCACGCGGCAAGTTGCGCATCTACTTCGGCGCTTCCGCCGGCGTGGGCAAGACTTACGCGATGCTGGCCGCGGCCCGCAAACTGCAGGCCGACGGGCAGGAGTTGCTGGTGGGCGTGGTGGAAACCCACGGCCGCGCCGAAACGCTGGCTCTGGTGGACGGTTTGCCGCTGCTGGCGCGCAAGCCCATCGCCTACCGCGGCAAGACGCTGACCGAGTTCGACCTGGATGCGGCGCTGGCCCTGCATCCCCCCCTGATCCTGATGGACGAGCTGGCGCATTCGAACGCGCCCGGCTCGCGCCATCCGAAACGCTGGCAGGACGTCGAGGAGCTGCTCGACGCCGGCATCGACGTCTTCACGACGGTCAATGTGCAGCACCTGGAGAGCCTGAACGACGTGGTCGGCGGCATCACCGGCGTGCGCGTGGCCGAAACCCTGCCCGACACCGTGTTCGACCGCGCCGACGAGGTGGTCCTGGTGGACATTCCCGCCGACGAGCTGCTGAAGCGCCTGAAGCTGGGCAAGGTCTACCAGGGGCAGCAGGCCGAGCGGGCGTCGCAGAACTTTTTCCGCAAGGGCAACCTGATCGCCCTGCGCGAGCTGGCGCTGCGCCGCACCGCCGACCGCGTGCAGGACGACGTGCAGGCCTACCGCGTGGAAAAATCCATCAACCCGATCTGGAAGACGGGCGCCGCGCTGCTGGCCTGCGTCGGGCCGCGCCCCGGCAACGAACACATCATCCGCAGCACGGCGCGCCTGGCCAGCCAGCTCAACGCCGAGTGGCACGCGGTCTACATCGAAACGCCGCAACTGCAGCACCTGCCGGCGGCGCAGCGCGAACGCATCCTGAAGACCCTGAAGCTGGCGCGCGACCTGGGCGCGCGCACCGCCGTCCTGTCGGGCAACGACATCGCCGCCGGCATCGTCGACTACGCGCGCGCCAACAACATCTCGAAGCTGATCGTCGGCCACGCCCACCGCAACTGGCCGTGGCGCGCCGCGCACGCCAAGCGCATCGCGCAGCGGGCGCCCGACGTCGATATCACGCAGATCGGCCTGGCGGCCGGGCAGGAGACGCCGGCGTCGGCGCCGCGCGGCGGCGTCGACGCCGACGAGGGCGAGGCGCGGCGCCCCTCGCGCCACTGGCGCTACGCGCTGGCCGCCGGCGCCAGCGCGCTGACGGCGCTGGCCTGCCTGCCGCTGCTGGCCTACCTCGACCTGGCCAACATCGCCATGCTGTTCCTGCTGACGGTGGTGCTGGTGGCCGTGCGCCTGGGCCGCGGCCCGGCGGCGCTGGCCAGCGTGGTCGGCGTGGCGGCCTTCGACTTCGGCTTCGTGCCGCCGCGCTTTTCCTTCGCGGTGGGCGACATCCAGTACCTGATCACCTTCGGCGTGATGCTGGCCGTCGGCCTGATCACCGGCCACCTGACGGCCGACCTGCGCTTCCAGGCGCGCGTCGCCGCGCACCGCGAGGCGCGCGCCCGGGCCCTCTACGAATTCGCCCGCGACCTGTCCGGCGTGCTGCAGACCGAGCAGATCGTCGAGATCACGCGCAGCTATATCCAGCGCGCCTTCCAGGCCCGCGCCACCCTGCTGGTGCCGGACGACGACGGCCACCTGCACCCGGCGCCGGCGGCCGCCGACGGCGTCTTCGAGGTCGACCTGGGCATCGCCCAATGGTCCTACGACCACGCCGAGGCGGCCGGCAGCGGCACCGACACGCTGCCCGCCTCGAACGTCTTCTACCTGCCGCTGATCGCGCCGATGCGCACTCGCGGCCTGCTGGCCCTGCTGCCGCAGAACCGCCGCTGGTTGCTGGTGCCGGAGCAGCGCCAGCACCTCGACACCTTCGCCGCGCTGGCCGCCATCGCCCTGGAGCGGGTGCACTACATCGACGTGGCGCAGGGCGCCCTGGTGCAGATGGAGTCCGAGCGGCTGCGCAACTCCCTGCTGGCGGCCCTCTCGCACGATCTGCGCACGCCCCTGACCTCGCTGGTCGGCCTGTCCGAATCGCTGGCCATGTCGAAGCCGCCGCTGGCGCCGGCGCAGCTCGACATGGCCCGTTCCCTGCAACTGGAAACCGTGCGTATGAGCGCCCTGGTGGCGAACCTGCTCGACATGGCGCGCATCGAAAGCGGCCATGTGCGTCTGAACCTGCAATGGCAGGACGTCGAGGAGGTGGTCGGCACGGCGCTGCGCGTGAGCCGCCCGCAACTGCAGGGGCACACGGTGCGCACGCGCCTGGCGCCCGGCCTGCCGCTGGTGCGCTACGACGCCGTGCTGATCGAGCGCGTGTTGTGCAATCTGCTGGAGAACGCGGCCAAGTACACGCCGCCCGGCAGCACCATCACGGTGGCGGCGGAGCCCAGCGGCCAGTACATGCAGGTGACGGTGTACGACGACGGCCCGGGCCTGCCGGCCGGGCGCGAAGAAGCGATCTTTGAAAAATTCACCCGCGGCGAGCGCGAGTCGGCCAAGCCGGGCGTCGGCCTGGGGCTGGCGATCTGCCGCGCCATCGTCGAGGCGCACGGCGGCAAGATCCGCGCCGGGCAGTCGCCCGAGCACGGCGCCGCCATCGTCTTCACCCTGCCGCTGGGCACGCCGCCGGCGATGCCCGAACTCGACGAGATGGACGCACCCAACCAGGAAAAAGCACCATGAACGAACCATCCGCGACGGCCCTGCTGGTCGAAGACGAACCGCAAATCCGCCGCTTCGTGCGCTCCGCGCTGGAGGAGGAGGGCTGGCAGATCTTCGAGTCGGCCACCATGCAGCGCGGCCTGATCGACGCCGGCACGCGCCGTCCCGACCTGATCGTGCTCGACCTCGGCCTGCCCGACGGCGACGGCATCGACTTCATCGCCGACATCCGCAAATGGTCGACGGTGCCCATCATCGTGCTGTCGGCGCGGGTCGACGAGCAGGACAAGATCCGCGCCCTGGACGCCGGCGCCGACGACTACCTGACCAAGCCCTTCGGCGTGGGCGAACTGCTGGCGCGCGTGCGCGCCACGCTGCGCCGCCAGCGCAAGCCGGGCGCCGGCATCGACGGCGCGCTGCAGTTCGGCGACGTCAAGGTGGACCTGAAGGCGCGCCTGGTGACGCGCGCCGGCCAGCTGGTGCATCTGACGCCGACCGAATTCCGCCTGCTGGCGGTGCTGGTGACGAACGCCGGGCGGGTCGTCACGAATCCGCAACTGCTGCGCGAAGTGTGGGGCCCCTCGCATTCCGAGAGCGGCCACTACCTGCGCATCTACATGGGCCATCTGCGCCAGAAGCTGGAGAACGATCCGGCCCAGCCGGTGTATTTCCTGACCGAGACGGCGGTCGGTTACCGCCTGCTGCTGCCGCTATGAGTTAAACCCCCGGCTTACATCCGGCCCGCCACTCCCCCCTGATTTGAAAAGGCGCGTTTGCGCCGGGGGAGCGGCTTGCCAAAAATTTGCAGCGAGGGGCCAGCTGCGCCATTCCGGCGAAGGCCCATACCACTCACCACGAAGAAGAAGACCATGAAAAAACTCATCCTTGCCAGCGTCGTCGCAGCAGCCTTCAGCGCCGGCCTGGCGCACGCGGAAGACAAGAAACCGGACAATGAAGTGAGCTACAACGTCGCCGGCGTGTCCGACTACCGCTTCCGCGGCATCTCGCAGACGCGCCTGAATCCAGCCCTGCAGGGCGGCGTTGACTACGTCAACAACCCGAGCGGCTTCTACGCCGGCGCCTGGGCCTCGACCATCAAGTGGACCAAGGACGCGGGCGGCGACGGCGACGTCGAAGTCGACCTGTACGGCGGCAAGCGCGGCGAGATCGCCAAGGACGTCAGCTACGACGTCGGCGTGCTCGCCTACGTCTATCCCGGCAACGACCTGGAAAGCGTCGGCCTGAAAAACGCCAACACCTTCGAAATCTACGGCCAGATCGGCTACGGCCCGGCCTACGTCAAGTATTCGCACGCGCTGAGCAATCTGTTCGGCGCCATCGACAGCAAGAACAGCGGCTACCTCGACATCGGCGCGAACATCGACCTGTCGAACGGCTGGACCGGCAACCTGCACGCCGGCCACCAGAACGTCAAGCACAATTCGGCCTCCAGCTACAGCGACTGGAAAGTCGGCGTGACGAAGGACTTCGGCGTGCTGACCGGCGCGCTGGCCGTCATCGGCACCAACGCCGACAAGGACGCCTACGCTTCGCCGGTCAACGGCAAGTTCACCGGCAAGACGGCGCTGGTGCTGACGGTCAGCAAAACCTTCTAAAGGGGAGCGGGGCGGGCGACCGCCTCCGCGAGCCGGCGCGCGCAAGCGGGCCGGCGGCGCGACAAAACGGCGGCATGAAAAAACCTGGCGCGGGGCCATTGGCTCCGCGCCAGGTTTTGCGCTTGCTTAGGGATGGACGCGGCGGCGCCGTCAGCGGAACACGGCGCCGTACAGTTGTTCGAGGCTGGTCAGGACGGCGGCGGGGATTTGCGCCGTGAAGATGCCGGCGCGGATGCGTTCCTCCGGCGCCGTCTGCTCGCACACGACCAGCACGCGCAGGCCCGGGTTGAACAGGCGCGCCCTGCCGATGCGTTCGATCAGGCGCGCCTGGGCGGCGGGGTCGGCGCGCGCCGCGTCGAAGGGCAGGATGGCGACGCGCGCCGCGATCAGCGCCGAGCGGCTGCCCATTGAGTCGCGCCCCTCGCTGTCGATGACGATGTCGTGGTAGCAGTTGATGAGGTGTTCCAGTTCCGGCTGCAGGCCTTTCGCGCTGATGGCGCGCGCCACCAGCTTCGGCCGCGTGGCGCAGCATTCCAGCGCGCCCCGGCGCGGGTCGGCGTCGAGCAGCAGCACCTTGCGCCCGGCCAGCGCGCGCGAGGCGGCCAGTCGGCCGGCCAGGATGGATTTGCCCATCCCGCCGCAGGCGTCAGTTACGGTGATGATCATCGCAGCGTACGGCTGGGATGACGGAGGCGCAGGACACCACCTGCATCAGCCAGTCCTGCGCCGCCTCGCGCTTGCCGGCGCAGGCGCCGCGGGGCGGCCATTGCGGCAGCGCCAACAGGGTCTCCAGCGCCCCGGCCAGGCGCGCCTTGCCGGCGGCCGACATCGGCGTCATGGGCAGGCGCAGTTCGTCGCTGAGCTTGCCCTGCATGGCCAGCGCGGCCTTGATCGGGCCCGGATTCGGTTCGGCGAAGAGCAGCCGTATCATCGGCAGCAGGGACTTGAAGAGTTCCTGCGCGGCCGCCACCTGGCCGCTCTTGACCAGATGATGCAACTGCACGTACAGGTCGGGGCGGATCTGCGCGGCGGCCGACATGGCGCCGTGGCCGCCCAGGCACAGCGTGGCCAGCAGCAGGGCGTCGTCGCCGCTGAGCACGTCCAGGCGGGTCGTCAGCAGCAGTTCGGTGACCTGCCCCATATCGCCGCCGGCCTCCTTGATGGCGACGAAGCGGGTGTCCAGGCTCAGCTCGGCCACGGTGGCCGGATCGATGTTGACGCCGGTGCGGGCCGGGATGTTGTAGAGGATGATCGAATGGTCGGTCACCGCCGAGATGGCCTGGAAGTGGCGCAGGATGCCCAGTTGCGAGGGCCGCACATAGGCCGGCGCGGAGATCAGCAGGCCGGCCAGGGGCTGGTCGTTGAGGCGCTGCACGCGGGCCGCGACGGCGCGCGTGTCGCTGCCGGCCACGCCCATGACGACCGGGAAGTGCGGGCCGACGGCGGCCAGCACGGCCTTCAGCAGGGCGATCTGCTCGTCGTCGCCGAGCATGGCGGCCTCGCCGGTGGTGCCGCAGACGACCAGGCCGTGGATGCCGCTGGCGGCCAGTCCGGCGGCCAGCGCGGCGGCGGCGGCGTAATCGACCTCGCCGTCGCGGAAGGGCGTGACCATCGGCACCCAGATGCCCTGGAAGTGGCCGGTGATGCGGCGCGAGGACATGGCGTTGTCGCACAGGGCGGCGGGAATGGCGGGAGCGTGGTGGTGGTTCATGATTGTTGCGCCTTGCGGATGCGGCCGAATTCGGCGGCGGGCAGGATGCGCATCACGGCGTCCCTGGTCGGGCGCAGGGCCGGTTCGGTGAGGCACAACCAGACCTTCATCCGTTCGGCGTGTTCGACCGGTTCGATGCGCATGACGGAGAGCATGGAACCGCAGGTCTGCATGACCAGCTGGCGCAGTTCGGTGATGCGCGCGGTGTCGACGGTGATATGCATCAGGAAGGTCGGCCGGCGCGGCGGGTGGCGGGGGACGTGCAGGAAAATGGGCTGGGCTGGACTACGCGAGTAGGGTTCCATATGCGGTTTGCACCTGTCGTTGAGATGCTTTAAAGCTTAGCAGCGCGCATATAAAGATTCTCTAAAAAGGCGGGGGCGGCGCGTAAACGTTTTGTATATTCATGCTCGTCACAGGGGCTCCGGATTGAGCGCCGCCGGGTCGCGCGCCGTTCATCGGCGGCGCCCGGGTGGTCCGGCCCTCCGCTCAGGAAGGGCGCACGCCGACGCACACGATGGTGTCGCCCGCGCCGCGTTCGCAGTACGACTTTTTCAATTCGTAGGAAGCGGTCTTGACGTTGTTGAACTTGTAGGGTCCGTACCAGCCCTTGCCCTTGGCCTTGACCATGTCGATCATGCCCTTGATGAAGGGATTGCCATCGGCGTCTTTCATGATGAGCAGATTTTTGCCGAGCATCTTGGGGTTGGCGCCCTGAGCCAGGCAATTGCCGGTGAAATCATAGACAAACACATACAGGTCGCGGTCCTTGAAAGCGCCATCAGGATGCTCGGTGAAGACCTTGTATGCTTTCTCCGGACCGTCCGACTTGATCAGCGCGAGCGCGCTCCTGACCATGGCTTCGCCGTCCGCCTGGCTGCCGAGCGTCTCGTCGGCCATCGCGGCGCCGGCAAGCAGTTGGGTGCCGAGTATGGCCGTGGTGATGAGAAATTTACGCATGTCTGGCTCTCTTCCATGAGGATGATGATTCAATGTTTGAGGTTTGGCCGTAAACCTGATGTCGACTGTAACACCGTGTCGCCGCGCCGGCGACGTCAAGCATTCAGACCAGGACCAGCGACGCAACAGATCCGTCAAACCGGCGCCGCTTACGGGGACGGCGGGACTCGAACGGCCTGCGCCGCGAGGCGATGCTCAAGCTTGGCGCGGCTGGCCGTAATGAGATGGTCACCCTCCACCCTATAAATTACTAAGCTTATAGGGTGTTTTCATTTCTGGAGGAGATCATCATGGAATCCGTTACCCTCATCGGCATCGATCTTGGCAAACACAGCTTTCATGTCCACGGACA
>JANXSQ010000275.1 GCA_025356595.1 Janthinobacterium sp. | reverse complement strand
CCTCATCGTGGAGGTGTTTTTGTTTCTCGGCTCTCGCACCGGGCTGGTGGTGGTGGGGCTGGTGGGGGCGCTGCTGCTTCGACGTCGATCGGCTTGGCGATGAAGTCGCTCATGCCCGAGTCCAGGCACTGCTCGCGCTCGGAGAGCATGACGCCGGCCGTCATCGCCAGCACCGGCAGGGCCAGCCCCAGCTCGGCGCGGATCACGCGCGTCGCCGCGAAGCCGTCCATGACCGGCATCTGCACGTCCATCAGCACCAGGTCGTAGCGGCGCGCGTCGGCGCGCAGGCGCGCGACCGCCTGGGCGCCGTCGTCGACCGTGTCGACGCTGGCGCCGGCCTGCTCGAGCATGGCGCGCGCCACCACCTGGTTGAGCGGATTGTCCTCCACCAGCAGCAGGCGGGCGCCGTCGATGCGCTGGCGCGAGAAGGCCGCGCGCGGCTCGAACAGCACGCCGCGCGCGCCGCCGGCGCGCAGCGCCAGCGTCTCGTGCAGGGTGTCGAACAGGCTCGAGGCGGTGACCGGCTTGAGCAGGATGGCGTCCGCCTCGGCGACGCCCTCGGCCTGCATCAGCTTGCCGCGGCCGAAGGCGCTGACCATGACCAGCACCGGCACCTGCGCCTCCGGCAGCAGCAGGCGCAGCGCCTGCATGGTCTCCAGGCCGTCCATGCCGGGCATCTGCCAATCGGCCAGCACGGCGTCGTAGCGCTCGCCGGCGGCGTGCCGCGCCAGCGTCATCTCGACCGCCTCGGCGCCGCTGGCGGCGGCGTCGGCGCGCCAGCGCCAGGCGGCGATGGTCTTGCACAGATACTCGCGGCTGGTCTGGTTGTCGTCCACCACCAGCAGGCGCAGCGGCGCCGGCGCGTCGGCCGGCAGCGCGGCGCCGGCGCGCCGCAGCGGCAGCGTGACGCGGAATTCGCTGCCGCGCCCGAGCGCGCTGTCGACCTCGATGCCGCCGCCCATCAGGGCCACCAGGCGGCGGCAGATGGCCAGCCCCAGGCCGGTGCCGCCGAAGCGCCGCGTGGTCGAGGCGTCGGCCTGCGAGAAGGCCGAGAACAGCCGCCCCTGCTGCTCGGCGTCCATGCCGATGCCGCTGTCGCGCACGCGGAAGCGCAGCAGCACCTCGTCGCCGTCGCGCCCCAGCAGCTCGACCAGCACCGACACCTCGCCGCGCGCGGTGAACTTGATGGCGTTGCCGGCCAGGTTGACCAGCACCTGCTGCAGGCGCAGCGCGTCGCCGATCAGCATCTGCGGCACGTCCGGCTCGACGCCGATGGCCAGCTCGAGGTCCTTCTCGCCGGCGTTGACGGCCATGATGGTGGCCAGCGCGCCGAGCACCTCGCCCAGCTGGAAGGGCGCCGGCGCCAGCTCCATGCGGCCGGCCTCGATCTTCGAGAAGTCGAGGATGTCGTTCAGGATGCTCAGCAGCGACTGGCCCGAGACCCGTATCATGTCCAGGTATTTGCGCTGCTCGGGCGCCAGCGCGCTGCCGCCCAGCAGGTGGGCCATGCCCAGCACCGCGTTCATCGGCGTGCGGATCTCGTGGCTCATGTTGGCGACGAACTCGCTCTTGGCGCGGCTGGCCGCCTCGGCCTGCTCCTTGGCGCGCCACAGCGAGGCCTGCAACTGCTGCTCGCCGGTGATGTCCTTGGCCACGCCGAGGAAGCCGCTGATGGCGCCGTCGGCGTCGCGGATCGCCGTCACCACCAGGCTCACCGGCAGGCGCCGGCCGTCCTTGCGCACATAGGTCCATTCGCGCGACTCGGCCTGGCCGGCGCGCGGCAGTGCGACGAAGACCTCGAAGCCGCGCACCGGGCGGCCCAGTTGCGCGCTCAGCTCGGCGCCGCGGGCGGCCACCTCGGCCTCCAGGTGCAACTGCACCGTGCTGCGCAGGCCGACCAGCTCGGCGGCGGCGTAGCCGAGCATGCGCTCGGCGCCGCTGCTGAAGACGCGGATCACGCCGTCCAGGTCGGTGGCGATGATGGAGAACTCGCTGGCCGCGTCGACCAGGGACTCGAATTTCTTCTCCGACTGGCGCAGCGCCGCCGTCATGTCACGCGCCAGCGCCACCGCGTACTCGCGGCGCGCCGCCAGGGCGCGCACCACGCCGAAGAACAGCAGGCTGATGACGGTGCCGGCGATGAGCACGATCTGCGCCTTTTGCCGGTCGATGCCGTCCTCGAAGGCGGCCCGCGAGGTCACCCGCACGGTCCAGGCGTGGTCGGCGACGACGATCACCTGCTGCGCCTCGAAGGGGTGCGGATAGGCGCGCCGCTCGGCCGCCGAGCGCGGCGCGTTGGCGTACATGCGCGCCGCCTCGGCGGCGGCGGCGCCGTCGAAGATCTCCAGGCCGACGGCGGCGCCGGCCTGGCCCAGCATGCCCTGCATCAGTTCCTCCATGCGGAAGGCGCTGTAGACATAGCCCTGCAGGGCCAGGCGGCGCTGCGCCACGCTGGCCAGCGGCGCGCCGTTGCGGTAGACCGGCAGATACATCAGGAAGCCGGCCTGGCCGCCGCCGCGCGCGTCCTGCATCAGCGTCACCTTGCCCGACAGCGCCGGTTCGCCGCCGTCGCGCGCGCGCGCCATCGCGGCGCGGCGCACCGCTTCGGCGGACATGTCGTAGCCGAGCACGCGCAGATTGGCGGGCGACTCGGGATAGGCGAAGCGGATCGCCGTGTACTGCGCGCGCGCGCCCTCGGGCCAGACGCGGAAGCCGGCGGCGCCGTCGGCCCGCATGGCGCGCTCGAACGCTTCGCGCTGCGCCGGCGCCAGCGCCTCGGCGTAGCCGAGCACCAGCAGGCCGGGGAAGTTGCGGTCGATCGCCAGCGCGGCGACGAAATCGCGCCAGCCCTCGCGCCCGACCGCGCCGGAGGCCTTGAACAGCGCCTGGGCGCTGCGCAAGCCCTGTTCGTAGGTCGCCATGCGCTCCTTGATGCGCTGTTCGATGCTGCCCGCCGTGACATCGAAGCGCTCGCGCGCGCGCCGCTCGGTGCCGGTGGCGATCAGGTTCCAGACGAACACCGTCAGGGCCACCCCGACCAGCAGCGTGACCCAGTGGCCGGCGATGCGCTGGCCGGCGCGCGACAGGCGCTCGTGGCGGCTGCGCTCGCTCATGTCGGCGCTCAGCACCAGGCCGATGAAGCTGCACAGCACGCTGAAACTCTGCACCGCCACCAGCGCGTCGTTCAGCGTGCCGGTGGCGAACGGCCCCAGGCCGCGGGTGCTGCCCAGCACCGCGCCGGCCGCCGCCAGCAGGCACACCATGCTGGCGCCCTTCAGGCCGTGGCGGTGCGCGGCCCAGCCTATGCAGGGCACGATCAGGTAGGCCAGCCAGCGCCAGTCGCCGCCGGCGGCGTAGCGCTGGCCGAAGATCAGGCCGATCATCAGCAGCAGCAGTTGCA
The DNA here is from genome assembly GCA_025356595.1 of Janthinobacterium sp. GTDB lineage: Bacteria > Pseudomonadota > Gammaproteobacteria > Burkholderiales > Burkholderiaceae_D > Janthinobacterium. The sequence continues at coordinate 3,872 of JANXSQ010000275.1, read as the reverse complement.
GGGAGATGAAGACCTCGGCGCTGAGGCGGCCGCTCCAGCGCCGCCGCCGGTAGCCGCCCCAGGCCAGCAGCGCCGGGCCGACGATGACCACGCCGGCGGTGTCGCCCAACCACCAGACGCTCATCACGGCCCACTGCGCGGCCGGCGCGACGACCCCGCCGGCCACCAGCGCGAGCGCGCCGACGCCGGCGCTGAGCAGGCTCATGACGATGGCGATCAGGGCGAATTTATAGATGTTGTGCAGATGCGCCAGCGGCCGCTCGGGGCCGGCGAAGCGCAGCATCAGGAAGGCGCCCAGCAGCGCCTCGAGGGTGTTGCCGGCGGCGATGACCAGGGCCACCAGCGTGCCGCTCCAGCCCGGCGCGACGTGGTTGGCGGCGAATTCGGCCAGATTGGCGGCGAAGGCGCCCGCCAGGATGGCCGGCCACAGGCGGTAGCCGTACAGCAGCACGGCGGCGAAGGCGATGCCGGACGGCGGCCAGACCGGGCTGGCGTTGCTGTCCTCGAAGGCCAGCAACAGGCCCAGGCGCGCCGCGCCGAAGTACAGCAGCGCGAACAGCGCCAGGCCGGCCAGGGCGAGCCGGCGCGGCGGCGCCGCTCCTGTCGGGCCGGGCATGGGCGCGCCTAGGCCGACACGGCGCGGTTGCGCCCGGCCGCCTTGGCCTGATACAGGGCGCGGTCGGCCTCGGCCACCAGCGCCAGGGCCGAATTGTGCTCGTCGGGCACCAGCGAGGCCAGGCCGACGCTGACGCTGACGTGGCCGGCCACCGAGGAACGGCCGTGCTCGATCACCTCGCCCGCCACCCGCTCGCACAACCAGGCGCCGTACTTGGCCGCGTCGGCCGCGTCGGTATACGGCAGCAGGACGACGAACTCCTCGCCGCCGTAGCGCGCCACCACCTCCGAGGGCCGCTGCGTGGCCGCCTCGATCAGCTCGGCCACCCGGGTCAGGCAGGCGTCGCCGCGCTGGTGGCCGTAGTGGTCGTTATACGATTTGAAGCAGTCGATGTCGATGAAGGCCAGGCTCAGCGGCAGGCCCTGGCGCTTGTGGCGCTGGAATTCGCGCCCCAGTTGCTCGTCGAAATAGCGCCGGTTGAACAGGCCCGTCAAGCCGTCCTTGTTGGCCAGTTGCACCAGCGCGGCCGTGGCGCGCTGCAGCTTCAGGTGGGTGCGCACGCGCGCCCGCACCACCGGCGCGTTCAGCGGCTTGGTGATGAAATCGACGGCGCCCGCCTCCAGCGCGGCGATCTCGCTGTCGATGGTCGACTGGGCGGTGACGAAGATGACGGCGCACTCGGCCATTTCCTTGTCCGCCTTCAGGCGCCGGCACACCTCGTAGCCGTCCATCGCCTGCATCTCGACGTCGAGCAGGATCAGTTGCGGGTGGCGCTGGCGCGCCAGTTCGATGCCGGCCGCGCCGTTGGTGGCGAAGAGGATCTGCCCCATGTCCTTCAACATGCCGCTCAAGAGTCGGATCGCGTCGACGCTGTCGTCGATGATCAGGATCAGGCTTTGTGGCTCGGGTGGCTTTGGCATTACCGCGTTCTCCATAGGGTGTGCGCCGGGCGTTCCGGCTCAGCCTGTGCAAAAGCCCTATCTTATATCGATAGCCCGCCGCGGCGTTCATTTTTTCTTGCCGCCCGCGCCGCCCGGCCGGCGCCGAAGTGGCGGCCGCCAAATCCGCCCTCAGGCGGCGGCGGCCCGGCGCCGCAGCGGCCGCTTCAGATACTGCGCCAGCACGACGCCGAGCAGGGTGACGCCGCCGCCGATCACATCGTAGCCGTGCAGGGTTTCGCCGAGGAAGAGCAGCGCGATGGCGACGGTGAACACCGGCAGCAGATTCATCAGCGTCGTGGTGCGGCTCGCGCCCAGCTTGCCCACGCCGTGCATCCACAGGAAGGGCGCCAGCACCGAGGCCGGGATGCCGGCGAACAGCACCAGCGGCAGGCCGGCCGCCGTCAGGGGCGGCGCCGAGCGGGCCAGGTAGTAGACAAACAGGACCGGCAGCGCGCAGCAGATCTGGATCAGCAGGGAATGCCAGTTGTTGAGCGGGATCTTCCAGCGCTTGAGCAGGACCCCGTACAGGGCGTAGGACAGGCAGGCCAGCAGCATCAGCGCGTCGCCCACGGCGGCGCCGTGGCGCAGCAGGCCGAGCGGATCGCCGTGGCTGAGCAGATAGGCCAGGCCCAGCAGCGACAGCAGGCCGCCGGCGACGCCGCCCACGGTGGCCGCCTCGCCCAGCAACAGCACGCTCAGGCCCACCGCCAGCAGCGGCATCAGCGACGCCAGGATGCCCATATTGCTCGCGCTGGTGGTGCGCGCGGCGACATACGCGAGGCACTGGTACATCACCATGCCGAGCACGCCGAGGGTGAACAACTTGGGCAGATACGGCCGCACCTGGGCGCGGATGCGCCACACGGGCAGGCCGAAAACCAGTCCCAGCAGCACGCCGGCCAGCAACCAGCGGTAGAAGGAAATCGCCGCCGCGTCGATGACGCCGACGGCCAGCTTGCTGACGACCGTGTTGGCGGCCCAGATCAGCACCGCCAGGAGGGGAAGGACATAATGTTTGGGATGCATGCTCGGAATCTTTTCGCTTCGGCAATGTGCCGGGAGGGGCGATTCTCGCACAGTCGCTTTGCATGGATATAGCGCGAAACGGACAATCGATGCGCGCATCGGGACAAGGGGCCGCTACGACGTTAAGGTGAAGCCGGGGTTTAGGGAGCGGCGGAACCTTGATGGGAGTCATCCAACAGCTGTTCCGCCGCGCCCTAACTGTAACTGACAATCCGGCGGCGATGCCTCGAATGTGCCGCGTCGACCCATGTGAGGCACGGAAAGTGTCTCGATGGCAGCGCCACGCGTGGGTGTACCTGTACGCTACAATCCTCCGCAGGCAATTTCCGCTGTCGGCCAGAGCCGCCGCTAATCTCAATGAAAATCGGCCAGAACCAAGCTTCAATCCCATACATCGCATTGCCGCTTTTCTTCCCATACCGTTTAATGAAAATATTCCTCGACTGCCTGCCGCAAGGCTTCGACAATTCCGCATGCAATGACTTTATAGAAAGTTCTCCTTTGACGACCTGGTTGCCGGTACTGAACCATCTTCAACAGAAATTTCGATTGTCGGAAGGTACTTGGGAGAAAATCCCGCAAGGCGCCAACGCGTTGTTCGGATTGAGAGATGATGTGATCGTTAAACTCGTTCCGCCCAATTGGCGTCGGCAGGGTGATAAGGAAATTCTCGTTGCCCCGCTCCTTGAGGGCAAGCTGTCCTTGCAGACGCCCAAGTTGATCGGCAGCGGAGAAATCGACAATTGGATATTCGTGATTTCGAGCCGGCTGAGCGGTGTTTTACTTGCCGACGTCTGGCCATCTCTGGATATCGAACAGAAACGTTCGATCATGATTCAGACCGGGCAAGTCTTACGCGAATTGCGCACTGTAACTTTCGATGAGGACATTGCTATCAAGGTAGATTGGCCTTCTTATCTCCAGGATTTAGTGTCTGGATGTCTGGCGCGACATAAACGCAGGATGATGCCTGAAGGCTTGCTTGCCCAAGTTCTGCCCTATATCGTGGCGGCAGGTGACTTTGCGAAATCGGGCGAGTTGCGATTTATTCACATGGACATCCATCCATGGAACTTAATGGCGAATCAGGAAGATGGCCGATGGAAGCTTGACGGATTGCTCGATTTCGGTGATGCGATAGTAGGCAGTATGAGGTGTACTGTCAATAGCGGACACTCTTGTTTCAAGCCGCTTGCGGTTGTTTGCTGAATTTTTCAGCAAACAACGCGGGCGGAACATTGCCAAGGCGCGAGTGGCGCCGCTGGCGGTTATAAAAGCTTTCGATGTAT
>JANXSQ010000078.1 GCA_025356595.1 Janthinobacterium sp. | reverse complement strand
CTCTTCAACTTGTCGAAATTGGTGTGGCTACAGCGAAAATTTCACTCTTCAACGCTATATATTTGTATACAGGCTATTTGAAAACAATAATCATTTTAAACTGTCATTGTTGTACATATATAAAAGGGTGACGCATTAGTTTAATTTAAAATCTGCTCACACAATTGCTGTTTCTGCCATTAAATGGTCTTAGATCGTTCAGATCGCCCTTTCATTGAGGCGTAAAGTGCTTGGTTCGTGTTGACCAAGGCTACAGATCAGTTCTCCACCTGACATTTGGTATTATTGTATTCACAAAGTATTATGGAGCATTCATACTTTCTCATGTAAGGGAAACCCTGTAGGGTAAACCTTAAGTAAGTTAACCTCTTTTCTTTACTACCATCTACTGCGTAGCAATCTACGGGAAAATGTCCGACAATGGCGATATGCCAATCGACCGGCCAGTCGATGAAACAACGGCATGGACCACCGTCGGCGGAAACGCCACAAAGAAAAAAGTACCCGATGGCAGCCCGGGTCAATCGAGCAAAAAAAGCACGAAAAACGGACAGGATTTCGGCGCAATCGGCAACATCATTTACTCGACTCCTCAACCGCGCCGCAATCCGAGCGCCTTCGTAACGAGGATCAACTTCAAGGTGATCCCCACCAAAGAAACAAAAACGATTTCGATTCCGCACAGTATTTGCCGCATCGTAACATCACTACAAGCGGCAGACAAAACGGCTCGCATTATAGCCGTAGACGAGCATGAAAACGAAATCGAATTCAAAGGGTCGGAAGACCTTCAAAAAAATACGGACGCGAACGTGGACTACGTCAACCAATTCCTCGACCAACCCAAGAATACCAAAAGCAATCAGCTCGTGGGACTCATTATCCTCCGCTCAGACAAAAGCTTTAGCGAAATCAAGAAGCACCAGTTGACGCAAAACGGACTCAACACCGTGCCGCGCATTTACCTCACTGCCAATTACTTGGACGTCGTGACGCCAACAGAAGTGGGCTTTTTCGTCAACACAGCTCCAAGAGCAGATAAGCCCGAAACCTTCTACAATAGGTTCAGCCTGTTCATGGATCAATTTAACGAAAACAATATCAAATACCAGTTTGAATACGGACCAATTTGGGCACCCAACAACCGCGTGTCGGTCTTCAAATTAATGGCAGCCTACGACGATAAGGACGCGCTGAGAAGTATCATGGAGAACTACTACAACGGCCCCAACGAAGACACATACGTGTGCATGACAGAGTACAGCAGCCTCCCAGAAGCTCAAAAAATCAAGATTATCCGCACACAAGCAGAATATGCCGCAAACCATCGCTCCCTCTTCATAGAGGGATACAATTCAGTCCGCGGAAAACTCCGGCCTGGAGAACAAGATGACGACATGTACCCTACAGTCGCCCACTGGATCTACGATAGGCCAACAAGCTACGGAAAGCATATGTTTACGAGAGTTTACGGCGCCGTAGATGGAATCGTCGAACTCCACGCCCACAAAGATAACATCAAGGAAGCAACAGAATGGGCAAGACTTGCCAAAAGAGAGATCGCGGAACAATTGAACACAATCGGTATGACCGAAGTGTTCATCTATCCCGAAGAAGCGCTAGACGCGATGGAATCGCTGCCCGCTTGGAAACCCCACTCACTCTCCGCCAGGATTGACCTCATGGCAGAACCGACAACCATAATCCCACAGACACGTCGCGGCCGTCGCACAGTTAACATTGATTATTCAAAGTCTAATCAAAAATGGAAAGGCAACGCAGCACCCAGTAGAAAGAAATCAGAAGCGGCAAAGGTCAGAGCTCGAAAAAATAACAAGACGACCTCAAATCCAACTTTCGGCAACCAAACAGCCTGGGGAGGATACGGACCGCCCTCCACATCAACCAAAACGCACCACAACAACTACCAGTACAACGACATCGAAGCCAACAACGCCTCTGAACACACCGACGACGAGGAAATGGAAGCGACGACTGTGACAATGGCAACGGAAACCGCAAAGAGCAAAATCGGAATCAACAAGTACAAGGCGGCAGCTGAAGCGACCGAAAAACGACTAGGAACACTGGAAGAAGGGATGATCAAATTGCAAGCTGCTCAGCAGATATCCACCAAAAACATCATCAACGTATCCACTGCGCAACGCATTGCGAACAACAAAATCGACCAAACCTCGCAAAACATCGATAAACTCGTCAAAATAGTCACCGACAACAGAGAAGACGCGGATGACAAATTCGAGGCCGCAGCGCAAGCGAACAAGGAACATACCGAACAGCTTTCGCAAGCATTCTTACTGATGAAGGCACTGGACAGTTCGATGCAGAGCCAACAAACTCTCATTCGAAACATGGAGGCAAGGATGAAACCACTCCCGGAATCACCCGTCAGGAAAAAACAACTCAATACACTTCCGACACCACCGCGCAAACCCACGACGACGTACATGCACGAGACAGCCAAGGCGCCGAAGAACACCTGGGAGGCATACTACCACGACTCGGAAAGCAACACAGGACACTCCAGCAACAACGAGGGACACCAAAACCTTAGCAGCGACGCCGACATGGAGGGCGTCGCGGAGACCAAGTAGTAACCTATAGAGGTAGACGTATCGTTATTGTAACATGAGTTTATCTAGTTGCGATAGCAATACTATTAGCAAAAAGGACAACCCCAACGCCACACTCCAAAGAGAAAAACAACAACCAAGCGACAATGACTCCGACGACGAAGAGTCCTTCCAACAATATTTCACGACCACAATCGCAAAGCTCCAAATCAAACGATCCAGACAAAGCACGTCAGACTCATCTGACGAGTCGGAGTCCACCAACACATTTAACAGAATCGAGACAGAAAGAAGTCGCAAACCAGGACATCGACAACTCAACCGTAAAGCAATAAGCGGCGAAAACATCAGTGACATCTATTCAAGCAGACCGGAGAATAGCCTTAACACATATGAAGCCAAACAACAGATACCAAGAGAACGGAATACAACTGACTCAAGGGGAAGAAAAACACCAACAAAACGCGGATCATTCAGCAGCGACAGCAGCAACGAAACGACCATACACAAACGGGAGAACATCCTCAACACGACAACATTTTCACAACGGAGCACCAGCGATTCAGAAGGCGACAACGACGACAATGAACAACACCAACACAGCAAAACATTCCAAACACGACACTTCGCGCCAAGCGAAGAAAGCAGCGATGGAAGTATCGATGATAAGACAACAAACAAACGGGACAACATCCTCAACACGACATTACATAAACGGCAAAGCAATCTTGAACACCCAAGAAGCCCCAAACCAATAACAAACAAACGGGAGAGAATCCTCAACATGACAAAACAAACAGCTCAATTAAACGATAGGGCACACAATACCGAGTCAAATCACAACCCGCATTACCCCGATGAATGCCGACATCTGAACGCTAACGCCAAAAGGCTGGCAACAATAGCAGTCTGGAAAAGCCGAAAATAAGGAACGTGCGCAATACAACCACAACCCGACGCGGACTCGACAAACAACCAATTCGCACCAACACAGCAACCTGATGAGATCGCAGATCCAGTAACTCACCAAGACATGCCAACACAAAGCAAGGATGGAACACTTCATAAGGAGGACAATAGAGGACAGATCACGGCAAAAGCCTGGAAAGACCTCTTCAACAAGCTCCGATTTCAAAGAATACCCAAGGACAACAAGGTAAATCATCAATCGGAAAACATTACAATACAAACCACCTTAT
>JANXSQ010000235.1 GCA_025356595.1 Janthinobacterium sp. | reverse complement strand
CGGCGGCGATGGCGGCCCGGCAGCTGGCCTGGCCGGGCGCGCGCAGGTAGGCGGCGATGCGCGCCACGCAGTGCTGCAGCGCCGCCCGCGCCGCGCTGGGCGCCGAGGCGGCGATCAGGGCGCGCATCTCGATCACCGAGTGGCCCATCTCGAGCAGCGTCAGGGCCTGGCGCAGCACGGCGCGGGCCGCCTCGCCGGGGGCCGGGCCGGCCGCCGAGTTGAGCTGGTTGAGCAGGTCGCGCACGCGGTTGTCGAAGCGGTGCTTGAGGCGGCGCGGGCGGGCCACGCAGGCGTTCAGGGCCTCGCGCCACAGCGCCGCGGCGACGTGGTCGCGCTGGCCCATGGTGTGCTCGGGCAGGACGACGGCGAAGATGACGTAGGCCAGCACGACGCCGAGGATCAGCGCCAGGGCGTTGTTGAGGAAGGCGGCGCCGTCGACGTGCATCAGGTTGACCGGCGTGACGACGGTGGCGATGAAGAGGTTGATGCCGACGCCGACCCCGGCGCGCTTCGGATGGGTGCTGATGTAGGTGCCCAGCAGCAGCGGCGGCAGCATGGCCAGCAGCAGCATCGGGAAGGCGTCGGCGCGCACCAGCAGGAAAAAGACGCAGACGAAGGCCAGCGGCAGGCCGATCAGGAAGCCGGCGAGGATCTGCCGCACCATCATGGTGGGACGCGGCGAGGACGAGGCCAGGGCGCAGAAAATGGTGGCCATCAGCATGGTGCTGCCGGCGTAGGGCCAGGCCAGGTAGTACCAGGCCAGGGCCAGCAGGCCCAGCGTGGCGGCGGCGCGCAGGCCGCTGGCCAGCACGATGGCCGGCGGGGTCTTCGGCGCGTAGGCCTGGGCGGCGCCGGCGCGCGGGCCGGCGGCGCCGGTCAGGCCGCAGTAGACGCCCTGAAAGCGGCTCAGGTCCAGCGCGAAGCGCTCCAGCAGCTCGACGACGGTGTCGAAGTCGATGCGCCGGGCGCGCCCGGCGCCGCCCTCGCGCAGGGCCTGGCCGGCGCGCGCCACGGCCGGTTGCAACTGGGCGCGCAGCGCCGCCAGGCTGGCCTGGGTCGGCGTCGCCTTCAGGGCGCCGGCCAGCGCCGCGTAGAGCGGCTCGATCAGCGCCGGCAGCGGCGAGGCAGGGTCCTGGCGCAGGCGGTGCAACAGGCGGTGCAGGGTGTAGAAGGTGGTCAGGGTGGCCATGAAGGCGCTGTTGAAGGCGTGCAGGCGGCGGCTGTCGGTGCGCACGTGGAGGGCTTCGAAGAAGGCGGCGGCGCGGCCCGATTCGAGGGCGGCGATGTCGGCGGCGAAGCGCAGGTGGCTCAGCTCCACCTCGGCCGGCGCCAGGCGCTGCTCGAGCACCTGGTGGCAGAAATCGAGGAAGCGGGCGTAGCGCGCCTGCACCGTGCGCATCACCTGCTCGCTCTGGTGGCGCGGGAACAGGGCGTCGTTGATGACGGCCGAGCAGAGGATGCCCAGGCCGACCTCGGAGACGCGCGTCACGGCCAGCGCGAACACCTGGCTCGGCTGGTCGATGGCGGGGATGGCGATCATGCAGGCGGTGTAGCCGGCCAGCACGAAGCTGTAGGACTGGGCGTTGCGGAACAGCGCCGCGCCGCTGGTGCACAGGCCGACCCACAGGGCCAGGGCGAGGAAGAGCGGCACGCTTTGCTGGGCGAAGACGGCGATCAGCAGCAAGGCGCCGGCGCAGCCGGCCAGGGTGCCGAGCAGGCGGTAGAAGGCTTTTTCCAGCACCATGCCGCTGCTCGGCAGGGCCAGGATGAAGACGGTGGCCATGGCCGAGTTGGGCGAGTCGAGGCCCAGGCGGTAGGCCAGCCAGAGCGCCGCGAAGGCGGCCAGCAGGGTCTTGGCGACGAACAGCCAGCGTTCGCCTTCGCCGCCCAGCCAGTCTTGCGCGGCGGCGGCCAGCGCCGCGCGGGCGCGCGGCGGGGGGAGTGGCTTGGGCATGTGGCTCCGATCTCGGTGTCGGAGCTGGGCGCCGCTCCGGCTAGGTTATGTTGTTCAGGTTGCGCAACTGGCGCGCGAACATCTGTTCCATTTGCTCCAGTTCGGCGGCCGTGAAGCCGTCGTAGACCAGCGTTGTTTTCTCGTACACCTGGGGCAGGATTTCCTCGATCAGGGCGCGGCCCGGATCGGTCAGCGTGATCATCACCGAGCGCCGGTCGCCGGGGCGCGTGCCGCGCTGGATCAGGCCGCGCTCCTCCAGGTCGTTGCACACGCGCGTCAGGTTGGCCGGTTTTTCGTGGCAGGCCATGCCCAGCGTGCAGGCGTTCGAGGATTCCTCGTCGGTGCCGTACAGCACCGCCAGCACCATGTAACTGGCGTCCACCAGGTCATGCTTCTTCAGGATCGCGTTGGTCAGATCCTTCATGCCCTTCTGGATGTGATAGGTCATGCGGAGCAGGCGCATCAGTTCGAGCGGGAACTCCGGCATGCGGGTGCGGATGTTTTGCAACCGCTTGTAGGTCGCGTCAAAAGCGCTCATCTCGAACTCCTCCTGCATGGAAAGCTAGATTGTATAACGTTGAGTTATGGCAAGACGCGAATTCCTCCGCCCAGCGCCGCCATCAGGCCGGCGTAGGCGTCCAACTGGCGCGCGCCGATCTGCGCCATCTGCTGTTGCTCGGCGAGCAGCACCAGCTCGGCGTTGAGCATGTTCACGGCGTCGTTCAGGCCGGCCCGGTAGGCCTTGCCGGCCAGATCGTTGGCCTTGCCGGCCGAGGCCAGCGCCGCCTCGCCCAACGCCTGCTGCCGGGCCAGCGACTGGGCCCGGGCGACGGCGTTGCCGACCTCGGCCAGCGCGGCGACCACGCTGGCGTTGTACTGGGCCACGGCGGCGTCGTACAGCGCGCCCTGGCTGCCCAGCTGGGCGCGCAGGCGGGCGCCGGAAAAAATCGGCAGGCTGAGGGCCGGCGCGACGCCGCGGGTGGCCGAGGCGGCGTCGAGGAAATGGCCGAAACCGAGCGACTGGACGCCGGCGAAGGCGAGCAGGTTCAGGTTCGGATAGAAGTCCGCCTTGGCCACCTCGATGCGCTTGGCGGCCGCCTCGACGCGCCAGCGCTGGGCGGCGATGTCGGGACGGCGTCCCAGCAGTTCGGCCGGCAGGGCGTCGGGCAGCAGCGGGGGCCGGTCCAGGCGCAGGGACGGACGCCGCAGCGCCTCGCCGGCGGCCGGACCCTGGCCGCACAGCGCGGCCAACTGGTTGCGCAGCAGGGCGATCGTTTCGGCCGCCTGCTCCAGCTCGCGCCGGCCGGCCGGCAGGGTGGTCTCCACCTGGGCGATGTCGACTCCCGTGCCCAGGCCGGCGCTGTGGCGCCGGCGGGCGATGTCGAGGATGCGGCCGCGCCGCTGCAGCGCGCCGCGGATGCTGTCCTGGAGATCGAATTCCAGCGACAGTTGAATATACGTTTTGACGACGGCGCTCTGCAGCGCCAGGCGCGCGGCCTGCGCCTCGGCCGACGCCAGTTGCACCTCGTCGAGGGCGGCCGCCAGCGCCTGGCGGTTGCGGCCCCACAAGTCCAGATCGTAGGACAGCGATAGCGTGGCCTGGTTGCGCCAGGCGTACTGGCCGGCCAGCGGGGCCGGCGCCGTGCCGTGCCCGGAATACAGTTCGCGGTCCAGCGACACGCCCGCGTCCACCTTCGGCCGCGTGGCGTCCTCGCTCAGGCCGGCCAGCGCCTGCGCCTGGCGCACCCTGGCCCGGGCCAGTTGCAGGCCGGGGCTGTCGGCCTGGGCCAACGCCAGCAGGCGCTCCAGTTGCGCGTCGTGCAGCGCGCGCCACCAGTCGGCGGCGGGCCAGTCGACGCCCGCCCGGGCCGCGTCGATGGCCAGGCCGGCGCCCAGCGTGTCGGCGTCGAGCAGGGCGGCGCGCGGGGCGACGTGGCCCATGCTGGCGCAGGCGCTCAGGGCGAGGGCCAGGCTGGCGGCGGTCAGGCTGCGGAGCGGCGACATGGTGCGGACCCGGCGCGCTCTTAGTTCGACGAGCGGAGGACGTGCTTGCGCGTTTGCGCGACGTCCAGATCGCTTTCGGTGACGGGGATTTCACCGGCGGCGCGGGCGCGCAGCAACTCCGCCGTCACTTCGGCGCGGGTCAGGGTGCCGACGAAGGCCGGCATTTTCGGATAGTCGGTCTCGCCGCTGGACATTTCACCGGCGGCGCGGGCGCGCACCATTTCGGCCGTCACTTGTGCGCGGCTCAGGGTGCTGACGAAGGGCGGCATTTTCGGATAGTCGCTCTCGCCGGTGGACAGTTCGCCGGCGGCGCGGGCGCGCAGCAGTTCGGCGGTCACTTCGGCGCGGGTCAGGCCGACGGCCGGAGCCTGGGCGAAGGCGGCGGCGCTGGCGGCGACGGTGAGCAGGGCTGCGATGAGTTGTTTTGCGTTCATGGTGATTCTCCAAAAAATACGTTTGCTGGGATACAGGGCCGTGCTCCGCTTCCGCGGGCCGCGCGGCGCTGCTGCGTGGCTGAGTTCAATCTGGGCCGGATCGCCACCTACCGGTCGCTGCCAAGTACCCGCGCCTAGGCAGGGGTCTTGCCGTGGTGAGCCGTCGTTTCCGGTGGAAATTTCGTTCATCTGCGTACACTATATCAATGAATATTACATTTGTGAAGTAATTTTTTGACCTTGCTCAATTCGGCCCGCCAGGCAGGCATGCGCGGCGCGGCGCCGCGCATATCTTGACGCGGCTCACCCGATATCGGCGCCGGCGGCGGCGCCGATATCGCGGCGGCGCGCGAGCGCGTAAAATATGCCCAAGGCGGGCATCCGGGGAGGACGCCGCGCCGGCGAAACACCGCGCCACAGGGCAATCAAGCCAGCGTCACCAACGAAAGCTGTTGCAACATGAAAGAAAAAGAAGAAGGCGTCATGGCCATGTACCGGGAATCCTTGCCGGAGGAATACTTCGACGAACCCGATACCACCAACCACCTGGCGTGGAGCCTGCTGACCATCGTTGCGGCCTTGGTGGTGTGGTTGCTGATTTCGCTGAGCAACGCCGAAAACCAGCGCCACGCCTTGCTGACCAAGGCTTGCCAGGACCGGGTCTTTCCGGCCGAGACGGACCTGAAATGCCTGACGATGGTGCGCACGCGCGACCATTGGTGGCAACACGTGTACTACGCGCTGACGCATCCGCGCGACTAATCCGGCGCCCCGGGGCCGGCGGGAGAGGCGATGCCGCGTGACCTGTCGATGGAAAAGCGCGAATGGCTGCTCAAGCGCAACTGCTCGCTGGCGCCGCGCCAACTGGCGCTGGCCTACGGCGTGCTGTGCCTGCTGTCCTTCAGCGTCGCGTTCGCGTTCGCGCTGTACGGCTACTGGTATGTGCCGGCCTTCTCGCTGCTGGAAATGAGCGCCGTCGCCTGCGCGCTGCTGCACTACGCGCGCCACGCGGCCGACTACGAGCACATCGCGCTGCACGACAATTGCCTGCTGATCGAACAGGTGCGCGGCGGCCGCGCGCGCCGCACCCGCCTCGATCCCTACTGGACCCGCATCGCCATCCCGGCGGCCGGCCGGCGCCTGATCCACCTCGAAGCGAAGGGCGTCGCCATCGACATCGGCTGCTTCGCCACCGAGGCGCGGCGGCGCCAGGTGGCGCGCGAGTTGCAACAACACCTGGGCGGCGGCGGAGGGGCGTAAAAAAATCCGCCGCGGCGGATTTTTTGTGTTGCCCTAGGACGTACGCTTATCAGGCGAAGTTCTTGGCGACGAAGTCCCAGTTGACCAGGCCCCAGAATGTCTCGACATACTTGGCGCGCAGATTGCGGTAGTCGATGTAGTAGGCGTGTTCCCACACGTCGCAGGTGAGCAAAGGCTTGTCGCCCGTGGTCAATGGGCAACCGGCGTTCGAGGTGTTGACGATGTCGACCGAACCGTCGGCCTTTTGCACCAGCCAGGTCCAGCCGGAACCGAAGTTGCCGACGCAGGACTTGGTGAATTCTTCCTTGAACTTGTCGAACGACGACCATTTCGCGTTGATCGCATCGGCGACCGCGCCGGCTGGAGCGCCGCCGCCGGCTGGCTTCATGCCGTTCCAGTAGAAGGTGTGGTTCCACACCTGGGCCGCGTTGTTGAAGATGCCGCCGGAGGATTTTTTGATGATCTCTTCCAGGGACAGGTTCTCGAACTCGGTGCCCTTGATCAGATTGTTCAGATTGGTGACATAAGCCTGATGATGTTTGGCGTAGTGGTATTCCAGCGTTTCTTTCGAAATATGCGGAGCCAGTGCGTCCATTTCATACGGCAGAGGTGGCAGTGTATGTTCCATTTTATGTCCCTTTGTGGTTGAGTAAGCTGATGGTTTTTTTGCTGAAACGACCACCATTGTAAAGCGGATGGACGAAGGCTGCATGGGCGCGCGCAGGTGCTGCCCCGAGCCCGGCTCCGGGCGCGGCGGCCAGTTCCGCCGCCGCCCGCTTGCCCGGGCGGGGCGGGCGCTTATTCGAGCGTCGCCTGGACGCTGGCGATGCCGATCTGCGCGCTGCCCTCGGCCAGGCGCACGCCGATGTTCTGGCGCGCCTTGAGTTGCGCCGGGGAGCGCAGGATGGCGCCTTTTTCATCACTCAGGATGGCGTAGCCGCGCGCCAGCGTGCGCTGCGGATTCAGCAATTCGAGCTGGGCCGCCAGGCCGTCCAGGCTGTGGCGGCGCTGCGCCAGGCGGTGCGCCATGCCGGTGGCGGCGCGCCGCTGATGGCTCTGCAGCGCCGCGCGCAGCGCCGTCACGTCGGGACGCCGGCCGGCCCAGCGCGCGTCCAGGCGCTCCAGCGCGGCGCGCGATTGGGTCAGCGGCGCGCGGGTGGCGTGCGTCATGGCGGTCGACAGCGCCAGCAGTTTCAGGCGCTGCTGTTCGATCCGCGCCGAAGGGCTGAGCAGGCGGCGGCTGTAGTTGTCGAGGTTTTGCGCGGCGTCGCCGGCGGCGCGCTGCATGGCGCGGCGCAGGTCGGCGGCGTCGGCCTTGAGCGAGGCCAGCCAGTCGGCGCGCGGCGTCACGGCCAGTTCGGCCGCCGCCGTCGGCGTCGCCGCGCGCAGGTCGGCGGCGAAGTCGGCGATGGTGAAGTCGGTTTCGTGGCCGACGCCGCAGATGACCGGCATGGAACAGGCGGCGATGGCGTGGGCCACGCCCTCATCGTTGAAGGACCACAGGTCTTCGATGCTGCCGCCGCCGCGGCACACCAGCAGCACGTCGCATTCGGCGCGCCGCGAGGCGGTGTCGATGGCGGCGGCGATTTTCTCGGCCGCCAGCTGGCCCTGCACCGGCGTCGGGTAGAGGATGATGTGGACGTGCGGCGCGCGCCGCCGCAGCGCCGTCAGGATGTCGCGCAGCGCCGCCGCCTGCGGGCTGGTGACGATGCCGACGGTCTTGGCGAACATGGGGATGGCGCGCTTGCGCTCGGGCTCGAACAGGCCCTGCGCGCCGAGCTTTTCCTTCAGGCGCAGGAAGGCTTCGTACAGCGCGCCGACGCCGGCGCGGCGCATCGCCTCGACGTTGATCTGGTAGTCGCCGCGCGCGCCGTACAGCGTGACCAGGGCGCGCACTTCGACCTTGTCGCCTTCGCGCGGCGTGAATCCGGCGAACTGGGCGCGGCCGCGGAACATCACGGCGCGCACCTGGGCGGCGTCGTCCTTGAGCGTGAAGTACCAGTGGCCGGAACTGGCGCGCGTGAAGTTGGAGATCTCGCCGGCGATCCAGGTCAGCGGGAAGCTGCGCTCCAGCAGCCGCGCGACGGCCTGGTTCAGGGCCGTGACGGTCAAAACCGGCGGCGGGGCGTAGTTGCTGTCTGTCGAATTGTCGGTGTGCATGGGGCGAGGGGGCAGAACTGTCCACATATTGTCGGCGAGGTCATGCTTATGTCATATTTCATGGGAAACGACAAGTTTTATTTGTAAGTGCATGATTTTTATATGGAAATTTACTTGCCTGATTCTGCGGCAATGGCGAAAAATCCTTATGGATCAAGCACATCGGGATAGCGCCCGGCACTTACGCACAAAGTTATCCACAGAATTTGTGTGGAACTTCCGGTGGCCGACGCCGCCCGCGCGCCAGTCGCCGCGAGGGCGTCCGGCTCAAAACGGCAGGCTTTTTATCGGCCACTTCCGGTGGCGGATGTTTTCCTGCCGCATTTTTAAGCGCAATGATTAAATCAATATAAATCAATGACTTAAGGCATTGTATCGATCCTTGCTAACAATCTTATCCACAGAAGGTGTGCAGAACTATCAGGCGCAGAGCCCTTGCTCTTTTGAAATTATCTAAAACATAATTTTAGCGCACCGCAGTGCCGTCCAGGCGCCGGAAACGGTAGCGCGGGGCGATTCCCGTTCCATCTGCCTTCTTTTTGCGCATGGCCAAAATTCCCTTTTAAATCAAGGGCCTTGATCTATGTCAAATGCTTTGCTAACAATCTTATCCACAGAATGTGTGCAGAACCGCCGCATGGGGATAAGTTTTCCCACAGACCAGACGGCGCGGAAAACCGGCGCCCAGCCTTAAAAAAACAGCTTCTCCACCTGCCTGTTTTTTGAGCGCAATGAAAAAGTCCTTTAAAATCAAGGAACTTGATCAGTGTCAAATGCCTTGCTAACAATCTTATCCACAGAAGGTGTGTGGAACTTGTTCCAGGGCGCGGCGCGCCTGCGGAAAAGTCTTGTTGAAGCCTTTGCCGAGGGCCTTTGAGGGGTATTCCGATCGCGATCCCGGCATATCCGACCTGCTGCGCGTTTTTTGCGCAGGGGAGAAATATCCTTATAAATCAACGCACTTGGGAGATGCCGGCAGGTTTGCGCACAATCTTGTCCACAGATTGTGTGCAGAACTATCGGGTGGCGCCGGACGTAGGACGGGGCGCGTCTTTGCTTGTCTTGCCTGTTTTTGTGGCGGATGAAAAATACCCTTATAAATCAAGGACATTGATATGCATCAATAAGCTTGCGCACAATCTTATCCACAAAAGATGTGCAGAACTCTGTATTGTCATTTCATTCATGGAATATGCCTGGCGCCTCCCGCCTTGAGACGCCGAGCCGTGCGTAGAGCCTGTTCCGCCGCCGTCGCTTGCCCGGATCGGCAGACGAACGACCGTGCCATATTTTTACGCATGGAGTTTTTTATGAATAAAATCAATGACTTGCATTCCGCCGTTCGAGCTTGCTAACAATCTTATCCACAGAAGGTGTGCAGAACTTTTACCCGCCGGATAATATCGGTTTGCCAATTCACGGTGAGTCCGGGCGGTTCTGCCATATTTTTAAGCGGGATGATTTATATTATATAAATCAATGGCTTGGATCTTGTCGCCGGCCCTTGCGCACAATCTTATCCACAGAAGATGTGCAGAACTTGCATAAATAAACTGTTCAGCCGCGCGCCCGGGCCCCGTGGCGGTCCCGCCGCGCCTGTTTCAAGCTCTGCCTTGTTTTTGCGCAGGGTGAAAAAATCCTTATGAATCAAGGGTCTTAGGGATTGTTAATTCGCTTGCTAACAATCTTATCCACAGAAGATGTGCAGAACTATCATGGCTTGCGCCCCTTGCCGACGGCCGCGCAAAGCGTTACATTGCGCCATCCCGCTTGCCGGTGCGTACAATGGGCGTGTCGATCCGACCGTCCCGCGCGCCGGCCGTCGTCTGTCCCCATTTATTCAGGAGTTCGTTTTGCTCGCTATCTTCCAAGCCGCAGGCTGGCCCATCTGGCTGTTGTTGATTGCCTCCATCGTCGCCGTGGCCTTGATCGCCGAACGCCTGATGTTTCTGCGCCGCAGCAAGATCCTGCCGCGCACCTTGCTCGACGAAGTCGTCAAGGTCTACCGCGGCGCCGCCATCACGGCCGACACCATCGAGAAGCTGGAACAGAATTCGCCGCTCGGCGCCGTGCTGGCGGCCGCCTTGCGCAACGTCGATTCGCCGCGCGAGATCATGAAGGAGTCGATCGAGGAGGCCGGCAGCGGCGTGGCGCACACGCTGGAGCGCTTCCTGACCACGCTGGGCACCATCGCCACCCTGGCGCCCTTGATGGGCCTGTTCGGCACGGTGGTCGGCATGATCGAGATCTTCGGCTCGCAAAACGCCAGCGGCGCCAACCCGACGCAGTTGGCGCACGGTATTTCGGTGGCCCTCTACAACACCGGCTTCGGCCTGGCGATCGCCATGCCGACGCTGGTCTTCTACCGCCACTTCCGCGCCCTGGTCGACAGCTTCATCATTGAAATGGAGCAACAGGCGGTCAAGTTCGTCGACATCGTTCACAGCGCGCGCAAATGAACTTCCGCAAAGGCAAGGGGCGCGAAGACCCCGAAATCAACCTGATCCCCTTCATCGACGTCTTGCTGGTGATCCTGATCTTCCTGATGGTCACGACCACCTACAGCAAGTTCACCGAGTTGCAGATCACCTTGCCGACGGCCGACGCCAGCAAGGCGCAGGACAAGCCGCAGCAGATCACGGTGACGGTGGACGCCAAGGGCAACTACACGGTCAACCATGTGGCCGTTTCCTTCCGCGACGTGGCCGGCCTGGCCGAGGCGCTGCGCGAGGCGGCGCTGGAGGCCAACAAGGGCCTGCCGCCGGCGCAGACGCCGGTGGTGGTGGTCAACGCCGACCAGTTCGCGATGCACCAGATGGTCATCAACGTCATGGAGGCGGCCCGCCTGGCCGGCTACGAGAAGCTGACCTTCGCGGCGCAGACCGGCGCCAAGAAGTAATCCACCCCAGGGGGCGCCGTCCGGCGCGCCCGCTCACTTCCCCAGCGCATGCCGACTTCCCGCCCCCCCGTTTCCCCCGCCGCCGCGCAGCCGTCCCGGCTCGAAGCCACGCTGACGCGCAACTGGTTGCGCCGCGGCCCGCTGGCCCGCGCGCTCTGGCCGCTGTCGCAAGTGTTCCGCGCCCTGGCGGCGCTGCGCGCGGCGCTGTACCGCGCCGGCTGGCTGCGCTCGACGCGGCTGGCGGTGCCGGTCGTCGTGGTCGGCAACATCTTCATCGGCGGCACCGGCAAGACGCCGCTGACGATCTGGCTGGTGCAGGCGCTGCGCCAGGCCGGCATGCGGCCGGGCGTGATTTCGCGCGGCCACGGCGGCAGGGAGGAGGGCGCGCGCGCCGTGACGCCCGCCTCGAGCGCGCGCGAGGTGGGCGACGAGCCGCTGCTGATCGCCCGCCGCGGCGAATGCCCGGTGATGGTGGGGCGCGACCGGGCGGCGGCGGGCAGGGCGCTGCTGGCGGCCCATCCCGAGGTCGATGTCCTGATCGCCGACGACGGCCTGCAGCACTACGCCTTGCGGCGCGACGTGGAGATCGTGCTGTTCGACGGCCGCGCCACCGGCAACGGCTGGTTGCTGCCGGCCGGCCCGCTGCGCGAGGCGGCGACGCGGCGGCGCGACTTCACGGTGGTCAACACGGCGCTGCTGACGGACGCGCTGCGCGCCGCCGTGGCCGGCCCCGGCGCCGTCTTGACGCAGATGCAACTGGTGGGCGACTACGCCGAGCGCCTCGCCGGAGGCGCCGAACGGCGGCCGCTGGCGGAACTGGCGGGCTCCCGCGCGCGCATCGTCGCGGCGGCCGGCATCGGCAATCCGGAGCGCTTTTTCGGCATGCTCAGGGAGAAGGGTGTGCGCTTCGCCGAACTGCCTTTGCCGGACCATCACGATTTCCTCGACCGGCCCTTCGCGGGCGTGGACGCGGACATCATCTTGATCACGGAGAAGGATGCAGTAAAATGTGCGCAAATTGAATATCTCAAAGACGACCCGAGACTGTGGGTCGTCCCGGTGACGGCGCGCATCGACGCCGTCCTGGCCCAACAAATTGTGGAGAAATGTCGTGGACAATCGACTGCTTGATATCCTGGTCTGCCCCGTGTGCAAGGGCCCGCTCGAACACGACAAGAAGGCGCAGGAGCTGATCTGCCGCGCCGACCGCCTCGCCTATCCGATCCGCGACGGCATTCCGATCATGTGGGCCGACGAGGCCCGCACCCTGCAAGACGCGGCCGAATAAAATGTCCTTCATCGTCATCATTCCGGCCCGCCTGGCCTCGACGCGCCTGCCCAACAAGCCGCTGGCCGACCTGGGCGGCAAGCCGATGGTGGTGCGCGTGGCCGAGCGCGCCGCCGGGTCGGGCGCGGCGCGCATCATCGTCGCCACCGACCACGAGGACATCCGCGCCGCCTGCGCGGCGCACGGCGTCGAGGTGTGCATGACGCGCGCCGACCATCCCTCCGGCACCGACCGCATCGCCGAGGTGGCGCGCGCGCGGGGTTTGCCGGCCGACGCCGTGGTCGTCAATCTGCAGGGCGACGAGCCCTTGATCGATCCGGCCCTGCTGGCCGCCACCGCCGCGCAGATCAGCGCCACGGTGCCGATGGCCACCTGCGCCCATCCGCTCGACGCGGCCGCCGACGCCTTCAACCCGAACGTCGTCAAGGTGGTGCTGGACAAGCACGGCCGGGCCCTGTACTTTTCGCGCGCGACCATCCCCTGGCACCGCGACGCCTTCGCCCGGTCGACGGCGGCGCTGCCGGACGGCTACCGGCCGCTGCGGCATATCGGCCTGTACGCCTACAGCAACGCCTTCCTGCAGGAATATCCCACCCTGGCCGCCTCGCCGCTGGAGGCGATCGAGGCGCTGGAGCAATTGCGCGTGCTGTGGCACGGCTATCCGATCGCCGTCCACGTGACGGCCGCCGCGCCGGCCGCCGGCGTCGATACGCCGGAGGATCTGGCGCGCGTGAGGCTGCATTACGCCGCTTGAGCGGCATCTTGTGCGCACGCAGCAAAACCCGGGTTTTTGGCCTGAAAAAGACGCGAAACGCTGCGTTTGATCAATCTGGTCATGCCAAATCGTCCACAAAGTGGCGTTGGCTCCGGGTTTTGTGGTAAGTTTCGTACGAAGATAGTCAGTTCAGCCTCGTCTTTAAAGTTCACACACAACCATCTCCAATATCTGTTTTTTAGGAATTCTTCATGCGTCTGATACTGTTAGGAGCACCCGGTGCCGGCAAGGGCACCCAAGCTAACTTCATCAAAGAAAAATACAATATTCCGCAAATCTCGACGGGCGACATGTTGCGCGCGGCCATCAAGGCCGGCACGGAACTGGGCATCGCCGCCAAGAAGATCATGGATGCGGGTGGACTGGTGTCGGACGACATCATGATCGGTCTGGTCAAAGACCGTCTGCAAGACGCCGACTGCGCCAACGGCTACCTGTTCGACGGCTTCCCGCGCACCGTCGCGCAAGCCGATGCGATGAAGGATTCCGGCATCAACGTCGACTACGTGCTGGAGATCGACGTCCCCGACGCCTCGATCGTCGAGCGCATGGACGGCCGCCGCACCCATGCGGCCTCGGGCCGCAGCTACCACGTGAAATTCAATCCGCCCAAGGTCGAGGGCGTCGACGACGTCACCGGCGAAGCGCTGATCCAGCGCGACGACGACAAGGCCGAAACCGTGCAGAAGCGCCTGGAAGTGTTCCACAACCAGACCGAAGTGCTGCTGGGCTACTACAACGAATGGGCCAAGTCGGGCAAGCCGGGCGCGCCGCAGTACCGCCGCATCTCCGGCGTCGGACCGGTCGAGCAAATCCGCGACAGCGCGTTCGCCGCGCTGGCCGAATAAGCAGCACCGCAGAGCGGACCATGTGTCCGCTTTTTTGCGCGCCGCCGCCGCGCCGCCGCGCCGTTTTCTTCGCCATCCCGCCGCCACGCGCGGGCGCTTCAAGTTTGTGCTGTACGCAGGTTGGTTGGCCGCGCGTGCCTGTCCGGCACGGCCGCGGTTCTCTGAGTGTCGTCATGCTGGTGCTTGATCAAAGGGAGACAAGAATATGGCAGCGAGTCTGTGGTTTGCGATTGCCTGCGGCATCGTCGCGGTGGTGTACGGCTTATGGTCGCGCAGCTGGATCCTGCGCCAGGACGTGGGCAACGCGCGCATGCAGGAAATCGCCCTGGCCATCCAGCAGGGCGCGGCCGCCTATCTGGCGCGCCAGTACCGCACCATCGGCATCGTCGGCGCGGTGCTGCTGGTCGTCATCTACGCCCTGCTGGGACTGCACACGGCGCTCGGCTTCCTGCTCGGCTCGGTGCTCTCGGGCGCCTGCGGCTTCATCGGCATGAACGTCTCGGTGCGCGCCAACGTGCGCACGGCGCAGGCGGCCACGCTGGGCATGAAGGAGGCGCTCAACGTCGCCTTCAAGGGCGGCGCCATCACCGGCATGCTGGTGGTCGGCCTGGGCTTGCTGGGCGTGACCCTGTTCTACTGGATGCTGGCCGCGGGCGCCGCGCCCGGCGCCGACCAGCATGCCGTGATCCAGCCGCTGATCGGGCTGGCCTTCGGCGCTTCCCTGATCTCCATCTTCGCCCGCCTCGGCGGCGGCATCTTCACCAAGGGCGCCGACGTCGGCGCCGACCTGGTCGGCAAGGTCGAGGCGGGCATCCCCGAGGATGATCCGCGCAACCCGGCCGTGATCGCCGACAACGTCGGCGACAACGTCGGCGACTGCGCCGGCATGGCCGCCGACCTGTTCGAAACCTATGTCGTGACGCTGATCGCCACCATGCTGCTGGGCGCGCTGCTGCTGGGCGCCGCCGGCAGCGCCGCCATCATCTATCCGCTGCTGCTGGGCGCCGTCTCCATCCTCGCCTCCATCGTCGGCTGCTCGATGGTCAAGGCCAGGCCGGGCAAGAAAATCATGGCCGCCCTGTACACCGGCCTGTGGTGGGCCGCCGCCCTGTCGCTGCTCGGTTTCGCCGTCGTCACCTGGCAGGTCTGGGCCGAGGACGGCATGCGCATGCGCATGATGGCCTCGACCGTCGTCGGCATCGTCCTCACCGGCCTGATGGTCTACATCACCGAATACTATACGGGCACCGACTTCCGTCCGGTGCGTCACATCGCCGAGGCCTCCACCACCGGGCACGGCACCAACATCATCGCCGGCCTGGGCGTGTCGATGAAGTCGACCGCGTATCCGGTGCTGGCGGTGTGCATCGCCATCCTCGTCTCCTACCAACTGGCCGGCCTGTACGGCATCGCCATCGCCGCCACCTCGATGCTGTCGATGGCCGGCATCATCGTCGCCCTGGACGCCTACGGGCCGATCACCGACAACGCCGGCGGCATCGCCGAAATGTCCGGCCTGCCGGAGTCGGTGCGCGCCGTCACCGATCCGCTCGACGCGGTCGGCAACACCACCAAGGCCGTCACCAAGGGCTACGCGATCGGCTCGGCCGGGCTGGCCGCGCTGGTGCTGTTCGCCGACTACACGCACGCGCTCGAATCGGTCGGCCAGCGCATCAGCTTCGACCTGTCGAACCCGATGGTGATCGTCGGCCTGTTCATCGGCGGCCTGATTCCCTACCTGTTCGGGGCGATGGCGATGGAGGCGGTGGGGCGCGCGGCGGGCGCCGTGGTGGTCGAGGTGCGGCGCCAGTTCCGCGACATCAAGGGCATCATGGACGGCAGCGGCAAGCCGGAGTACGACAAGGCGGTCGACATGCTGACGGCGTCGGCGATCCGCGAAATGATCTTGCCCTCGCTGCTGCCGGTGGGCGTGCCCATCGTCGTCGGCATGCTGCTCGGGCCGGCCGCGCTGGGCGGCATGCTGATGGGGACCATCGTCACCGGCCTGTTCGTCGCCATCTCGATGACGACCGGCGGCGGCGCCTGGGACAACGCGAAAAAATACATCGAGGACGGCAATTTCGGCGGCAAGGGTTCGGACGCGCACAAGGCGGCCGTCACCGGCGACACGGTCGGCGATCCGTACAAGGACACGGCCGGACCGGCAGTGAATCCCCTGATCAAGATCATCAACATCGTCGCGCTGCTGTTGGTGCCGCTGTTGCCGACGACGGGCTGGCTGGCCGTCGGCGCGCCGGTGGCGCTGCTGGCGCCGGCCTCCGTCGCGGCGCCGGCGCCCGTCCTGGCGCCGGCGGCGGAGATGGGCAAGGTGGACGGGGCGGCACCTCTGAAATAGGGGCGGCCGCAAGCCCTCAAGCCTTCAAGGCGGCGGCGCCCGGTCCGGCGCCGCCGCTGCGCCTTGCGCGCCTCAGAAGCTTGAGGTCAGGCCGACGAAGGCGCGCCGTCCGGGCACGTAGTAGTTCGGCAGGCCATCGGCGCGCGGCCCCTTCTTGAACAGGTTTTCCACCCCCGCGCGCAGGGTCAGCCGGCCCCCCACCTTGTATGTGGCCACCGTGTCGACGACGGTGTAGGCCTTGGTCTGCACCTTGCCGGAGTCGAGCTGGGTGCCGGTGTACTGCGCCGACACTTCGGCGTACAGCTTGTCGTTGGCCTGCCAGCCCAGCGCCGAGTACAGCGAGACCTTCGGCGTGGCCAGCAGGTTGGCGCCGGTGCTCAGGTTCTTCGCCTCCGCCATATACGTCAGGTTGTTGCGCCACCTCAGGTTCGTCGCCAGCGGCACGCTGGCCGTGGCCTCGACGCCGCGGGTGCGCGCCTTCTGGATGTTGGCCATCTTGGTCCACCACAGTCCCTGGTAGAAGCCCAGCGGCGCGTAGTCGATCTTGTTCTTGAAGTCGGTGTGGAAGTAGGTCAGGCCCAGGTCCCAGCCGGCGCGCACGAAGCCGACGCCGATCTCCGAGCTCTGGCTGGTTTCCGGCGCCAGGTCGGCGTTGCCGGCCATATAGCATGCGCCCGAGGAGTAACCGAGGGGACGCAGGCTGGTGCAGCCGAAGCCGCGCGACATGGTCGCCGCGCCGGGCGCGTTTTCCTTCATGCTGGGGGCGCGGAAGCCGCGCGAGACGCCGCCGCGCAGCGTCCAGTCCGGCGCCGGATGGTAGACCAGATAGACGCGCGGGCTGGTGTGGTTGCCGAATTCGCTGTGGTGGTCGACGCGCGCGCCCACGGTCGCCGTCAAGTCCTCGCGCAGGAAGATCTGGTCTTCGGCGAACAGCGCCGAAGTGCTGCCGGCCAATTTGTCCTTGGACACTTTATTGCCGTTGTAGTCGACCGGCACCGTGCCGATGGTTTCGGTGTTGGTCAATTCCTCATGCTTCCACTGGCCGCCCAGCGTCAGCAATTGCGCGAAGCCGAAGTCGAGGCGCTTGTCCAGGCTGGCGTCGAGCGTGCTGTCGGAGGATTCGGCCGTGTGGCCCGGCACCTGGTTGTCGTAACTGTTGTGGTACAGGTTCAGGCGCGTCTTGCCGAAGCCCCAGCGGCCCTCGTGGCTCAGGCCCACGCCCTTGCGCACCAGTTCGCTGGCGCCCCAGGCGTCCAGCAGCGCATCGCCGTTGGCACGCTTGGTCGACGAGGCGCTCGCCCGCTGCTTGCCGTAGGCGAGGTCGAGCGACAGGTTCTGCTCGGGCGTCAGGGCCCAGTTCAATTGTCCGGTGACGGTGTCGTTGCGCTCGCCGGCCATGCCGCCGAAGCGGCCGATGCCGCCGTCCGTTTCATCCGCGTTCTGCACGCTCTGGCTGACGCCGACGCGCATGCTGAACTGGTCGCCCAGCGGGCCGGCCATGTTGACGCTCAACTGGCGGGCGTCGCCGCGCTCCGATTCCTGCGGGCGGGTGTAGTTGGCGGTGGCCGAGCCGGCCCACCGCGCCGGCACCTTGCGGGTGATGATGTTGATGACGCCGCCCATCGCGTCGGAACCGTACAGCGAGGACATCGGCCCGCGCACCACTTCGATGCGTTCGATCATGTCGGGCGAGATCCAGTTCAAGTCCTGGCGGCCGGAGTTGGGGCGGTAGTGGGTGTCGGCGGAATTGCCCTGGCGCTTGCCGTCCACCAGGATCAGGGTGTACTTGTCGGGCAGGCCGCGCAGCTTGATCTTCGACTCGTCGCCGACCGGGCCGGTGCCGCCGGAGACGCCGGGAATGCGGCGCAGCAGGGTGGCCAGGTCGGTCACCGGCTGGCGCTCGATTTCCTCGCGCGTCAGCACGCTGATGCTGGCCGGCGCGTCCTGGATGTCGACCGCCGAGCCGGACGCCGTGACCACGACCACCGGCAGGGTGGCCGCGTGCGCGGTGGGATCGGCCTCGGCCCAGGCATTGCTGACAGCCAGGCTCAGCAGGCAAGGGATGAACAGCGAGGAAATGTGCAGCGAATGTCGGTTCTTCATACTAGCCTTCGATAGCGTGATTAAGGTGAGATGGAACGTGCGCTTCCCAGTCTTTTATGTAACTGCGAATGAGAATGATTCGTATTCTAACATTGATTTTAACTCAACCCTAATGACGTAGGGAAAATAATGCCAAGACGGGGGAGGGCGCGGCCGGGAACACCGGGGCTGGGCGCGCCGCCGCGCCGCCGGCATCGCGTCCGCGGCGCTCCGGCCGGACGGTGTCGCCCGGCATATGTCGGCAGGTATAAAGGGTGAGAAATTGTTACCGCCGCCTTGTTTTCGCGACCCCACCAGCAATAATGAAATGGTCATCATGGCATCTGGCACGCAGGAGGTGCGCTATGAAACAGATTGATACGGTATCCCGGCGCGGCGGGCGCGGCGCCCGCAAAGCCCTGAAAGCGACGCTGGCGCTGGCGTTCTTGATCGGCGCGGCCCTGTGCACCAATGCATGGGCAGGTCCCGGCGGACATGGCCATGCGCAGGGTGTCCACGCGGATGGTGTCCATGGAAATGGTGTCCACGGCAATGGTTTCCACGGCAATGGTTTCCATGACCATGGTTTCCACGACCATGGCCGGGCCCGCCTGGGCATCGCCGTCGGCGCGCCTTTGTGGTGGTACGGCCCCGGCTGGTATGGCGGGCCCTATTACGGCTATCCCTATCCCTATGGTTATTCCTACGCCATGCCGCCGGTCGGCTATGTGGAGCGCGGCGCCACGCTGTGGTACTACTGCGCCAATCCGCAGGGATATTATCCATACGTCAAGGAGTGCAGCACGGATTGGCGCGTCGTCGTGCCCGAGTCCGTGACGCCTTAGGGGAGGGGACATGATGAGCAAAGCAACTACGGTCTGGGCGCTGGGCCTCGCGCCCCTGCTGCTGAGCGCGTGCGCGGTGATGCCCGAGGGCCCGTCGGCGATGGTGCTGCCGGGCACGGGCAAGAGTTTCGAGCAATTCCGCGGCGATGATTTTTCTTGCCGCGGCTATGCGCAAAGCCAGTTGGGCGGCGCCTCGCCCGGACAGGCCAGCGTCGACAGCGGCGTGCGCAGCGCGGCGCTGGGCGCGGCGCTGGGCGCCGTCGCCGGCGCCGCCATCAACGGCGGCCACGGCGCCGGCGTCGGCGCGGGCACCGGCCTGGCCTTCGGCGCGCTGGCCGGAGTGGGCGCCGGCGACAGTTCCGCCTACTCGATGCAGCAGCGCTACGACGTCGCGTATCAGCAATGCATGTACGCCAACGGCCATCGCGTGCCGATTGCCGGGCGCATGGCCGGCGGAGTGCCGGACAACGCGGGCGTGCCGCCGCCGAATACGCCGCCGCCGCGCTGAGGCGCCGATGAAAATCGCCGCCATCCCCGTCCTGTTGCTGTGCGCCGCGGCCGCTATGGCGCGCGGCGCCGGGTTGCCGGTGTGCGCGCTGGCGCCCGGCGATCCGCCGCGCCTGGCCGTCGAGCCATGCCGGCCGGCGCCGCCGCAGGTGACGCCGC
>JANXSQ010000214.1 GCA_025356595.1 Janthinobacterium sp. | reverse complement strand
CAACGTAGCTCCTATGCGGGAGTAGCTCAGTTGGTAGAGCGCAACCTTGCCAAGGTTGAGGTCGAGAGTTCGAGCCTCTTCTCCCGCTCCAGAATTTTGAGGAAAGCCTGACGGCTTTTCTGATTGATGTGCAAGTAGTTCCTCTGGCGAGGTAGCAAAGAGGTTATGCAGCGGCCTGCAAAGCCGTCTAGGTCGGTTCGATTCCGATCCTCGCCTCCAGAATCAAAAAATAGCCCACCTCCGCGTGGGCTATTTTTTTGTGCGCGTTT
Source organism: Janthinobacterium sp. (assembly GCA_025356595.1). Lineage (GTDB taxonomy): Bacteria > Pseudomonadota > Gammaproteobacteria > Burkholderiales > Burkholderiaceae_D > Janthinobacterium. The sequence continues at coordinate 43,451 of JANXSQ010000214.1, read as the reverse complement.
TTGCCTGCTCGCGTGGGCCGTGCGCCCGGATGCCAAGTGACTGCGCCGGGGCGGGCGGCCTGCCGCGCGGCGCCATCGAGGCGGCCGCTTACTGGAAGGCCGGCAGCGCATACCACCGCGAGAGGACGGCCATAGACTGAGCGCGCGGCCCGGCGCGGCGTGGGTTGCTCCTCGCAAGATCTCCTTGCGCTGTGCCGCGTGGCATGCGGCGCAACGCCGGCGGGCAAGCCGCCGCTCGCAAATAAAAAATGGCTGTGAATCTTGAGCAAGCGCAAACCATGGCAGGTTCAAACAAAGGACACTGGAGTGTCCTGGGGTATGCAGCGTATGGCGGTGTCGGCCAGACGTTCGAACGGGGTCTTGCGGAGGCTTTTTTAGGAGGGCGATGCGATGAGTGCGACGTTAGAGAGAAAAACTTTGGATCAGCCGGACGAAGTTCGTCCATTCAAAGATGGCAAAGGCAGGCTCGCCGTGTTTGAGCTTGGCGACCACACCATGGGGCGCGGCGAATTCGAACCGGGTTGGCGCTGGAGCCTGCATGTGAAACCGATAGTCGGGACGGATTCTTGCCAGGCCGCCCACACGGGCATGATTCTGGAAGGCCGCATGGTCGTCAAGATGAATGACGGGGCGGAGATGGAGTACGGACCGGGCGACGTGTTCTACATGCCGCCCGGGCATGATGCCTGGGTAGTCGGAAACCAGCGTTGCGTGGTGTTCGATGTAACCGGCGTGGCGAAGTACGCCAAACCCCAGTAAGAAGTCGATTTTCGGCACCAAGGCAGGCGCCAGCTTCCGGCGCCTTTGGGTTTTCGCCCCACGCTGCCGATTTCACTGATTTTGGCGCCGTTCTTGGTCATGGCGACTTTCTCGGGAGCGCCGTTCCCGGAATCTGTTTGCCGGACTTCAGGTCCATGTGATCGCCGCACCTGACGGCTTGCGGGTTTCGTATGAAATCTTCATACAAAATTTCCGACAGCCGCCCTAAAGCGCCAACTGGCGCGCCAGCACTCTTCGCACAAACTTGCCGTCACCACGACCCATCGCGATCAGCGCGTTCACATCCGCCTTGACCACCGCCGCATCCACGCCCGCGGCGGCCGCCATCACGGCCGCGTACGCGTCCAGCACGTCGGCGCCGCTGATGTCGAAGCCGTCGCCGTCCGCGATGCCGCGCAGCCCCAGCATTCCGGCCGCGAGCGCGAACTGCGGCCGCGCCGCCGCGAAATCGGCGGCGGCGCGTATCAGCGTGCGCGGGTCCGCGGGACTCCTGTCCGCCAGCTCGATGGCCAGCTCGAAGAATCCGCAGTCCTTGGCGGCCGCGAAGCACTTGCATAGCGCGCGTACGCCTCATCCGCACAGCCGGCGTCCAGCATGACACCTTCGCAGAACGCCGCGATCGCCGTCAGCGGCGCGTCCGCTTCCTTCGAATCCTCGGCATATTGAATCGCCCCGGCGCCCCGGCCCATTTTGACCAAGGCTTTGGCGCCCCACACCCTGTAATGCCAGGACTTGTACTTAAATTCAGATTTTCCGATCAAAGCCAGCAGCTCGTCATGCCGGCCGGCCGCGTACAGCGCGCTCAGGCAGGCAGCCGTTCCCTTGAAAAAACCGCAGCCGCCGCTGCTCGCGCTGTGTTCCCACATGCTCGTCACAGTTGGGACAAGGCCGTCAGCCCACTTGGACGCGATTTGCGGCGTCGCGCATAGTTCGCCCCAGAACTCGCCCAAATACGCGAGGTAGGACATGTCGTCGTCCTGGATGGCTTCCCATAGGCGCTCCAGCCATTCTTCGCGCAGCGCGGCGCTCGGGCCGGCCTTGGCGACGATCGTCGCGAGCGTTTCAATGGCGCGGTTGACGGCGCTGCCCATCGCGCCGCTCGAGGAATCGACGCCCGCGATGGCCGGCACCAGCTTCTCCAGGAACAGCACGGCGCCCTCGGCGGCCAGCACGGGCTCCTTCTTGGCGAAGGACTTGATTTCAACAAGTGCTTCTTTGATGCGTTGGATTGGTGCTGTCGATTTCCAGCCGAAGGCGTTGCGGCGGAATCGCGGGGCGAATTGCCATTTGTTGTTTGTAGTCATGCGTCCGAAGACGCCCTTGATGTTGTCCGGCTGTTGGCCGTCGCGGCAGAGTGAAGGTTCACGCGGATGAACTGCTCCGCCTGTCCGGGATCTCCGTGTATCGTATCAATTTCATCTTGTTTCGTCCTGGGCCGCCGCGGCCGCCTGTAATGGCGCGGCAAGCGGCTCGACGATGTCCCTGATCACCTTCCCCAGACTCTTGTTGCCGAGCGCGTCCGCCTATTCCAGCGTCAACGCGGCGATATCGACTTGCGGCAGGCTCTTCAACAGCGCCGGCGCCAGCAGCAGCTTGGTCTTGCGCACGCCGGCGCCCATGACGACGAAGGCCCGCTGCATGACGGCCGCGTCGACCAGCACGCGCATCCCGTCCGGCAAGCCGAAGGCGGTGATGCCGCCGAACTCCATCGCCGTCAATTCCGTCGCCACCTCGCGCTTGGCGAAGGACAGGCGCTGCGCGCCCAGGCATTGCTTGACCGCGCCGTTGACGTCGAGGCGGTTCGAGCCCAGCGTGACGACGGCCGCGTAGTGGTCCGCGCCGTCCTTGCGGTAGCGCAGCACGATGGTGTTGGCGCAGTCGTCGGAGGCGAAGCCATAGCGTTCGCTGAACTGGGCGGTGTCGGAATGCTCGTCGCCGACCGCGAACACCAGCACCTCCTGTTCCAGCAGTTGCGCGGCTACGCCGGCCGGCAGGTGTTCGGCGTGCAGGGCCATTGGAATGACATCGAATTTGAATTGTTGGGCTAGATCGGAAAGCATCATATGCTGGGCTCGGTGAAGTGGCGTGGCGCTGGGCGGGCGGCGTCGGCGCCGCCCCTTGAACCGGGGATTATACGACCACGCGGCCCGGTCCGCTTTCCCGGGTTTTTGATTCGGCTGTCCTCGGGTTTTCGCGTTATTGAAATATTTCCAAAAATAAATCATTTGTGCCTTGCAATTCATAACAAGAATCATTATCATTTACTGATGTGAGATTTGCACGACCACCCACTCCAGGTTTGATCAGGCACAGGAAGCCCTTCCTGTCGGCGCGTCCGCCCGCCGGGCGCGCTTTGATTCCCCCACGATAGGCAATTGCGCACACTTCCCCCGCCATGTCGGGGAGCGCGCCGCGCGGCTTCGCCATGCCCGCCGCACCCCCGATGCAATGCGACGACTCTTTCGCCATCTACATCAAAGGAATTACATGCCCAAGCAGTTCAAACGCGCCCGGATCACCCTGGCGGTGATCGGTACTCTGATGCATCCCGCTCTGTACGCGGCCGACGAGACGGTGCTGGCCACCGTGAAGGTCGTCGCCGACGCCGAGCAAATCGAGCAGGTGAGCGGCAAGACGCTGGAAAAAACGCAGGCGCGCAACGTCGCCGAAACCTTCCAGTATCAGAACGGCATGGCGATCGGCGGCGGCGGCAATCCGGTGGCGCAGAAGGTCTTCATGCGCGGCCTGGAGGATACGATGATCAACGTCAGCGTCGACGGCGTGACGCAGAACATGGCGCTGACCCATCACGAGGGCCGCATGGCCTTCGACCCGGCGCTGATGAAGTCGATCGATATCGACAAGGGCACGGGCAGCGCCAGCGCCGGTCCGGGCGCCCTGGCCGGCGCGATCCGCGCCACGACGAAGGATGCGCGCGATTTGCTGCGCCCGGGCCAGAGCATGGGCGCGCAGCTCGGCGTCGGCGTCTTCGACAACAAGGGCTGGCGCTCCAGCGTCAGCGCCTACGCCGAGTTCGACAAGACGGTCGATGTGCTCGTCTCCGGCTCCAGGCAGGATCTGCAATCCTACCGCGCCGGCAACGGCCAGGAGGTGGGTAACAGCGCCAGCGACCAGGACACGCTGCTGGCCAAGGCCAGCTGGCGCCTGGGCGAGCAGCAAACGCTCAGCGTCAGCCACAGCCAGCAGAACGACAACGGCGCCTATAATTTCCGCCCGAACATGGTCGGCTGGGACGGCAATCTGCCCATCCCGCAGGACTTGAAGCGCCAGTCCAGCAGCCTGAAGTACGCCGACCACGGCGCGCGCCTGTTGCCGAAATTCGATGTGAACCTGTATCGCAGCGAGCTCGAGGGCATGCGCACGGACAAGGGCCGCCGCTACGGCGAGGCGATGAAGAATCACGGCCTGGACGTGGCCTTCGTTTCCGATTTCGGCCAGCATTGGCTGGCCTACGGTGTCAACTACCGACGCGACCAGACCCGCGCCATCAATCCCCTGCATGTGCTGACGGCCGGTTCTCCCGACAGCCTGGCCAACCGCGGCCGCGAAAGCGCCAGCGTGGCCGGCGCCTATGTCGAGGACAACTACCAGATCAACGGGCAGTGGTCGGCTTACGGCGGCCTGCGTTTCGACCGCTACCGCTACGAGGACAACTTCGGCCAGGAGTTCGACAGTCAGGGCGCCAGCCCCAGCCTGGCCTTGAACTATCAAATCACGCCGGCCTGGAAAAGCAGCGTGCGCTACGCCCGGGCCTTGCGCGGCGTCGGCGTCCAGGAAGCGTTCTGGATGGACAACGGCGCGCCCGATCTGGTCCACAACCATGCTCGCATCAACGCGGAGAAGGCGCAGACCGTCGAGCTGAGCCTGGCTTACGCGGCGGGCGGCTGGATGGCGAACGGACAGATTTTCCGTCAGACGATACGCGACTTCATCGGCACCGGCGGCGACGACGCGCGCGGCAACATCGGCAAGGTCGTCAGCGACGGCTACGAGTTGTCCGGCGGCTATCAGGGCGGGCAATGGAGCGGCCGCCTGGGCGTCTCCCAAAGCAAGCCGAAGATGAACGGCACGGCCCTGGCCGACGGCGATTTCGGCGTCGGCACGACGACCGGCCGCAGCTGGCTGGCCAATCTCGAGTATCGCCCGCAGGCCAACATCAGCGCCGGCTGGAACGCGCGCATGGTGGAGTCGCTGTCCTACCGCGCGGTGGGGCCGAAGAGCGCGCCCGATATGCGCAAGGCCGGCTACGCCGTGCATGACGCGTATCTGCAGTGGCAGGTCACGCCGGCCCTGCAAATCGGCCTGGTGGTGAAGAACTTGCTCAACAAGTATTACTACGATCAGGCCACTTACGCCTACAACGTCCGCATGAAGCAGGTCCTGGGCCTGGCCGAAGTCGGCCGCGATGTCCGCCTGCAGGCGAACTGGAAGTTCTGAGGAGCGCGCCCCCGCCGCACGCATCGCGGCGGGGGCGAAAGCAAGGCCGGGCCCACCGTGCTGAACTGAGTCGATAAAGTTGCTGTGCAACTTTCAGCTTCAGTGCACCGCGTGGGCTGCTTTTTTTTTTTGCGGCCGCGCTGCGCCCGGAAGAAGGGCTTCGCTTATCGAGATAAACATTCACGCAGATACCGCTTGTAAATGTAAATAGGAATCAGTATCATTCCCATTTACATAATTGCCACTCGATCACTATTGCTTTGGCTGAAAGCGTTGCTGGGGGCAAGAGCTTGCTCGGTACTGCCTCGGCGGGGCCGCTTCCTTGCGCGACACATCGCGCTGGTTCTTATTCATGTCAGGAGTTTCTTATGACTACGCTACAGATGGAAAATGAGGGACGCCACGGCGCGCCGGCCCAGGCGCAATTCCAGTTCATGTCGGCGCACCGTTGCGTCCGCGCCAGCGGCGTGGCCGAACGCGTCAGCGTGCCGGTCGATCCGCACGGGCAGGGCGACGGCCAGTTCCAGCTGGCGGTGAGCGCTGCGCTGGCGCGCGCCCGCGCCGCCGGCATCGAGCGGCCCATCGTCATCGGCGCGATTCCCTTCGACCTGCGCCAGCCGAGTTGCCTGGCGGTGCCCCTGCGGCACGAGTTCTACGAGCGCGCGCCGGCCGCCGCCGCGCCCGCCCGCGCGCCGGAAGCGCCGCTGGTGCTGAGCGCGCGCAGCTTCCCCGACGAGCTCAGGTTCAAGCAGTCGGTGCGCCAGGCGATCGCCAATTTCGGCCTCAGCGATATCCGCAAGGCCGTGCTGGCGCGCATCTTCGAGGTCGAGCTGGACGAGCGGGTCGACGTCGCCCGCACCTTCGCCCGCCTGACGGCGCAAAATCCCTCGGGCTACCATTTCCGCCTGCCCCTGTTCGACGGCTCCGAGCTGATCGGCGCCAGTCCCGAACTGCTGGTGCGCAAGCACGCCGGCCGCATCTATTCGAATCCGCTGGCCGGCTCCGCCAGGCGCCACAGCGATCCGCTCCGCGACCGCGAGGTGAGCGCCGCGCTGCTGCAGTCCGGCAAGGACGCCTATGAGCACCGCCTCGTCATCGAGGACATCGCCCGCGTGCTGCAACCCTTGTGCGGCGCGCTGGAGATTCCCGCCCAGCCTTCGCTGCTGAGCACGGCGGCGATGTGGCATCTGTCGACGCGCATCGAGGGCGTGCTGGCCGACGACGCGATGAGCGCGCTGCAACTGGCCTGCCGCCTGCATCCGACGCCGGCCGTGTGCGGCTTCCCCACCGGACTGGCGCGCAAGCTCATCAGCCTGGTCGAACCCTTCGAGCGCGGCATGTTCGCCGGCATGGTCGGCTGGTGCGACGCCGACGGCAACGGCGAGTGGGTGGTGACGATACGCTGCGGCCGCGTGCACCAGCGGCGCATCCAGTTGTTCGCCGGCGCCGGCATCGTCGCCGACTCCTGCCCGGAATCGGAATGGGCCGAAACCCAGGCCAAATTGCAGACCATGCTCAGGGCCCTGGGCGTCGAATTGCCGCAGGCCGAAGCGCTCGGGGAGGCGGCATGATCGCCTTCACCCCCTGGCCGGCCGAGGCCGCGCGGCGCTACCGCGAGCGCGGCTACTGGCTCGACCTGCCGCTGGGCGAGATCCTGGCGCGCCAGTGCGCCAGCCGTCCCGACGCCGTCGCCGTGCTGTGCGGCGAGCGCGCCCTGAGCTACCGCGAGCTGGACCGGCAAGCCGACAATCTGGCCCAGGCGCTGCTGCGCCGCGGCCTGCGCGGCGGCGACACGGCCCTGGTGCAGTTGCCCAACGTGGCCGAGTTCTACGTCGTCCTGTTCGCGCTGCTGAAAATCGGCGTCGCGCCGGTCAACGCCCTGTTCAACCACCAGCGCCTGGAGATGCTCTCCTACGCCGGCCAGTTGCAGCCGCGCCTGCTGATCGGCGCGGCGCGCCACGGCCTGTTCGCCGACGCCGCCTTCCTCGACGCGGCGCGCCTGGCGGCGCCCGGCCTGGCGACGATCCTGCTGTTGGGCGAGAACGTTCACGCCGAGGACCTCGCCGCGCTGCTCGAGGCGCCGGCCGAAACGCGCCTGCCCGGCCGTTCCTCGCCGGCCGGAGAGGTGGCCTTCTTCCAACTCTCCGGCGGCAGCACCGGCACGCCGAAGCTGATCCCGCGCACCCACAACGACTATTACTACAGCGTGCGGCGCAGCGCCGAAATCTGCCGCCTCGACAGCGACACGCGCTATCTGTGCGCGCTGCCGGCCGGGCACAACTACCTGCTCAGTTCACCGGGCGCGCTGGGCGTCTTCCACGCCGGCGGCACGGTGGTGCTGGCGCCCGACCCGGAGCCGCTGGACTGCTTCGACCTGATCGAACGGCACGCCGTGACGATGGCCGCGCTGGTGCCCTCGGCCGTCACGCTGTGGTTGCAATCGGTGCCGGGCCGGCGCCAGCAGCTCGACACGCTGCGCCTGCTGCAAGTGGGCGGCGCCAGCTTCGCCGAGGCGCTGGCGCGCCGCGTTCCCGAGGAACTGGGTTGCCGCCTGCAGCAGGTGTTCGGCATGGCCGAGGGCCTGGTCAACTACACGGCGCTGGACGACGGCGACGAGAGGGTCTTCACCACGCAAGGATGCCCGATGAGTCCCGACGACGAGGTGCGCGTGCTCGACCTCGACGGCCTGCCGGTGGCCGACGGCGCGACGGGCATGCTGGCCACGCGCGGCCCCTACACCTTCCGCGGCTACTACAAGGCGCCGGAGCACGACGCGCGGGTCTTCGACGCCGATGGCTTTTATCACACGGGCGACCTGGTGCGGCGCGGCGCCGACGGCTATTTGCGCGTGGTCGGCCGGGTCAAGGACCAGATCAACCGGGGCGGCGAAAAGATCGCCGCCGAGGAGGTGGAAAACCTGCTGCTCAAGCATCCGGCCATCCTGCAGGCGGCCCTGATCTCGATCCCGGACGCCGCGCTGGGGGAAAAAAGCTGCGCCTGCATCGTCGTCGGCGACGCCGCGCCGCGCCCGGCCGCGCTGCGCAAATACCTGCGCGAGCTGGGCGTGGCCGATTTCAAGCTGCCCGACCGTTTCCAGATCCTCGAGCGCCTGCCGTTGACCGCCGTCGGCAAGACCGATAAACAAGCGCTGCGCGCAGCCTTTCAATAAACAAGGAATTCCATGTCCATACCCGTCATCCCGTCCTATTCCATGCCGCCGGCGGCCGCCATGCCGGCCAACCGCGTCCAGTGGCAACCGGAGGCCGCGCGCGCCGTGCTGCTGATCCACGACATGCAGGATTACTTCCTGCGCTTCTACGGCGCCGACAATCCGCTGCTGGCGGACTTGATCGCGAACATCGCCGCGATCCGCGCCTGGGCCAAGGCGGCCGGCATCCCGGTCGTCTATACGGCCCAACCGAGCGAGCAAAGCGCGCAGGACCGCGCCCTGCTCAACGATATGTGGGGCCCCGGCCTGACCACGGCCGATCCGGCCCTGAAGGCGGTGACGGCGGCGCTGGCCCCGGACGGCGACGACACGGTGCTGGTGAAGTGGCGCTACAGCGCCTTCCAGCGCTCGCCGCTGCAGCAGATGATGCAGGACTGGCGCCGCGACCAGTTGCTCATCGTCGGCGTCTACGCCCACATCGGCTGCATGACCACGGCGCTGGACGCCTTCATGCGCGACATCCAGCCCTTCCTGGTGGGCGACGCGGTGGCCGACTTCTCGGCGGCCGAACACGCCATGGCGTTCGACTACGTGGCCGGGCGCTGCGGCGCCGTGCTGACGACGGCGCAGTTGCTGGCCCGTCCGGCGCTGAGCCGCGCCTGGCTGAAGACGCTGCTGCAAGAGCATATCGACGCGGAGGAGGGCGAGTTCGACGGCGACGACAATCTGATGGATTTCGGCCTCGATTCGCTGCAGGTGATGAGCCTCGTCGCGGAGTGGAAAAAACACGGCCTGACGGTCAAGTTCGAGGAGCTGGCCGTCAAGCCGACGCTCAACGCCTGGTGGGATCTGTTGGCCGGCAAGCTGGCCGCGTGAGGCAGCGGCCATGAAGCGCGAAGACATCCTGCACCGCCCGCTCGGGCAGGCGCAACGGCGGGCGCAGCCGCCCATCCTGCAATTCGAGGGCAAGCAGGTCTGGGTGACGGGCGCCGGCCGCGGCATCGGCTACCAGGTGGCGATGACCTTCCGCCAGCTGGGCGCGCGCGTGGTCGGCATCGACCGCCATTTCGAGCCCGAGTCGGGCGCCACGCCGGGCAAGCGCTACCCCTTCAAGACGGTGGCGCTGGACATCGCCGACGGCGCGCGCGTGCAGGCGGTGTGCCGCCAACTGCTGCTCGAGACGCCGCGCCTGGACGTGCTGGTGAACGCCGCCGGCGTGCTGCGCCTGGCGCCGCTGGACACGCTCTCGCTGGAGGACTGGAAGGCCAGCTTCGACATCAACGTCGGCGGCGTGTTCCACCTGCTGCGCGAGTTGATGCCGCAGTTTAAGGCCCAGCGCCACGGCAACATCGTCAGCGTCGCCTCCAACGCCGCCCACGTGCCGCGCATGAACATGGGCGCCTACTGCGCCTCGAAGTCGGCCCTGGTCAGCCTGAGCCACTGCGCCGCGCTGGAGCTGGCGGACTTCGGCGTGCGCTGCAATCTGGTTTCGCCCGGTTCGACGGACACGCCCATGCTGCGCGCCATGCTGCCGAGCGAGGAGGGCCTGGCGCGCACCATCGCCGGCCTGCCGGAGCACTACAAGCTGGGCATCCCGCTGAAGAAAATCGCCACCGCGAAGGAGGTCGCCAACGCGGTCATCTTCCTCGCCTCCGAACTGGCCAGCCACATCACCATGCAGGATCTGGTGGTGGACGGCGGCGCCACCCTGGCGGCCTGAGGCCGCTTTGAACATCCGACTATGTATTCGTAAGGGGAAGACCTTGTGACTGTTTTATTTGTCGTTCTTATTTTGGCCGCCTGCGCTCTGCTGTACCTGAGCCACCGGCATCAAGGCTGGCTGGCGCAGCCGCTGCCGTCCATGCCGTGGCGCCCGCTGGGCGCGCTCCTGCTGCTGGCCGCGCTGGCCTGCGCCTTCCTTTGTTTCAGCGCCCTGACGGCCGTGCTGGTGTGGTTGACGATACCGATGCTGGTGTTCGGCATCCTGCCTTTCTTTTCCCTATTGATAGCAAGAGGTGAGCGTGGACAGTCCTAAGCAGCGCATTCCCATCCGCGCCGACTGGTGGAGCAAGACTCTGGCCGGCGCCGTGCTGGGCTGGACCCTGGCGCTGGCTCTGTCCGGACTGTTCGCCTGGCTCGGGCCGGGCGGCATCGCGGCGCCGCAAAAGTACCAATTCATCATGTGGCTGATTGCCCCGCTGTGGATGATCATCTTCAGCCTGGTCTACCTGTTCCGCACCGGCCTGCGCGCCGTGTTCTGGCTGGCGGCGGCGAACCTGCTCGCCTACGCCTTGTTATTTATCCTACCTCCGATGCTGGGCCAGCCATGAAAATCCGCAGCGACATACTCCGCATCTACCAATCCCTGCACACCTGGGTGGGCATAGGCGCCGGCATGCTCTTGTTCATCGGCTTCTTCGCCGGCGCGCTGACCATGTTCAAGGAGCCGCTGGACCGCTGGGTCAGCGCGCCGACGCTGCGCCTGCAGCCGGTCGCGCCCGAGCGGCTTGACACCCTGGTGCGCGAAGTGCTGGAGCAGCGCCCGGCCGCGCGCAAGGGCTTCACCCTGCATCTGCTTGAGCAGGAGAACATCCCCGCGCCGCTCAGTTGGAGCGCGGACGGCGGGCGCGGCCTGAACCTGTCGGCCACGCGCTGGCACGCCACGCTCGACGACGCCGGCCAGCTGGCGGAGCGCGAGCAGGCGCCGTCCCAACTGGCGCAACTGATCGACATGCTGCACCGCACCGGCGGCATCCCCGGCACCGTGGACGGCGAATACATCGGCGAATACACGATGGGCGTGGCCGGCGTGATGTACTTCCTGGCCCTCGTCTCGGGCCTGATCCTGCTGCTGCCGACGCTGGTGAAGGACTTCTTCGCCCTGCGCGCCGGCAAAAACCGCAAGCGCTTCTGGCTCGACGCGCACAATGTGCTGGGCATCGCCAGCCTGCCTTTCCACATCGTCATCAGCCTGACGGTGATCGTCTTCGCCTTCCACGACCAGTTCTACGACAGCCTGGGGAAAGTGGTCTACGGCGCCCAGCCCATCTTCGGCAAGCCGCCGGCCGCCGGCGCCAGGCCGCACGCCGTCGCCGACATGCTGCCGGCCAGCGCCCTGATCGCGAAGGTGCAGGGCGCGGCGCCGGATTTCCTGGTCTCCGAGCTGATGTTCATGCGTCTGGAAACCCCGCGTCCCATGGTGCGCGCGGCGGTGGTCAGCCCGCGCCACCTGTCGCGCGGCGCCAATTCCGGCTTCGTCATGATCAATCCCTACGACGGCACGCTGGACACCAGCATGCTGCCGGGCCAGGGCGACGTCTGGAGCGGCATCGTCGCGCCCCTGTTCGCGCTGCATTTCGGCAGCTTCGGCGGCAATCTGATGCGCTGGGTGTACTTCTTCCTGGGCCTCAGCGGCGCCTTCCTTTTCTACTCCGGCAACCTGCTGTGGGTGGAGAAGCGCCGCAAGAACCAGGGCCGCAATCCGCTCCTGGTCAGCCAGACCCGCAGCACCATGCTGATGGCGGCGGCCAGCGTCGGCATCACGCTGGGCTGCATGGCCGGCGTCGGCTTCAGCGTCGTGGCCGGGAAATGGGCCCACGCGGCGGGCGGCAACATCAACCTCGTTTACCTGCAAGTGTATTACGCGGTCTTCCTCGGCTGCGTCGCCTGGGCCTTCTGGCGCGGCGCGGCGCGCTCCGCCGCGCCGCTGCTGAAGCTGTGCGCGCTGTCCTTCCTGTCCATTCCCCTGACCTCGCTGGCGGCCGCGCTGCTGCCCTCGCTGGGACTGTGGGCGAACGGCAGCCTGGCCGCCGTCGGCGTCGACCTGGTGGCGCTGGTGTCCGGCCTGCTGATGTTGTACGCGGCGCGGCGCACCGCGCGCCGTGTGGCGCAGGGCCCGCTCGACAGCGTCTGGTCGGCGCCGCCGAGCGCGGCCGGCGCGGCGCCGCAAGCCCTCGCCGCCAAGGTCTGAGGTGACGGCGCCACATGAGCCACTGCTGGAGCGCGCCGATCTGGGCAGCGCCGCCTGGTGGCGCGGCGTGCGGCGGGCCGGCACGCCGCTGTGCCGGCCGCTGCCGGGCGGCGAGGTGGAACTGAGCTTCCTGTGGCGCGACCCGATGGGCGGCGCGGCGCGCTCCGACTATCGGCGCGTCTACCTGGACGTGTACTCGCACACCCCGCATCCGACGCGCGCGCTGACCAGCATGGCGCGGCTGGGCGAGAGCGACGTCTGGCTGTGGCAAACGCGCTTGCCGGACGACTGGTGCGGCAGTTACTTCCTGATGCCGGCCACGCGCGACGAGCTGCCGCCCGAGGAACCGGCCGAGCTGCGCCGCTGGTGGATCGCCCTGATGGCGAGCCGCGCCCAGGCCGACGCGCTGAATCCGCGCCCGCCGCACGGCGGCGCCTGGGGCCTGCCGCTGTCGGCGATCCAGCTGCCCGGGGCGCGTCCGCATCCGGCGTGGAGCGCGCCGCACGGCGCGCCGCCGGGCCGCCTGCTGCAACAACGCTGGCGCAGCGCCCGGCTGGGGACGACGCGCGATGTCTGGATCTACCGCAGCGGCGCCGCCGACGGCGGGGCCGACGGCGGGGCCGAACTGCCGCTGGTGATCCTGCTCGACGGCCACCATTGGGCGCGCCACCCGGGCCTGTTCGGCGCGCTCGAGGCGATGACGGCCGGCGGCGAGCTGGCGCCGGCCGTCTACCTGCTGGTCGACGCGCTCGATGCCGAACAGCGGACGCGCGACTTGCCCTGCAACGCGGCCTTCTGGCTGGCGCTGCAGGAGGAATTGCTGCCGCAGGCGCATGCCGCCGCGCCCTTCAGCGCGCGCCCGGAACGCACCCTGGTGGCGGGCCAGAGCTTCGGCGGCCTGGGCGCCGTGTACGCGGCGCTGCACTGGCCGCAGCGCTTCGGCATGGCGCTCAGCCAGTCTGGCTCCTTCTGGTGGCCGGACCCCGCCGCGACGGGCGCTGAAGGCTGGCTGACGCGCGCCGTGGCGGCCGGGCAGGGCGCCGGCGCCGGCTTGCGGATCGCGCTGGAGGTGGGTTGCTACGAGGCCGACATGCTGGGCCCGAACCGCGCCCTGCGCGACGCGCTGCAAGCGGCCGGCCACGGCGTCAACTACCGCGAATTCCGCGGCGGCCACGACTGGCTCTGCTGGCGCGACGGCCTGCTGGAGGGCTTGAGCCAGATGCTCGCTCCGCACAAATATTGACGCCGGCGGCGCGGGCCATGACTCGCGCCCCACGGTTTCGCTTGAACACTCCATAACCACATACAGGAACACGACCATGAGCGCGGAAAACTACCTCAACCCCTTCGACGACGACGAGCAGGAATTCACGGTGCTGCGCAACGCCGCGCAGCAGTACAGCCTGTGGCCGCTGTTCGCCGCCCAGCCGGCCGGCTGGATGGCGCAGTTCGGCCCCGCCACGCGCGGCAGCTGCCTCGAGTACATCGAGAGCAATTGGATCAGCATCAACCCATTCAGCACCGCCTCATAAGGGAAACCCAGCATGCAACAACTCCAACAATTCAGCCCGGCCGCCGGCGCCCAAGACGTCCGCGCCGTGCCGCTCACCGGCGCCCAGCACGGCATGTGGTTGGCCGACCAGGTATCCGAGCGCAAGAACGACTACCTCATCTCCCATTGCATCGAGTTGACCGGCGCCGTGAAGCGGGAGTTGTTGCAGCGGGCGATACGCGAGGGACTGGCCGAAGCCGACACCGTCAACGCCACTTACGCGGACGGGCTGCAACTGCTGCGCGGCGGCCTGACGGCGGACGACATCGCGCCGCCCGAGCTGTTCGACTGGCGCGCCGAAACCGATGGAAAAGACCGCGCGCAGGCCTGGATGCGCGCCGACAGCGGCGCCGCGCTGCCGCTGGACGGCAGTTGCGCCCTGTACCGCCAGGCGCTGTTCCGCCTGCGCGGCGAGGACGGGCGGGAACAATGGCTGTGGTATCAGCGCTTCCACCACATCATGCTCGACGGCTTCAGCTTCACCGCGCTGACGCGCCGCATCGCCGCCATCTACACGGCGCTGGCGGCGGGCGGCGCGCCGGAGGCCAGCCCCTTCATCGGCGTCGACGCCGTGCTCGACGAACACCAGGCCTACCTGGCCTCGCCGCAGCACGAGAAAGACCGCGACTTCTGGCGCGGCTATTGTGAAGACTTGCCGGCGCCCGCCAGCCTGGCGACGGGCGGCGCCGACGGCGCGGGCCCGCTGCGCCACGACATCCTTCTGCCGGCGGCGGCGCTGGCGCAATTGCAGCAACTGGCCGAGGGCGACGCCCGCGCCGGCGCCGCGCGGCTGACGGCGCCGGACCTGTTGATGGGCCTTCTGGCCGCCTATCTGTACCGCCTCACCGGCCAGGCCGCGCAAATGCTTGGCGTGCCCTTCATGCGCCGCATGGGATCGGCGGCGCTGCACGCGCTGGCGCCGGCCGTGAACGTGCTGCCGGTGCGCGTGGCGGTGCGGCCCGACATGGACTGGCTGGACGCGGCCATCGCCTTCAAGCGCGCCCTGAAGCTGGTGCGTCCGCACCAGCGCTACGACGCCGAGAAAATCCAGCGCGACCTGCACCTCGTCGGCTCCGGCCGCAAGCTGTACGGCGCCCTGATCAACTACAAGATCTTCGACGCCGGACTGGACTTCGCCGGCATTCCCGGCCACACCCGGCACCTGGCCACCGGCCCCATCGACGACATGGAGTTCAGCCTGATGATAGCCGCCGGGCGCATCGCGCTCGAACTGCGCGCCGACGCCGGCCGCTACCGGGCCGAGGAATTGCCGCTGCACGGCGCGCGCATCGTCCAGTTGCTGCAGGCGTGGACGGCCGGACCGCTGCGGCGCCTGGCCGAGCTGCCGGTGGCGACGCCGGACGAAGGGGCGCGCATCGCCGTCTGGTCGCAAGGCCCGGTCGTGACGCCGCAGCCGCAACTGCGCAGCGTGATCGACGTGCTGGCGCGCCAGAGCGAGCGCACGCCGGATGCGACGGCGCTGGTCTGCGGCGCGCGGCGCTACAGCTTCGCCGAACTGGCGCCGCAAGTGGCGCGCCTGAGCCGCCTGCTGCTGGCCCGCGGCGCCGGAGCGGGGCGCGTCGTGGCGGTGGCGCTGCCGCGCTCGGCCGACAGTGTCGTCGCCATGCTGGCGGTGCTCGATTGCGGCGCCGCCTTCCTGCCGCTCGACCTCGACTATCCGGCCGAGCGCATGGCCATGATGTGCGAGGACGCCAATCCGGCGCTGCTGCTGACGCTGCGCGGACTGGGCGCCGGGCTGCCTGCCGGCGTGCCGCGCCTCGACCTGGACGACGCCGCGCTGCGGGGCGAGCTGGCCGCCCTGGCCGGCTCCCCCCTGAGCGAGGCCGAGCGGGGCGGCGCGCCCGCCGCCGACGCCATCGCCTACATCATCTTCACCTCCGGCAGCACGGGCCGGCCGAAAGGGGTGATGAACACCCACGCCGCCTTGCTCAATTTATTCACCGCGCACAGCGCCACCGTCTACCAGCCGGCGCTGGACGCGGTGCGCCGCAGGCATCCGGGCCGCGCCCTGCGCGCCGCCCACACGCATTCCTTCTCCTTCGACTCCTCGTGGTTGCAGATCTTCTGGATGTTGCACGGGCAGGAGCTGCACGTCTTCGACGAGGACACCCGCCGCGACGCGCACGCGCTGGCGCGCGAAGTCGAGCGCCTGCACATCGACGCGCTGGACTTGCCGCCGTCCTTCCTGGCGCAAATGCTCGGCAACGGCCTGCTGGCCGACGGCGTGCACCATCCCAGCCTGATCCTGATCGGCGGCGAGGCGGCGCCGGCGGCGCTGTGGCGGCAGTTGCGCGCCTTCCCGCAACTGCAGGCGCACAATCTGTACGGCCCCACCGAATACACGGTCGACACCCTGCGCGCCGCGCTGGCCGACAGCGAGCGCCCGCTCATCGGCCGGCCCATCGGCAACACCCGCGTCCACGTGCTGGACGCGCGCCTGCAGCCGGTGCCGCTCGGCGTGGTCGGCGAACTGTATCTGTCCGGCGCCGGACTGGCGCTCGGTTATCTGGCGCGCGGCGCGCTGACGGCGGGACGCTTCGTTGCCGATCCCTTCGGCGCGCCCGGCGCGCGCATGTACCGCAGCGGCGACCTGGTGCGCTGGAACAGCGGCGGCGCGCTGGAATTCGTCGGCCGCGGCGACGATCAGGTGAAGGTGCGCGGCTACCGCGTCGAAATCGGCGAAGTGGAAAACGCCCTGTCGCTGCTGCCGGGCGTGGAAAGCGCCGTCGTGCTGGCGCAGGCGGTCAACCACAGCCACCGCCTGCTCGGCTATTGCGTGGTGCCGGGACTGGACGCGGACGCGGCGGGCCGGCGCGGCCTGGAACTGCTGGCCGCGCTGCGCGCCGCGCTGCCCGAATACATGGTGCCGGCCGCGCTGGTGGTGCTGGACGCATTCCCGCGCAACGTCAGCGGCAAAATCGACCGCAAACGCCTGCCGGAGCCGCGCATCCACAGCGCCGGCGGCGCACCGCGCAACGCCCGCGAAGCGCTGCTGTGCCGACTCATGGCGCAAGCGCTGAAACTGGCGCAGGCCGGCGCCGACGACGACTTCTTCGCCGTCGGCGGCGACAGCATCTCGGCCATCATGCTGTGCACCGCGCTGCGCCGCGAAGGCTATGAACTGCGCCCCAGCGCCGTCTTCGCCGAACGCAGCGCGCGCCGCATGGCGCCGCTGCTGCAGGGCGCCGCCGGCGCCCCGGCGTCGGCCGCCGCCGAGTGGACGCCGGCGGCGCCGCAACTGGCGGCCCTGCGCGAGCGCTACGGCGTCTTCGCCGCCGCCGCGCCGCTGCTGCCGCTGCAAAAGGGCATGCTGTTCCACGCCCAACTGGGCAGCGGCGCCGGCAACTACAACGCCTTCACGCGCCTGCACTTCAGCGGCGCGCTGGACGGCGCGCGCCTGCGCGGCGCCCTCGACGCGCTGCTGACGCGTTATCCGCAACTGGCCGGCCTGTTCGACATGGAGACGGGCGAGGAGCCGGTCTTCCTGCTGCCGCCGGCCGCCGCCGCCGCGCCGCTGGCCTGGCCGTGGCAGGCGCACGACCTGTCCGCGCTGGACGAGGTGGACAAGGCCGCCCGCGCGGAGGCGATCGAACACGCCTTGCTGGCGCGCGAGTACCCGACCGGACAATTTTGCGGCCTGCTGAACGCGGCGCTGCTGGACCTGGGCGGAGGGCGCCATGTGCTGCTGCTGGTGATCCACCATCTGGTGGTCGACGGTTGGTCCACGCCCCTGCTGCTGCGCGCGCTGCTCGACGCCTACCGCCTTGGGACGACGCGCCTGCCGGCGCCGCAAGCCGACTACGCCCGGCTGGTGGCGCAACTGGCCGGGCGCGACTTCTCGGCCAGCGAGGCGCTTTGGCGCGACACGCTGGCCGGCGTCCGGGCGACGCTGCTGTTCGAGCACGTCGCGCCCGGCGCCGCCATGGAGGAATACACGCTGAAGCTGCCGGCGCAACTGAGCGCGCAACTGATGGCGGAAATCCGCCGCCGCGGCCTGACCCTGAACGTGCTGATGCAAGGCGTCTGGGCGATGGCGCTGGGCGGCCTGGCGGGCCGCGACGAGCTGGTCTTCGGCACGCCCGTGTCGGGACGCGGCGCGGCCATCGACGGCATCGAAGAACAGGTGGGCCTGTTCCTGAACACCCTGCCGGTGCGCGTGCGATTGCAGCCGCACGCCTCGCTGTGGGAGCAACTGCCGGCCATGCAGGCGCGCCACATTCAACTGCTGGAGCACGACGGCCTGGGACTGGCCGAAATCCAGCGCATCGCCGGCGCGGCGCCGCTGTTCGACACCCTGCTGGTGGTGGAGAACTATCCGGACAACGACTACCTCGGCCAGCCCCTGCCCGGCGCCGACGGCCGGGAGCTGCTGCTGGGCGAGATCCACAACCGCGGCTACAGCCACTATCCGCTGGCGCTGCTGGTGCTGCCGGGCGAGGAGCTGACGCTGCTGGTGGAGAACCGCGCCGCCGTCGCCGACGCCGCCGCGCTGGCGCAGCGCATCGCGCGCATCCTGCGCGTCCTGGTCGAGGAACCGGCCCTGCCGCTGGCGCGCTATCCGTTGCAAAGCGCGCGCGAGGCGGCCTTCGTCGCTAGCGTCAACGCCACCGCGCGGGTGGTGGCGCCGGCGACCCTGCGCGGCGCGCTGGCCGCGCAGGCGGCGCGCACGCCCGACGCGCCGGCGCTGCTCGACGCGCGCCATAGCCTGAACTACGCCGAGGTGCGCCAGCAGGTGCGCGCGCTGGCCGCGCAACTGCGCGCCGGCGGCGTCGCGGCCGGCGATATCGTCGCCGTCGCCTTGCCCCGCTCGGTGCAATTGAGCCTGGCGCTGATGGCCGTGATCGAAGCCGGCGCCGCCTATCTGCCGCTGGATCTGAGCTATCCGGATGAGCGGCTCGGCTTCATGCTGGGCGATGCCCGGGCGCGCCTGCTGATCTGCCATCCCGACGCGGCGCCGCGCTGCGCCGCGCTGGCCGGCGCCGCGCCGGTGCTGGCCTTCGACGCGCTGGCGCCCGCCCATCCGCTCCTGCCGGAAAGCGCCGTGGCGCTGACGCCGCAGCATCCGGCCTACCTGATCTACACCTCCGGCACCACCGGGCGGCCGAAAGGCGTGCTGGTGTCGCACCACGCCATCATCAACCGCATCGAGTGGATGCAGCACGAGTACGCGCTCGAGGCGAACGACGTCGTCCTGCAGAAGACGCCGTGCAGCTTCGACGTCTCGGTGTGGGAATTCTTCTGGCCGCTGATGGTGGGCGCGCGCCTGGTGATGGCCGAACCGGAGGCGCACCGCGACCCCGACGCGCTGCTCGACGCCATCGCGCGCCACGGCGTCACCTGCATGCATTTCGTGCCCTCGATGCTGGCCATCTTCAACGCCCATCTCAAGACGCTGGGCGAAGCGGGACGCGAGGCCTGCCGCAGCCTGAAGCTGGTCTTTTGCAGCGGCGAAGCCCTGGGCAAGGCGCTGGCGCAGGAATTCGCGCTGCATGGCGCGGCGCGGCTGCACAATCTGTACGGCCCGACCGAAGCGGCGGTCGACGTCAGCTACCGGCCGGCCTTCGGCGACTTGGGCGAGGGCGGCGCCGGCGTGCCGATCGGCCGGCCGGTGTGGAACACCCAGTTGCGCGTGCTCGACCAATACCTGCGCCCCGTGCCGGTGGGCGCGCAGGGCGAACTGTATCTGTGCGGCGCGCAGCTGGCGATGGGGTATCTGGGCCGCGCCGACCTGACGGCGGGCCGTTTCGTGGCCGACCCGGAGGGCGAGGGCGCGCGCATGTACCGCACCGGCGACATGGTGCGCTGGCTGGACAGCGGCGATATCGAATATCTGGGCCGCGCCGACGACCAGATCAAAATCCGCGGCCTGCGCATCGAGCTGGGCGAAATCGAAACCCTGCTGCTGGAGCAGCCGGAGGTGGCGGCCGCCGTGGTGCACGCCGTCGTCCTCGGCGCGGCGGACGGCGCGGCCAATGAGGATCAGCGCCAACTGGTCGCCTACCTCGTGGCGGCGGACGGCGCCGCGCCGGACGCCGACGCCATCAAGGCGCGCCTGCAGAGCCGCCTGCCGGCCCACATGGTGCCGGTGGCTTACGTGGCGCTGGAGCGCCTGCCGCTGAGCGCCAACGGCAAACTGGACCGCAAGGCGCTGCCGGCGCCGGCCGCGCCGGGGCCGGCGCACGGCGCCGAAGGGCGGGGACGCCTGCCGGCGGCGGGGCTGGAAAGCCGCCTGGCCGAAGTCTTCGCCAGGGTGCTCGGCGTCGCGACGGTGTACGCGCGGGACGACTTCTTCGCCATGGGCGGCCACTCGCTGCTGGCCATGCGCCTGGCGGCCGAGTTGCGCCGCGCGCTGCAAACGCCCGTCTCGGTCGGCCAGATCATGGCCGCGCCCAGCGTCGAGAAACTCGCCGCGCGATTGGGCGGCGTGGGCGCGTCCGCGCCGGCCGGCGTGGAGCACCTGATACGCCTGCGCGCCGGGCGCGGCGCGGCGCTGTTCTGCGTCTACCCCGGCTCCGGCTTCGCCTGGCAATACAGCGGCCTGACGCGCTACCTCGACCAGGATTGGTCCGTCATCGGCCTGCAGTCGCCGCATCCGGACGGCGTCATCGCCAGCAGCGCCAGCATGGAGGAACTGGTCGACAAGCAGTTGCGCATCATCCGCGCCGAACAGGCGCGCGGGCCCTACTACCTGCTGGGCTACTCGCTGGGCGGCACGGTCGCCTACGGCATCGCGGCCAGGCTGCGCGCCGAGGGCGAGGCGGTCGACTTCCTCGGCCTGCTCGACACCTATCCGGCCGAACTGCACGACTGGAGCGAGCGGGCGCGCGCCGAAGCGGAAAACGGCGCCGAGCGCGAACAGGAGCAACTCTTCAACGAGGCCTACGCCGACGGCGGCGACGCGGCGCTGGGCGTGCTGCTGCGGGAGGAAAAGGACGCCATGCTGCGGCAGATCTTCGCCAACTACAAGGACGCCGTGCGCCTGCTGGCGCGCGCCCGCACGCCCGACTACGCCGGCGCGGTGACCCTGTTCGTCGCCGCCGACTCCATCCCGGCCTACATCGAGCCGCGGGAAAGCTGGCGCCGCCACGTCGGCCAACTGCGCCTGCACACGATGCCGGACTGCTCGCACGACAGCATCATGTCGCCCCGATCCCTGGAAACACTGGGGCCTTTGCTGGACAGCTTGCTGGCCCAGGCACGCAAGAGCACGAACTGAGACCATGAAAAAAAACGCCATCTTCCTCGACCTGGGCCTGCTGAGACGCAACGCCAACTTCCGCAGCGTCTTCATCGCCCGCACCATCTCCCTGATGGGGCTGGGCATGCTCACCGTCGGCATCCCCATGCAGGTCTACGCCCTGACCGGCGACACCTTCTACGTCGGCCTGGCCATGGCCGTCGAAGGGGCCGGCATGTTCGTCGGCCTGCTGCTGGGCGGCGTGCTGGCCGACCGCTACGACCGGCGCAAGCTTATCCTCTTCGCCCGCTCCGTCTGCGGTATCGGCTTCCTGGGGCTGGCGGCCAACGCCTGGCTGGCCGCGCCGTCCGTCTGGGTGGTCTACTTCCTGTCGGTGTGGGACGGCTTCTTCGGCGCCCTCGGCGTGACCGCGCTGATGGCCTGCATGCCCTTCATTGTCGGGCGCGACAACCTGCTGCAGGCGCGCGCCATCAGCATGGTCACCGTGCGCCTGGCCACCGTCATCTCGCCGGCCGTCGGCGGCATCATCATCGCCGTCGCCGACGTCGGCTGGAACTACCTGATCGCCGCCGTCGGCACCGGCCTGACGCTGATCCCGCTGCTGCGCCTGCCCGCCATGCGCGCCGCCGCGGCCCAGGAACAGCACCCGCTGCGCGCGCTGGCGGACGGCTTCCGTTTCCTGTTCAGCAACACCGTCGTCGCCAGCGTCGCCCTGATCGGCGTGCTGGTGACGCTGAGCACCAGCATCCGCGTGCTGTTCCCGGCGCTGGCCGCGAACGCCTTCGGCGGCGGCGCCGTCGAGGTGGGCCTGATGTACTCCGCCGTGCCGCTGGGCGCCACCGTGGGCGCCCTCACCAGCGCCTGGACCGGCCGCCTGCAACGCCCCGGCCTGGCTATGATGCTCGTCAGCCTGGGCGTCTTCCTGTGCCTCATGCTGATGGGCCTGAACCGGCATTTTGGCCTCATGCTGGCGCTGCTGGGAGTCTTCGGCTATCTGGTCTCGATGGCCTCGCTGCTGCAATATGCGCTGGTGCAAGGCCACACGCCGGACCATTACCTGGGTCGCATCAACGGCCTGTGGACCGCGCAGGACGCGGCCGGGGATTCGGCCGGCACCGTCGGCATCGGGCTGCTGGGGAAATTCATGTCGGCGCTGGCCAGCGTCTTCGTGCTGGGCGCCGCCGCCATGGGACTGGGCCTGCTGATGCTGGGCGCCTTCAAGACCTTGCGCCGGGCGCCGATGAGTCGCGAGGAGGACGCGGCGGACGAGGCGCCGGTCCGGCAGGCGGGCGGCGCATCCGGTGCCGCTTGAGGTGGCGCTGCCGGCGCATGTGCCGGCGGGGATGGCCGTCTGGCGTCTGGCGCTGAACGAAGGGGCGGCCGTGGAGCGGGCCGATTGGCTGCTGCTCAGCGCCGATGAGCGGGAGCGCGCGCAAGGCCTGCGCCGGCACGCGGACCGGCTGCGGCTGGTCGCCGGCAGGGCGGCCTTGCGGCGCTTGCTGGCCGAGCGGCTGGGGAGGCCGGCGCAGGACTTGCGTTTCGGCTACGGGAGCCACGGCAAGCCGCATCTGCCCGACTGCGCGGCAGTGGCCTTCAACGTGGCGCACTCGGCAAGCTGCGTGCTGATCGCGCTGGGCGCGGACGGCGCCGCAATCGGCGTCGATGTGGAGCGCCACGATGTCGGCTGCGATGTGGAGGGCTTGGCCGAACACGCCTTGACGCCGGCGGAGCGCGCCGATCTGGCCGCGGCGCCGGATGCGGTGGCGGGTTTCTTTCAATTGTGGAGCGCCAAGGAGGCCGTGCTCAAGGCGCTGGGCGTCGGCCTTGGCGAGTGTCTGCAAGAGTTTTCCGTCCGGCGCGATGCGGACCGGCGCTTGTTTGTGGCGCATCAAGCGGCGCATTGGCCGACTTTGCAGGTTTGCGCGCTTGACGTTCCCGGCGGTTTCAGCGCCGCGCTGGCGTGGCGAGCGCGGGAGTAGGCTGGCATATTGCATCGCCCGATGTTCATGTCCGCCCATGTTTTGAGAGCGTGACTGCCGCGGCGCCAAGCAGCGGCGCCGGCAACAAGGGCTTGATTTCCAGCATCAACGCCCTATTTCATTTTCTTCCAGATTGAAATGGGAATCCCTCCATCCGGCCTGGCCGTGACCCGGTAGCTGAGTTCGTCGCCATTCAACTCATACGTCCTTTTCTGTTTGGTGCCCTCCCAATTCTTGAATGCGGAATGCTCGATGCTGAAGGTCAAGGTGTGCGCATCGGGATCGAGTGCAAGCGTACCGTAATGGGTGCTGGATCCCATCACGGCGGATTCATATTCGATGGCGCTGGCGGTTTTCTTGTCGCCCGTTGCAAACAAGGGCCGTTCGGATTTATAGAGCTGTAGCGCGTATCGACCTTGGCTGTCGATCAGCAATAAGCCGCTCGGGGACGCACCATAGTCGCGACTCTGGCTGCCATCCGGGCTCAGGAGGTTTGCCGCGACCAGCGTCCAACTGCCGGCCAAGGGGCAAGGCTGAGCCGCCGGTAGCGCGGCGATTGCGGCGCTAGCTGGTACGCACATTGTCATCGCCAGCGAACAGACATTCAACATGCCGAATTGAGTGGGAAATAATTTCATGATGAGCACTTTCAAGGGAAATCAATAGGTGAGCTCACGATAGCGTAAATTGGCGGTGAACGAAATTAGTGAAATTTGCGGGCGATGTGTGCATAATTGCACAATGAATTTGCCTACCGATGTGCCCGACTGGGATCACCTGCGATACTTCTTGGCCCTGAATAAAGAGGGCAGCCTGTCGGGTGCGGCGCGCGCGATCGGTGTTGAACACACCACTGTGGCACGCCGCATTGATGCGCTGGAGGCGGCGCTGTCGCTGCGTCTGTTCGAGCGTATTCCGAAGGGCTGGTCGCTCACGGCGGCCGGCCAGGCGCTGCTGCCGCACGCATGCAGAATGGAGGACGAGATGCACGCGCTGATGCGTGTCGCCAGCGGTTCGGCGACGCTCAGCGGCGTGGTGCGCGTGTCGGGGCCGCCGGCGCTGGTGACGCACATGCTGGCGCCGCAACTGAAGCAGGTTCTGCGTCGTTTGCCGGGAATAGAAGTCGATCTGCGGGCCGAAATGCGGCGAATAGATTTAATGCGTCGCGAAGCGGATATCGCACTTCGTTTCAACCGTCCAAGCACGCCGGGCCTGGTGCTGCGCCTGCTTGGCAGCGTCGGCTATGGCCTGTACGCCAGCCCCGCCTATCTTGCCGGGCGCGCGCAGGCCGATTGGGAGTTTTTGGGCCATAACGAGCAATTGCAGGACACGCCGCAGCATCAATGGCTCGATAAGATCCGGGGCGAACGACGCTATTGCTTGCGCTCCAATGATCTGCACACCCTCTACCAGACCGCTGTGGCGGGCTGCGGCGTGGCGGTCCTGCCGGATTATTTTTTCGCGACGCCGCATGCGGGCTTGAAATATATCGACAGCGAGCCCTGCCCAATCAAACGCAAGCTATGGATCGTCATGCACGAAGATGTGCGCCGTTCGGCACCGGTGCGCGCCGTCGCCGACGAAATTATTGGCCTGTTCCAGCGCGCTTGAGTGATGACTTCGGGCATATCGCGGAAGCTTACGACAAAGCCGCCCGCGTCCTGTCGCCATTGGGCTGGTGTTGTGGCAATCCGCGCATTTTTCGTTCCGGCAGGATGCTATCCTGCCCGTATTCGTCCGGCATCGGCCGATGACGGACGGCGATGGCATTCCTGAATATCCAAGCGAAAATCTCAACATCACAGACAGGCAGGAATATGGCGAACGCGGTCGATGAGTATGCAAAACTGATTACCCAATTTTGCGCGATGGAAGGCAATGTATCGGGGCAGATGTTCGGGAAAGCCTGTATCAAGGTCAATGGCAAGGCGTTTGTGTCCCAGCATAAAGAATCGCTGGTGTTCAAGCTTTCGGGTGAGCATCATCGTAAAGCCCTCGCGCTGGAGGGGGCGGCTCTTTGGGACCCGTCGGGTAAAGGACGTCCCATGAAGGAATGGGTGGCGGTGCCGGCCATGGCTCACGAACATTTCAAAGTTCTTGCCCAGGCTTCGTATGAGTACGTCGCCGCCGGCTAATGCGGGTCCAGGTGCCGCCAGTCTCCCAGGAATCACCGCTAATTCACTACGGCGTGGGACTCGGTCGAGGGCTTGAGGGAATGCGAAAACGGGCGCCGGCATCGATGGCGCTCCCGACTTTCGGCCCTTGTTGTCGCTTCTGATATCCGCCGCCATTTTCTTGTGTGGAACGGCGCCGCATGGGCGGTGGAAATGTCGGCAACAATATCAGCATGTTAAGCATTTTTGAGGCATCATGGAGGCCCGGCGCGCAGCCGCGCCGTTCCCCATCGTCCACGCCAGCCAGCCGCCAGCCGGATT
Organism: Janthinobacterium sp.; assembly: GCA_025356595.1. Classification (GTDB taxonomy): domain Bacteria; phylum Pseudomonadota; class Gammaproteobacteria; order Burkholderiales; family Burkholderiaceae_D; genus Janthinobacterium. Next base: position 17,889 of record JANXSQ010000214.1, on the reverse strand, counting down.
GCCATTGCCCTGTTTTATCCATCCAAGGAGATATTCATGAGCGCTACAGGTAGACCAGAAGGTTTTCACACCATCACCCCGAATACGATCGTCAGCGACGTCGACGCGGCCGTGGCGTTTTACGCCGAGGTGTTCGGCGCGCGCGAAGTGTTCCGCCTGAACACGCCGGACGGCAAGGTCGCCCACGTCGAGTTGCTGGTCGGCGATTCGCACATCAATCTGGGCGAGGCCATGGAGGGCTGGCCGGAGCAGGCTTTGCTGGCGCAAATTTATGTCGCCGATTCGGACGCGGTCTTCGCCCGCGCCATCCAGGCGGGCGCGAAGGAGTTGAGCCCGCTCAGCGATATGTTCTTCGGCGCCCGCGAGGGCCGCGTCATGGATCCCTTCGGCAATACATGGACGATTTCCACACAGACGGAGGATGTGCCGGTGGCGGAGATGCAGCGGCGCCTGAACGCGCTGTACGCTTGACGCCGGCCGGCCTCGCCTGAGGGCATAGACTTATTTTCCGGATGTTAAGGAGCCGCGCGAGTCGTTTGCAGTCTAGGGCGTGGAGCCGGAACCAGGCCTTGGGTCTGGCGCCGGTCCTTGCCCATGGTTTAAGCCAGCGCAGCGCCTGATCGGCGCCGGGGCTACAGGTCGACGATCATCTCGAAGCCGCCGTAGATCATGCGCTTGCCGTCGAAGGGCAGGTTTTCCGGCTTCATCATGTCGGTCATGCGCGGGTCGTTCATGACTTTTTCATTGACCGCGTCGCGGCTGGCGCGCGATGTATAGACGATCCACGAGAAGGCGACCACCTCGCCATCCTCCAGATTGACGCTTTGCGGGAAGGACGTCAGCTTGCCGGGCTTGACGTCGTCGCCTATGCATTCGCGAAATTGCAGGGCGCCGTGTTCGCGCCAGATGGCCCCGCAGCGCAGCGACATGGCGCGGTAGGCATCGATGTTCTTCTTGGGAACGGGTACGACAAAACCGTCGACGTAGGGCATGATGTTCCTCCTTGTGTGGGTGGGCGGACGCCGTTGGCCCGCCTAGATATAGACCGCCGCCGGGGGGCTAAAATTCCGCGCGCCCGGCGCCGGGCCGGCGGCGGCGCCGGTTTGTGTTTTTTTCCCGCGATTCCAATGTAATATGGCAACTCATCTTGACTGAAACATCAGGAGTTCCATGCGGAAAAGTGCGGTAGGGATCTGGTCGCGGCGCCTGTTGCTGGCATTGCTGTGCTTGTTGGCGCTGGCCGTTCTGGCCGCATGGTTGTTTGCGCGCGGCAGCCTGGCGCGCCTCGACGGCACGCTGGCCACGCCCGGCTTGCAGGCCAGCGTCAGCGTCGAGCGCGACGCCCGCGGCGTGCCCATGATACGCGGCAAGGACCGCCTCGACGTCGCCTACGCCAGCGGCTTCGTGCAGGCGCAGGACCGCTTCTTCCAGATGGATTTGCTGCGCCGGGTCGGCGCCGGCGAGCTGGCCGAGTTGTTCGGCGCGCGCGCCCTGGAGACGGACCTGGCGCACCGCCTGCACCGTTTCCGTAGCCGCGCCGAGGCGGCGCTGCGCGCCATGCCGGCGCCGGACCGGCTCTTCCTGGAGCGCTACGTCAGCGGCGTCAACGACGGTCTGAACGGACTGGCGGCGCGGCCTTTCGAGTACGCGCTGATCGGCGTCGCGCCGCGGCCGTGGACGGCGGCCGATTCGCTGCTGGTGGTGTGGGCCATGTATTTCGATTTGCAGGGCGGGCAGGCGCCGCGCGAACTGGCGCGCGGCTGGCTCCGGGAGCGCAGCACGGCGGCGCAACTGGCCTTCCTGTTGCCGGAATCGACGCAGTGGGACGCGCCGCTGGACGCCGATTACGTGGCGCCGCCGGCCGCGCCGATTCCGCCGGCGGCGCCGGCGTGGTGGGGCCGGGCGCTTCCGGCCGGCGCGCCCAGGCTGGCCGGCGCCGCCTTCCTGGACGCCGTCGGCAGCAACAACTGGGCGCTGGCCGGCGCGCGCAGCAAGAGCGGCGCGGCGATCGTCTCCGACGACATGCATCTGGGCATACAGTTGCCGAATACCTGGTATCGCATCGCCCTGCAATTTCCCGACCCGCGCGGCGGCCTGCGCCGCATGGCCGGCGTGATGCTGCCGGGCGCGCCGCCGCTGCTGGCCGTCGGCAGCAACGGCCACGTCGCCTGGGGTTTCACGAACAGCTATGGCGACTATCTCGACCTGGTCGAGCTGGGCGTCGACGCCGCGCATCCCGGCCAGGCGCGCACGCCGGCCGGTTGGGAAACGCTGCAGACGCATAGCGAAAGCCTGCTCGTCAAGGACGCTCCGGCGCAGAGCATGCTGGTGCGCGAGAGTTCGCTGGGCCCGCTGCGCGAGGTGGCGGGGCGGCTGTACGCGGTGCATTGGGTGGCGCACGCGGCCGAGGCGGTGAATCTGAATCCGCAGCAACTGGAGTCGGCCGACACGCTGGCCGACGCCTTGACGGTGGCCGCGCGCATGGGCGTGCCGGCGCAGAATTTCGTCGCCGGCGACGAGCGCGGCAATATCGGCTGGACCATCGCCGGCCCCCTGCCGCGGCGGGCCGGCGCCGCCTCGGCCGGCGGCTTCCCGCTGACGCTGGACGGCGCGCCGGCGGCGTGGAGCGGCTGGCTGGCGCCGGTCGAATATCCGCAGGTGCGCAATCCCGCCGACGGGCAATTATCGACCGCCAACAGCCGGCAACTGATGGGCGCCGACGCCGCGCTGCTGGGCGACGGCGGCTTCGACCTGGGCGCGCGCAGCCGCCAGGTGCGCGACGGCCTGCGCGCGCTGGGCGCGCAAACGGATGTGCGCGGCGCCTACGGCGTCGGCCTGGACGACCGCGCCGTCTTCCTCTCGCCGTGGCGCGAACGGGCCATCGCCGCGCTGAACGGCGCGGCGCTGACCCAGCGGCCGCAGCGGGCGCAATTCCTGCAATTGCTCAACAACGGCTGGACCGGCCACGCCAGCGTCGACTCGGTTGGCTACCGCCTCACGCGCGCCTATATGTACGCGCTGTACGACTTGCTGTACGAGGGGGCGAACGGCGAACTGGCCAAGCTCGACGCCAAGGCCAGCGCGGCGGCGGCCAGTTCGCGCTGGCCGGTGGTGATCGCGCGCCTGCTCGACGAGCGCCCGGCCGGCTGGTTGCCGCCGCAGTACGCCAGTTGGCAGGACTTGCAACTGGCGGCGATCGACCGCGTCATCGCCGAGTTGGGCAAGGACGGCAAGGCGCTGGCCTCGGCCACTTGGGGCGAGCGCAACACGGCCGCCATCGCCCATCCGCTCGGCGCGGCCGTGCCGTGGTTGCGGCGCTGGCTGGCCGCGCCGGCCGACATGCTGCCGGGCGACAACCACATGCCGCGCGTGGCCGGTCCCGGTTTCGGCCAGTCGGAGCGGCTGACGGTGTCGCCGGGGCGCGAGGAGGAGGGCGTCTTCAACATGCCGGGCGGACAGAGCGGCCACCCGCTGTCGCCGTATTTCCTGAACGGCCACGCCGACTGGGTGGCCGGGCGCACCACGCCGCTGCTGCCGGGACCGGCGCAGCACACGCTGACCTTCCGCCGCGCCGACTAAATGTTTTGCTCGGGTACTTAGCCCGGGCACAGCCGGGGGCGGCGCCGGATGGACGGGCGCGCTGGCGCTTCCCGCGCCGCGCCCGCTCAGCGCTTCGGCAGCGGCAGGCGGTTCGAGGCCTTGATTTCGCGCATCGACAGGCTGGAGTGGATTTCCGCCACGCCCGGCAGTTTGCGCAGCACGGTGGAGACGAAGTCGCCATAGCTTTCGATGTCGCGCGCCACCACTTGCAGCAGGTAGTCCGATTCTCCCGTGACGTTGTGGCAGGAGAGGATTTCCGGGATGGCCTGGATGGCTTCCTCGAATTGGTGCGGTTGCTCGCCGGAATGGTTGGCGAAGGTGACGCGCACGAAGGCGACCAGGCCGATGCCGAGTTTCTTGCGGTCGATCAGCGCCTGGTAGCCGGTGATGTAACCGTCCTCCTCAAGCCGGCGCAGGCGCCGCCAGACCGGCGTTTCGCTCAGTTTCAGGCGCTCCGCCAGGCGCGCGTTGGACAGGCGGCCTTCCTCCTGGAGTAGTTGCAAAATGTGGATGTCTACTTCGTCCAGGTCGCTATATGAATTTTTCATGTTTGTATATCTGAAAAATGAGGGGAATCTTGCCGTAACTATGCCATGAAGGACGGAAATAGCAAGCACATTTCAGCCGCCCGGTTCGATAATTGAGGCCTCATTCACAGCCCTTCAGCGGAGAAATTATGGAAACCTCGACCTCATTCATGTACCTGGCGGCGCTGGTGGGCGTGTTCCTGTTGCCCGGTCCGGATATGGCCCTGGTGGTGGCGACGGGCGCGGCGCGCGGCGCCGGCGTCGCCTGCGTGACGGCGCTGGGCATCGCCGCCTCGCGCGCCATGCATGTGCTGATGTCGGGCCTCGGCCTGGCCGCGCTGATGGCGGCCCATCCGGGCGGCCTGTATCTGGTGCGCTGGGGCGGGGCGGCGTATCTGCTGTATATGGCGTGGAAGATGTTGCGCGCCAATTTCAAGGTCGACACGGTCACCGAGGTGGCGCCCACGGCCGGCGCCTCCTTCGTGCGCGGCTTCCTGACCAATCTGCTGAACCCGAAGGCGCTGCTGTTTTGCAGCCTGTTCCTGCCGCAATTCGTCAGCGCCGGCGCTTCGGTGGCGCTGCAGTATCTGTGGCTGGGCACCCTGCTAGTGGCGACGGGCTTGTTTTTCGACATACTCTACGCGCTGTTGGCGGCGCGCCTCACGCGGCGCATTAAAACCAAGTCGCGCGCCGGCAAGTATGTGTTGCCGGTGGTCTTTGTGGCGCTGGCGGGACGCCTGGTCGCCAGTTGATTGTGCCCCGCGCGCGCGGCCGGGCTTGCCCCACAAGCGGCGGCGCGCATACGGGGGCGGAGCCGGCGGCCCGGCCGCGGACTCTTCGCCCCCGCTTTCATAGCCTTCCCCGCGGCATCGCCCGCTCTCTTTCTCTTGCTAAAAAATAATTGCTTGACTCGTTAGATGCTCTGCGGTTTAATGCGCAATCGATTGCGCAATCGATTGCTTTTCAAAATCGGCGCAAATGAATAATTAAATATAAACCTTTCATTCGGAGACGACCAATGAACACCATTTCCCTGTTTTCCAAGTCCCTTATCGCCGCAGCGGCGAGTTTGTTGCTGGCGATGCCGTCGGCGCAGGCCAGCGCGGAGAAGCCGCGCGTGGCGCTGGTGATGAAGTCGCTCGCCAATGAATTCTTCCTGACGATGGAAAACGGCGCCAAGGCGCATCAAAAGAAAAACAGCGACAAGTACGAGCTGATCACCAACGGCGTCAAGGATGAGAGCGACACGGCCGGCCAGATCAAGCTGGTCGAGCAGATGATCATTTCCAACGTCGACGCGATCGTCATCGCGCCGGCCGATTCGAAGGCCCTGGTGGCCGTCTCCAAGCGCGCCATCGACGCCGGTATCGTCGTCATCAACATCGACAACCAGTTCGACGCCGCCGCGCTGAAAGAGAAGGGCATCACCGTGCCCTTCGTCGGCCCGCTCGACCGCAAGGGCGCGCAGCAGGTCGGCGATTACCTGGCCAAGTTCCTCAAGGCCGGCGACAAGGTCGGCATCATCGAAGGCTTGCCGACGGCGAACAACGCCAAGCTGCGCACGGCCGGTTTCCAGGACGCCATGAAGAAGGCGGGCGCGCGCGTGGTCGGCGTCCAGACCGGCGAGTGGGAAATCGACAAGGCCAACAAGGTCGCCGCCGCCATGCTGAGCGAAACGCCGGACCTCAAGGCGCTGCTGTGCGGTAACGACAGCATGGCCATCGGCGCCGTCGCCGCCGTCAAGTCGGCCGGTCTGACCGGCAAGGTGCTGGTGGTCGGTTTCGACAACATCTCGGCCGTCGCGCCCATGCTCAAGGATGGCCGCATGACGGCGACCGCCGAGCAGCACGCCGACAAGCTGGCCATCTTCGGCATCGAAAACGCGCTCAAGGCGGTGAAGAGCAAGGCGCCGATCAAATCGCTGGGCGGCGTGGTGGAAACCCCGGTCGATCTGGTGGTCGGCAGCAAGAAGTAAGCGCTAGCCAGTTGTAAACCAAGGGCCCGGCGCCCGGACCCGGATCGCGGGGGCCGGGCGCCGAGCCCCCTTGCCGCCGGTCTGGTATGGCCGGGCGGCATCCCCCCGTTTTCTAAGAACTCCCAAATCATGACTTCTACTATTGCGCCCCTGTTGCAGATCAACGGGCTGTCGATGAGCTACGCCGCGCCGGTGTTGCAGGACGTCCATCTGAGCCTGATGCCGGGCGAGGTGCGCGTGCTGGCCGGTGAAAACGGCGCCGGCAAGAGCACCTTGTCGAAGATTATCTGCGGCCTGGTCGCGCCCTTGTCCGGCAGCATGGAGTTGAACGGCGCGCCGTTCGCGCCGGCCACCCGCGCCGAGGCCGAGGCGTGCGGCGTGCGCATGGTCCTGCAGGAACTGAGCCTGGTGAACACCCTGAGCATCGCCGAGAACCTGTTCCTGCGCAAGTTGCCGAGCCGCCTGGGCTTCGTCGACTACAAGGCCCTCAACGCGGCCGCGTCGGCCTGCATGGCGCAGGTGGGACTGGGCGCGCTCGATCCGGCCACGCCGGTGTCGCGCCTGGGCATAGGCCAGCGGCAGATGATCGAGATCGCCGCCAACATCAGCGCCGACTGCAAGGTCCTGATCCTCGACGAGCCGACGGCGATGCTGACCGGACGCGAGGTCGACCTCCTGTTCGCGCAGATCGCGCGCCTGAAGGCGCAGGGCGTCGGCATCATCTACATCTCGCATCGCCTGGAGGAAACCAAGCGCATCGCCGATTCGATTTCGGTGCTGCGCGACGGCCTGGTGGTGGGCACGCACCGGGCCGGGGATATCAGCATCGCCCAGGTGGTCAAACTGATGGTCGGGCGCGAGGTGGGCGAGCGCCTGGAGCGGCCCAAGGCGCGGCCGAGTACGATTTCCCTGAAGGTGGCGCATCTGAACCGCGGCAGCGCGGTGCGCGACGTCAGCTTCGAGGCGCGCGGCGGCGAGATCTTCGGCATCGCCGGCCTGGTCGGTTCGGGGCGCACGGAAACCCTGCGCCTGATCTACGGCGCCGACCGGCGCGACGGCGGCAGCATCGCCGTCTCCGGCAAGGAGTGCGCGATCCGCTCGCCGCACGACGCGGTGCGCCACGGCATCGCGATGGTCTCGGAGGACCGCAAGGAGCAGGGCTTGCTGCTGCCGCAATCGATACGCGTCAACATGACCCTGAGCGGCATCGCCAAGGTGGCCACGGCGGGCTGGCTGAACCGGGTCAAGGAGGGCGCGCTGGCGGAGAAAATCGGCAACCTGATGTCGCTGCGCGCCAGTTCGGTCGAGCAGCCGGTCGGGCAACTGTCGGGCGGCAACCAGCAGAAGATCGCCATCGGCCGCTGGTTGCACCGCGAGTGCGACGTGATGCTGTTCGACGAGCCGACGCGCGGCATCGACGTCGGCGCCAAGTTCGAAATCTACAAGCTGATGGCGCAACTGGCCGCGCAGGGCAAGGCGCTGGTCGTCGTGTCCAGCGATCTGGTCGAGCTGATGCTCTTGTGCGACCGCATCGCGGTGATGAGCGCCGGCAAGATGGTGCGCACCTTCGAGCGCGCGGAGGCCAGCCAGGACGCGATCATGGAGGCGGCCTTCAGCGCCTATGTCGAGGCGGCCGCGTGAGCGACATCGCAGCGCCGCGCCGCAGCGCCCGGCCTTTGGTATGACTATTTGAGTGACGGATAATTTTATGACTACACAGACAATCGAGACACAAGCGCCGCGTTCCCTGTTGGGCACGGCCAAGGGCGGCACGCCGTCCTCCATCTGGCTGCGCCGCGCCAAGGAATACCTGGGCCTGGTGCTGGTGTTGCTGGGCATGGTGGTGTTCTTCGGCTACGCCAGCAAGTATTTCCTCAGCATGAAGACCTTCAGCACCATCGCCAACCAGATTCCGGCGCTGACGGTGATGGCGGTCGGCATGACCTATGTGATGATCATCGGCGGCATCGATCTGTCGGTCGGCTCGGTGCTGGCGCTGTGCGGCGGCGTGCTCAGTCTGGCGATGGTGGACTGGCAACTGGGCTTCGTGCCGGCCGCCGCGCTGGCGCTGGCCGTCGGCTTCCTGTGCGGCATGGTCAACGGCCTGATCACGGTGACCTGGTCGGTGCCGTCCTTCATCGTCACGCTGGGCATGCTGGAGGTGGCGCGCGGCAGCGCCTATCTGGCCACCGATTCGCGCACCAAGTACATCGGCGGCGCCGTCTCCTTCATCAACGATCCCATCGTCGGCGGCATCTCGCCGGCCTTCCTGCTGGCCATCGCCATCGTCGTCGTCGGCCAACTGGTGCTGTCGTACACGGTGTTCGGCCGCCACATGATCGGCATCGGCACCAACGAGGAGGCGATGCGTCTGGCCGGCATCCGCACCCGTCCCACCAAGACCGCCGTGTTCGCGCTGCTCGGCCTGCTGGCCGCCGTGGCCGCCGCCTTCCAGGTCTCGCGCCTGGAGGCGGCCGACCCGAACGCCGCCGCCGGCATGGAGCTGCAGGTGATCGCCGCCGTCGTCATCGGCGGCACCAGCCTGATGGGCGGACGCGGTTCCGTCGTCAACACCTTCATCGGCGTGCTGATCATCGCCGTGCTGGAGGCGGGCCTGGCGCAGATCGGCGCCAGCGATCCGGCCAAGCGCATCATCACCGGGACGGTCATCGTCATCGCCGTCATCGTCGACATGTACCGCAACCGCATGCTGGCCCGGAGCGCGGCATGAGCGGGCCGCGCATCACCATCGTCGGCAGCGTGAACATGGACCTGGTGTTCCGCACGCCGCGCATGCCGGCCGTGGGCGAGACCATCGCCGGGCGCGAGTTCCGCCAGATCCCCGGCGGCAAGGGCGCCAACCAGGCCGTCGCGGCGGCCCGCCTGGGCGGCGCGGTGACGCTGATCGGCCGCGTCGGCGCCGACGCCTTCGGCACGCAATTGCGCGCCTGCCTGGCCGCCGACGGCATCGACGTCACGCATCTGCCGGCCCAGGCCGGCATGGCCACCGGCGTGGCCGCCATCCTGGTCGACGACGCGGGGCACAACAGCATCGTCCTGGCGCCGGGCGCGAACATGGCGCTGACGGTCGATCACGTGGAGGCGCTGGCGCCGCTCATTCTGTCGGCCGGGCTGCTCGTCTGCCAGCTGGAAAACCCGCTGTGCGCGGTGATGCGGGCCATCGAAATCGCCCAGCGCGGCGGCGTCAAGGTGGTCTTCAACCCGGCGCCGATGCAGGCCTTGCGCACGGACCTGCTGGCCATGGTCGACTATCTGATCGTCAACGAAACGGAGGCCGCGCAACTCAGCGGCGTGGCCGTGACGAGCCGCGCCACGGCGCGCCAGGCCGCCACCCGCCTGCTGGCGATGGGCGCCGGTTTCGTGCTGCTGACGATGGGCGCGCAGGGCGTCTTCATCGCCGGACAGGGCATGGGCAGCCTGATGATTCCCGGCCTGGCCGTCTCCGTGGTCGACACGACGGCGGCCGGCGACACCTTCGTCGGCGCCTTCGCCGTCGGCATCGGCCAGGGCCTGGATGTCGTCGCGGCCGCCACGGCGGCGCAATACGCGGCGGCGCTGACGGTCACCAAACTGGGCGCGCAGAGCTCGATACCGACGCGCGCCGAGGTCGAACGTTTCCGCGCCTGCCGCGCCGCGCCCGCGCCCGAGGAGGTGCTGTGAAGAAGACCGCGCTGCTGCACGGCGCCCTGTCGCAGGTGATCGCCGCGCTGGGCCACGGCGAGATGCTGGTGATCGGCGACGCCGGCCTGCCGGTGCCGCCCGGCGTCCAGTGCATCGATCTGGCGCTGACCAAGAACATCCCCGGCTTCCTCGACACGCTGCGCGTGGTGCTGAGCGAAATGCAGGTCGAAAAAGCCATCGTCGCGCAGGAAACGGCTTTGCTCAGTCCCGTCATCGAGGCCGGCATCGTCGCCTTGCTGCCGTTCACGGCCGTGGAGCAGGTGCCGCACGAGGAGCTCAAGCGCCTCAGCGGCGCGGCGCGCGCCATCGTGCGCACCGGGCAATTCACGCCCTACGCGAACATCATTTTGGTCGCCGGTGTTGTGTTTTGAGCGCGCCGGCTTTTCGCCGCCCCGTCCTGCGGCATAATCCGCCGTTAGCGAAGGGAAATACATGGCGACAATGAAGCAGGTGGCGGAGCGGGCGGGCGTGTCGACGACGACGGTGTCGCACGTCATCAACAACACGCGCGTCGTCAGCGCGGACGTGCGCGCGCGCGTGCTGGGCGTGATCCAGCAGATGCGCTACGTGCCCAGCGCGGTGGCGCGCAGCCTGAAGAACGACCGCACGCACACCATCGGCATGATGGTGCCGAACAACTCGAATCCCTATTTCGCCGAGGTGATCCGGGGCATCGAGGACGCCGCCTTCAAGCAGGGCTACAACGTCATCCTGTGCAATTCCTACGACGATCCGGGCAAGCAGGTGGCGTATATCCGCGTGCTGATGGAAAAGCGCATCGACGGCCTGATCCTGGTGGCCTCGGGCAGCGACGCCGAGCTGACCCGCTTCCTCGCCGGCGACCGTTTGCCGACGGTGCTGGTGGACCGCGAAATCGGCGGCGTGGCGGCCGACTTCATCGAGGCCGACCACGAACTGGGCGCGTATCTGGGCGCCAAATACCTGCTGGAACTGGGGCACCGCGCCATCGCCTGCGTGGCCGGGCCGGAAAAGCTGCTGCCCAGCCGCGACCGCGTGGCCGGTTACCGGCGCGCCTTGGACGAGGCGGGCGTGGCCCCGCGCGCCGAGTGGTTAATCTACAGCGACTTCACCAGCGCGGGCGGCTACCGGGCCTTCCAGCAATTGCTGGCGCTGGCCGAGCCGCCGTCGGCCATCTGCGCCGGCAACGACTTGATGGCGATAGGCGGCATCTGCGCCGCCAGCGAGGCCGGCGTGCGGATACCGGGCCAGTTGTCGGTGCTCGGCTACGACGACATCGCGCCGGCCGCCTACAGCAATCCGCCGCTGAGCACGATCAGCCAGCCGACGCGGGAAATGGGCGCGCTGACGGCGCGCATCCTGATCGAAAGAATGCTCAATCCGGAGCTGCCGCTGCGCCGGGAATTGCTGCAGCCCAGCCTGGTGGTGCGCAAGTCGACGGCGCCATTCGCGGGCTAAAGGAGTAGAAAAAACCGGGGACAGACCACGATTTTGAAGAAACAGTTGCTCGGAAATTGTGGTCTGTCCCCGGTTTCTAGGCACAGCCTGGTGGTGCGCACGTCTACGGCGCCGTTCACGCGGCGGCGGCGTTGGCGCGCACCCGCTCCAGCCAGGCCGCGCGCTGTTTCTCGGTCGAGCCGAGGATGGGCCCGAAGGCGGCCGTGCGCACCGGTTTGATGCCGCAGAATTCCAGCGTCGTGGTGCGCATCTGGCGCACGCCCGGCATGCGGTAGACCCATTTGAAATACCACGGCGGCGTGTCCATGGTCACCAGCATCTGCGCCGAGCGGCCCTTCAGCAACTGCTCGGGAAAGGCCGCGCCGGCTTTGTACTTGAAGGCGAAGCCGGGCAGGAAGCTGCGGTCGAGAAAACCCTTCAGCAGGGCCGGCACGCCGCCCCACCAGATCGGATAGACGAAGCACAGGTGCTCGGCCCACTGGATCAGCGCCTGCGCCTCCAGCAAGTCCGCCTCGAGCGGCTGGACCACGCTGTAGCCGTGGCGCAGGATGGGGTCGAAGTCCAGCCCGCCCAGGCGCAACTGGCGCACCTCGTGGCCGGCCAGCGCGGCCGCGGCGAGATAGGCGTCGCCGATGGCGCCGCAAAAACTGTCGTTGGAAGGATGGCCGAGGACGACCAGGATGCGTTTACCCATGCTGACTTGCTCCCGAAGAAATCAGTCCGCATGGTAAAGCCTGCCGCCAGGGGCAGAGTCAAGCGGCGATTGCGGCCGCCGCGCAGGTTTCCTGGCCGGCGCCCGCCACGCAGGAGAGAATCTCCGCGTGGATCTGCTGCAACTCGGCGTCGAGGGCGCGCAGGCGGCGCGCCTCGGCCTGCACGTCGGCGCGCTTGCGCTCGATCTGGCGCGCCAGTCCCGGCCAGTCCGGTTGCGCCGCGCCGCGCAGGTAGGGGCGCAGCTCGGCGAGGCGGAAACCCAGCGCCTGGGCCTGGCGGATCAACCTGATTTGCGCCACTTCGCCGTCCGAATACACGCGGTAGCAACCGGCGCGGTGGATATCGCCCAGCAGGCCCAGCGATTCATAATGGCGTATCGCTTTCGGCGACGCGCCGGTCAGCTTGGAGATGCCTCCGATAAACATGCTTCCTCCTCTATGCAAGCCGCCACCTTAGCACAGGATTTACAGGCCGATCAGGCGCTGTTTTTGCGTCGCGCAGACGGCGCAGGTGCCGTACAGGGACAGGGCGTGCTCATGCAGCACGAAACCGTGTTCGGCGGCGATTTCGTCCTGGCGCCGCTCGATGCCCTCGTCGACGAATTCATCGACCTTGCCGCAGATGGTGCAGACCAGATGGTCGTGGTGTGTGCCCTCGTTGAGCTCGAAGACCGCGTGGCCCGACTCGAAATGGCGGCGGAACAGAATGCCGGCCTCGGCGAACTGCATCAGCACCCGATAGATGGTGGCCAGGCCGACGTCGATCTTCTCGGCGAGCAAGAAGCGGTAGACGTCGTCGGCGCTCAGATGCTTGCCCTTGCCCTCCTGAAACAGCTGCAAGATCCGCAAACGGGGGATCGTCACCTTCAAGCCAGACTCGCGCAGCTCTTTCAAAATATCCATGCCTCATCTCCCAGCGCCGCGGCCACAGCGGCCAGCGTCAATATCACGAATGATAATCATTATTATTCGCGTTTGCAATGAAAGAAGTGAAAATCGCGGCGCGGCGGCTGGAAGCGGCCGTCGCCGGCCGGCCGGGACGCCGCGCGCGAGCCGCCGGCGTCGCTATTATTTTTTTCGATTGTTTGTGTTGAGAAAAGTCAGTTTCTTTTCGTTATTTTCAGAATTTTGATGTAGATCAATGATTTTTGCGCACCGCAACAATAAACTTCGTAGCGTTACTTAACGACATAAAGAGGGAAATAGAATGAAGAAGTCAGCAACTGCAGCAGTAATGGTTTTCGCGGCTCTGGGTATGTTTGCCGGTCAAGCGATGGCGGAACAAAGCCCTTGGCTGGTGCGCGCACGCGCGGTTCACCTGAGCCCGGCTGACAAATCCGACCCGGTTGGCGGCGTTGGCGCGTCCGACCGCATTACCGTCAGCAGCAAGACCATTCCCGAAATCGATATCTCGTATTTCTTCACACCGAATATCGCGGCCGAATTGATTCTGACCTACCCGCAAAAACACGACGTCATGCTCGATGGTAAAAACATCGGTACCTTCAAGCACCTGCCGCCTACGCTGACGGCGCAATACCATTTCATGCCTGACGCGCAAATCAAGCCTTACATTGGCGCCGGTGTGAACTACACGCGCATCTCGAAAGTTGACCTGTTGGATGGCGCCGGTAGCCTGGAAAACAACAGCTGGGGTTTCGCCCTGCAAGCCGGCGTCGATTTCAAGCTGGATAAAAACTGGTCGCTGAATCTGGATGTGAAAAAAGTCCAGATCCGCAGCGATGTGTCGATCGCCGGCACCAAAGTGAGCAATGTGAAAGTCGATCCAGTACTGATCGGCGTGGGTCTGGGCTACCGCTTCTAAGCGCGTCTTTCCCGCATCAAGAATCCGGCCGCGTGGCCGGATTTTTTTTGGGCGCGCGCTTTGTCGGCGCCGCTCCCGCGCGCGCCGCGCCGATCGACGGTATCATTGCCGCCTTGGCCGGGCGGTGCGCCGCGGGCCGGCCTCATTTTCTCTTTTCAGGATTCCGATATGCCCTTGAGTTCCTATCTCGACAGCAGCCCGCAATTGGCGGAGCGCGTTTATCTGCACGACACGGCCCAGGTGATCGGCGACGTGCGCATCGGGCGCGACAGCTCGGTCTGGTGCAACACGGTCTTGCGCGGCGACGTCAACCACATCCATATCGGCGCGTGCAGCAATGTCCAGGATTTCGCGATGGGCCACGTCTCGCACAAGAACGCGGCCAAGCCGGACGGCTCGCCGCTGTTGATCGGCGACTATGTCACCATCGGCCATTCGGTCATTTTGCACGGCTGCAGCATCGGCGACGAATGCCTGGTCGGCATGGGCAGCATCATCATGGACGACGTCGTCGTCAACAAGCAGGTGATGATAGGCGCGGGTAGTCTGGTGTCGCCCGGCAAGGTGCTGGAGAGCGGCTATCTGTACGTGGGGCGGCCGGCGCTGCGCTTGCGCAAGCTGACGGACGAGGAGGTGGCTTACCTGAAGTACTCGGCCGAGCATTATGTGCGCGTCAAGAACAACTATCTGAACGCGCTGAAGCCGGCGGCGTGAATCCGGGGGGCGGCCCCGGCCCCACGCCGCCGGCTTGAGGCGGCTATACGCCGCAGTACGCGGTCTTGACGGTGGTGAAGAATTCGGCCGCGTAGCCGCCTTGCTCGCGCGCGCCGTAGCTGGAGCCTTTGCTGCCGCCGAAGGGCACGTGGTAATCGACGCCGGCCGTCGGCACGTTGACCATCACCATGCCGGCCTGCGCGGCCCGCTTGAAGTGGGTGGCGTGCTTCAGCGAGCCGGTGCAGATGCCGCTCGACAGACCGAATTCGCTGTCGTTGGCCATCGCCAGCGCGTGTTCGTAGTTGTCGGCGGGGATGACGCTGGCCACCGGGCCGAAGATTTCCTCGCGGCTGATGCGCATGTCGTTGCTGCAGTCGGTGAACAGGGCGGGGCGCAAATAGAAACCGTTGCTGGCCCGCACCAGGCGTTCGCCGCCGAAGGCTAGCGTGGCGCCCTCGTCGCGGCCGATCTGGATGTAGCTCAAGTCCTGCTCCAGCTGGCCGGCGTCGACCACCGGGCCGATGTCGGTGTCGGCCGCCAGCGCGTCGCCGATGGTCAGCGCGGCCAGCTTTTCGCGCACGGCGGCGACGAAGGCCGGGTAGATGCCCTTTTCGACGATCAGCCGGCTCGAGGCCGTGCAGCGCTGTCCGGTGGAGAAGAAGGAACCCTGCACGGCGCAGTGCACGGCCGTGGCCAGGTCGGCGTCGTTGAGGATCACCAGCGGATTCTTGCCGCCCATTTCAATCTGCACCTTGGCCATGCGGCCGATGGCGGCCTGGGCCACCTTGGCGCCCGTCTCGACCGAGCCGGTGAAGCTGATCGCGTTGACGCGGCGGTCGTTCAGGAAGGCCTGGCCGACCACGCCGCCGCGCCCCATGACGAGGTTGAAGACGCCGGCCGGCAAGCCGGCGCGGCTGATGATCTCGGCCAGCGCCCAGGCGCTGCCGGGCACCAGTTCGGCCGGCTTGAACAGCACGCAGTTGCCGTAGGCGAGGGCGGGGGCGATCTTCCAGGCCGGGATGGCGATGGGGAAATTCCACGGCGCGATGACGCCAACCACGCCGACCGGCTCGCGGGTGATCTCCACGTCCAGGTTGGGGCGCACCGAGGCCAGCTTGTCGCCGCGCAGGCGCAGGCATTCCTGGGCGAAGTATTTGAAGATGGCGCCGGCGCGACCCGCCTCGCCTATGCCCTCGGCGCGCGTCTTGCCTTCCTCGCGCGACAGCAGGGTGCCCAGTTCCTCCTTGCGGGCGATGATTTCGCTGCCGATCTTGTCGAGCGCGTCGGCGCGCATCTGGATGTTCGACAGTGCCCAGCCGGGCGCCGCGGCGGCGGCCGCCGCGATGGCCAGCGTCGCCTGCTGCGCGTCGGCCTGGGCGTAGTGGCCGATGACGTCGCTGGTGTCGGAAGGGTTGATGTTGGCGACGGCCGTTGCGCCGTCGACCCAGGCGCCGTTGATGTAGTTTTGCTTCATGCGTTCTTGTCATCCAGGTTGACGCCGTCGGCGACGGCGAGTCATGCCGCATGGTGCCACAAGGCGCGCTTGCGGGCTAGGTGTGGCGGCGCGCGTTTGAAAACGCGGTGCTCGCCTTCGACGCCGTTTTCGGCTCGAGCCCGACGCAAATGACGGCGCGCCCGCGTCCGCGCTACCCGCAAACGAGAAGGCAATCGACGCGGCGGGCCAAGTTAATTACAGGGCAGCGAAAATTCCGCTCCGTGTCGCTGTCGGTCACGGGCTTGGGAAAGATGTGGGCCGATTGACTCTGTTGAAAAATAAGGCTAACATACGTTAGTTAGTAGATAATTTGTTAATTCCTCAATTCATCACATCAAGGAGTACGCTATGATCTTGTTCCATTCCCATGCCGATCGTGAGTTCATCGATACGCCCTATCCGGGCGTGCGCACCTGTTCCGTCTGGAGCGACGGCGACGAGGGTGCGTATTTCACGCAATTCAAGGCCGGCGCCCGCTTTCCTCTGCACGACCATCAGGGACCGGAAAGCAACTACTTAATCTCCGGTAATGTCCGCTTCGGCGACATGAACATGCTGCCCGGAGATTTCGCTCAGCTAGGCAGCGGCGACCTGCACGCCGCCCATGCACAAACCGATTCCTTGCTGTACACGGTTTATCGCGGCGCTCTGCTGATCCAGGAGTAAACTCGGGAAGCGCCGGTAGCCGCCGCTACGATATTTTCTGGCAGGTACAGGTGCTTTAAAAACGAGAAAGGCAGTAATGAAGCAAGTTTCAAGAAAAGAAGAACTGACCGGTCTGGCAATCGAGCTGATGCAGTCGAGCGGCTATGGCGCGCTCGGCCTGCGCCGGCTGGCCGAAGAAGCCTGCATGCAGGCGGCCAGTCTGTACAATCATTTCACGTCCAAAAATGACCTGGCGCGCCAGGCGATGGCGCTCTACACGCTGCGACAGGGGGAGGCAATCGCCGTGCTGGAGGCGTGCGCCACTGGCGGCGAACGAATTGGGCTTTATCTGGACATGGTCGAGACCCAGTTCGCGGGTCAGCAGCGTCTGTGCCTGGGATTGATGCTGACGGTCGAGCGCCATGCGCTGTCGTCCGAGGTGGTGGACGAGGTGGTCCGCTTCGTTGCGGCGAACACCGCCTGGCTAGGCGCCGCCTGGGACCTGGGGCGCGCCGACGGCAGCATACGCTCGCCGCTCTCCGGTGACGCGGCGGCACCGGTGCTGTTTAGCGCGATGGAAGGCATGCTGACGTTCTGCCAGCTGCAGCCTGAATCAGCGAGGGTGTTCCGACAACAGGCGGACGCGCTGCTCGAAGGACTCGGCGTCCTTGCGCGGGCCGCCTGAGCGCTGAGCGCCGACCCATCCGGCGGCAGTCGCCGCAGCCGCCAAAACCGGTTCATGCGCTTTTCTTCGCCTGCCACTTTCCGCTCTCCTCGTTTTTTTTATACGTCTTCTTGACGGCGGCCCAGGCGACTTTATGGGCCGTTTCCTCCCTCGTTTCCTGGTCGCGGCGCTTGTGTTCGTCCGCATATTCGTCCCAGGCGTGATTGAACGCTTCCAGATAAATATCCTGCGCATGGACAGGCAATACGTTCAGCACACTGTCCGGCAGCTCGCTTCGGTTTTGATATGGCATGGGGTGGATCCTTTCGATGCGATTTCCGCCGGATCGGCGTCAGACAGATGCTGGCTTAGTATGGCATCCCGATGGGAAAGGTTCGGGATGCGGTGGCCTAGGGCTCGGGTTTTCCTTCGGTTTGGATAGCAGCAGGGAGTAATGCCGCTAAGTTAAGCACTTAGCGACATTTTTTTGTTGTAAACGACCGTTAAAGATGTTAACTTTCCGCCGATGCTATCGGACGCCCTTCCCCTTGTTATAGAACTTCCCAATCCACCCGACTGGAGCCGGCTGGGC
>JANXSQ010000195.1 GCA_025356595.1 Janthinobacterium sp. | reverse complement strand
GCGGCGCAATGAGGCCGCGCGTGAGGCCGCGCGTCCGGCCGGGCTTGAAGGACGCGGCGCGATGAGCCCGTCCGGCCCCTTCATCCAGCGGCCGGTGGCGACCTCGCTGCTGATGCTCGCCATCGTCCTGGCCGGCCTGGTCGGCTTCAGGTTCCTGCCGCTGTCGGCCCTGCCGCAAGTCGATTTCCCCACCATCCAGGTGCAGACCCTGTATCCGGGCGCCAGTCCCGAGGTGATGGGGCAGACCGTCACCGCGCCGCTGGAGCGCCAGTTCGGCCAGATGGCCGGCCTGCAGCGCATGAGCTCCACCAGCGCCTCGGGCGTCTCCATCATCACGCTGCAGTTCGGCCTGGGCCAGACGCTCGACGTGGCCGAGCAGGAGGTGCAGGCGGCCATCAACGCCGGCGGCTCGCTGCTGCCGACCGACCTGCCGGCGCCGCCGGTGTACGCCAAGGTGAATCCGGCCGACGCGCCCGTGCTGACCCTGGCGATCACCTCCGACACGATGGCGCTGACCGAGGTGCAGAACATCGTCAACACGCGCCTGGCGCTGAAGATCAGCCAGGTCAACGGCGTCGGCCTGGTGTCGCTGAGCGGCGGCCAGCGTCCGGCCGTGCGCATCCAGGCCGACACCCACGCGCTGGCCTCCTACGGCCTGGGCCTGGACACCCTGCGCAGCGCCATCACGGCGGCCAACGCGAACAGCGCCAAGGGCAGTTTCGACGGCCCGACGCGCTCCTTCACCATCAACGCCAACGACCAATTGCTGGCCGCCGGCGACTACCGCGGCCTGGTCGTCGCCTACAAGAACGGCGCCCCGGTGCGCCTGAGCGACGTGGCGCAGGTGGTCGACAGCGCCGAGAACGTCAAGCTGGGCGCCTGGTCGGGCCTGAAGCCGGCCATCATCCTGAACGTGCAGCGCCAGCCCGGCGCCAACGTCATCGCCACGGTCGACGCCATCAAGGCGCGCCTGCCCGAGCTGCAGGCCGGCCTGCCCGGCGCGCTGAAAGTGGATGTGCTGAGCGACCGCACCACCGGCATCCGCTCCTCCGTCGAGCATGTCGAAACGGAACTGCTGCTGGCCGTCGGCCTGGTGGTGCTGGTCATCTTCGGCTTCCTGCACAGCCTGCGCGCCACGATCATCGCCAGCCTCTCGGTGCCGATCTCGCTGATCGGCACCTGCGGCGTCATGTACCTGCTCGGCTACAGCCTGAACAACCTGAGCCTGATGGCCCTGACCATCGCCACCGGCTTCGTCGTCGACGACGCCATCGTCATGATCGAGAACATCGCCCGCTACATCGAGGAGGGCGAGAAGCCGATGGCCGCCGCCATCAAGGGCGCCGCGCAGATCGGCTTCACCATCATTTCGCTGACGGTGTCGCTGATCGCCGTGCTGATTCCGCTGCTCTTCATGGGCGACGTGGTGGGACGCCTGTTCCGCGAATTCGCCATCACGCTGGCGATCACCATCCTCATTTCCGCCGTCGTCTCGCTGACCCTGGTGCCGATGATGTCGGCGCGCTGGTTGAAAAGCCACGCCGAGGAAAAACCCAACGCGCTGGCGCGCCGCACGCAAGCCTTCTTCGACCGCGTCATCCACCACTACGACAGGGCGCTGGGCTGGGTGCTGCAGCGCCAGGGCCTGACCCTGCTGGTGGCGCTGGCCACGCTGGGCCTGACGGTGCTGCTCTACGTGGCCATCCCGAAGGGCCTGTTCCCGACCCAGGACACGGGCCAGTTGCAGGCCCGCGTCGAGACCGCGCAGTCGGTCTCCTACGTGCGCATGGCCGAATTGCAGCAGGCCGCCGCGCGCGCCATCCTGGCCGATCCGGACGTGGCCACGCTGAGTTCCCTGGTCGGCGTGGACGCCGCCAACAACAGCATGCTGCACACCGGCCGCATGCTGATCAACCTGAAGCGCACGCGCAGCGGCAGCCAGGCCGAGACCATGGCGCGCCTGCGCGAACGGGTCGCCGCCGTCGCCGGCGTGACCCTCTACCTGCAGCCGACCCAGGACCTGACCATCGACGCCGAAACGGGGCCGACCCAGTACCGCGTCTCGCTGGAGGGCGCCGACACGGCCAGCGTCACCGAGTGGGCCGGCAAGCTGGCGCGCCAGATGCAGGCCCAGGCGCAGTTGCGCAACGTGGTCTCGGACGCCGGCGCCACCGGCGCGGCGGCCTACATCAGCATCGACCGCGACAGCGCCGCGCGCCTGTCGGTCACCGCCGCCGCCATCGACGACGCCCTGTACAGCGCCTTCGGGCAGCGCATCGTCTCGACCATCTTCACCGAGACCAACCAGTACCGGGTGATCCTGGAGGCGCAGCCGGGCACGCTGACGACGCCGGAATCGCTCGGCCAGCTGCAACTGCGCACGGGCTCGGGCAAGTCGACGCCGCTGTCGGCCATCGCCGGCATCAGCGAGAAGCCGGCGCCGCTGCAGATCACCCACGTCGCGCAGTATCCGGCCACCACGCTGGGCTTCGACACGGCGCCCGGCGTCGCTCTGGGCAAGGCGGTGGCGGTGATCCGCCAGGCCGCGCTCGACATCCACCTGCCGGCCACCGTCACGCTGAGCTTCCTGGGCGCCGCCGGCGCCTACGAGAACTCGCTGTCGAACCAGCTCTGGCTGATCCTGGCGGCGGTGGTGTGCGTCTACATCGTGCTCGGCGTGCTGTATGAAAGCTACATCCATCCGCTGACGATTCTCTCGACCCTGCCCTCGGCCGGCGTCGGCGCGCTGCTGGCGCTGATGCTCAGCGGCCAGGATCTGGGCGTGATCGGCATCATCGGCATCATCCTCCTGATCGGCATCGTCAAGAAGAACGCCATCATGATGATCGACTTCGCCATCGAGGCCGAGCGCGAGCAGGGCAAGAGCCCGCGCGAGGCCATCCACCAGGCGGCCCTGCTGCGCTTCCGGCCCATCCTGATGACCACCCTGGCGGCCTTGTTCGCGGCGGTGCCGCTGATGTTGGGCTGGGGCGACGGCGCCGAACTGCGCCGCCCGCTGGGCCTGGCCATCTTCGGCGGCCTGATCGTCAGCCAGATGCTGACGCTGTTCACGACGCCGGTCATCTACCTGGGCTTCGACCGCCTGGCGCGGCGCGTGCGCGGCGCCGCCGCCCGGCCGGCCCCCGAAGGCGGAGGCGCGGCGTGAACCTGTCGGAACCCTTCGTCCGGCGCCCCATCGCCACCGTCCTGCTGACCATCGGCATCGCCCTGGCCGGCAGCGGCGCCTTCTTCGTGCTGCCGGTCTCGCCGCTGCCGCAGGTCGATTATCCGACCATCTCGGTGAACGCCAGCCTGCCCGGCGCCAGCCCGGACACCATGTCGACCAGCGTCGCCACGCCGCTCGAGCGGCGCCTCGGCGTGATCGCCGGGGTCAACGAGATGACCTCCACCTCGGGCCCCGGCTCGACCCGCATCAGCCTGCAGTTCGACCTGAACCGCAAGATCGACGCCGCCGCGCGCGAGGTGCAGGCGGCCATCAACGCCACCCGCGTCGACCTGCCGGCCACCCTGCGCAGCAATCCCACCTACCGCAAGGCGAATCCCTCCGACGCGCCGGTGATCATCCTGGCGCTGACCTCGAAGACGCGCACCCCGGGCCAGGTGTACGAGGCGGTGTCGAATCTGGTGCAGCAGAAGCTGGCCCAGGTGAAGGGCGTCGGCGACGTCGAGCTGGGCGGCGGTTCGCTGCCGGCCGTGCGCGTCGAGCTGCTGCCCTACGCCCTGAACCGCTACGGCGTGTCGATGGAGGACGTGCGCGCGGCGCTGCAGGCCACCAACGCCAACCGGCCGAAGGGCGCCATCGAGGGCGACGCGCGGCGCCTGCAGATCTATTCCGGCGCCAGCACGGCGGCCGGCGGGCGCAGCGCGGCCGACTACTGCGGCCTGGTGGTGGCCTGGCGCGACGGCGCCGCGATCCGCCTCGACGACGTCGCCGAGGTGCTCGACGGCGTCGAGAACACCAACACCCTGGGCCTGTTCAACGGCGACCCGGCGGTGATCGTGCTGATCACGCGCCAGCCGGGCGCCAACGTCATCGAGACGGTGGACGGGGTGCGCGCGCTGCTGCCGCAGTTGCAGGCGCAGTTGCCGGGCGACGTGCATCTGCAGGTGGCCTCGGACAGCACCAATTCGATCCGCTCCTCGCTCAAGGAGATCGAGGTGACCCTGATCATCTCCATCCTGCTGGTGGTGCTGGTGGTGAGCGCCTTCCTGCGCAGCGTGCGCGCCACCATCGTGCCGGCCGTGGCCACCGTGGTGTCGCTGCTGGGCACCTTCGGCGTCATGTACCTGCTCGGCTTCAGCCTGAACAACCTGAGCCTGATGGCGCTGACGGTGGCCACCGGCTTCGTCGTCGACGACGCCATTGTGGTGCTGGAGAACACCTCGCGCCACATCGAGGAGGGCATGGACCGCTTCAAGGCGGCCCTGCTGGGCGCGCGCGAGGTCGGCTTCACGGTGCTGTCGATCAGCCTGTCGCTGGTGGCCGTCTTCATCCCGCTGCTGTTCATGGGCGGGCAGGTGGGGCGGCTGTTCCGCGAATTCGCCGTCACGCTGTCGGCGGCGGTGCTCATTTCCCTGGTCATTTCGCTGACCACCACGCCGATGATGTGCGCCTGGCTGCTCAAGCCGGGGCAGGCGGCCAAGCCGCCGGGGCGCCTGGCGCGCGCCTTCGAGCGCGGCTTCGCCGCCATCCTGAAGAGCTATGAGCACAGCCTCGACTGGGCCCTGTCGAGCAAGGCGCTGGTGATGCTGATCCTGCTCTTCGTGGTCGGCCTGAACGTCTACCTGTTCAGCGCCGCGCCGAAGGGCTTCTTCCCGCAGCAGGACACGGGCCAGATCAACGCCGGCATGCGCGCCGACCAGAGCATCTCCTTCCAGGCCATGCAGGGCAAGCTGCGCCAGTTGGTCGACATCATCAAGGGCGATCCGGCCGTGGCGACGGTGGTCGGCTTCACCGGCGGCGGGCGCGCCGGCGGCGGCTTCATGTTCATCAACCTGAAGCCGGCTGCCGAACGCAGCGAGGCCGGCCAGGCCGTCATCGCGCGCCTGCGCCCGCAACTGGCCA
This sequence comes from Janthinobacterium sp., assembly GCA_025356595.1. Taxonomy (GTDB): domain Bacteria; phylum Pseudomonadota; class Gammaproteobacteria; order Burkholderiales; family Burkholderiaceae_D; genus Janthinobacterium. Next base: position 1,758 of record JANXSQ010000195.1, on the reverse strand, counting down.
GGGTCACCGGCGTGTCGCTGTTCCTGAATCCCGTGCAGGACTTGCGCATGGGCGGACGGCAGAGCAATTCGACCTACCAGTACACCCTGAAAAGCGACAACCGCGCCGACCTGAAACTGTGGGCCGGCAAGCTGGCCGACGCCATGAGGGGGCAGGCCACGCTGACCGACGTGGACACCGACCAGGCCGAGAACGGCGTGGAAACCTTCGTCACCATCGACAAGGACAGCGCGGCGCGCTTCGGCATTTCGGTGCGCGACGTCGACAACGCCCTGTACAACGGCTTCGGCCAGCGCCAGGTCGCCACCATCTACGACGAGCTGAATCAATACCACGTCATCATGGAGGTGGCGCCGCGCTTCGCCCAGGGCCCCGAGGCGCTGCGCGACGTCTACGTGCCGGCCAAACCGGCCGCCACCGCCGCCGCCGGCGTGGGCGCGGTCAACGCCAGCGCCCTGCGCGACCCGGCCAGCGGCACGGCCCTGAGCACGGCGGCGGCGACGATGGTGCCGCTGGCGGCCATCGGCAAGTTCGCCGACAGCTCGACGCCGACCTCGGTCAACCACCAGGACGGCGAGCTGGCGACGACGGTGTCGTTCAATCTGGCCGACGGCGTCAGCCTGAGCGCCGGCCAGGCGGCCGTGCGCCAGGCCGAGGCCGACATCGGCATGCCCAACAATGTGCGCGGCAGCTTCCAGGGCACGGCGCGCAGCGCCGACGAGAACAGCCAGCAGCAGCCGCTGCTGATCCTGGCCGCCGTGGTCGTCATCTACATCGTCCTCGGCATCCTTTACGAAAGCCTGGTGCATCCGCTCACCGTGCTCTCGACGCTGCCCTCGGCCGGCGTGGGCGCCGTGCTGGCGCTGCTGTTGTTCAAGATGGAGTTTTCCATCATCGCCCTGATCGGCGTCTTCCTCCTGATCGGCATCGTCAAGAAGAACGCCATCCTGATCATCGACTTCGCGCTCGAGGCCGAGCGCGCGCGCGGCCTGGACGCCGTGGCGGCGGTGCGCGAAGCCTGCCTGCTGCGCTTCCGGCCCATCCTGATGACGACGCTGGCGGCCGCCCTGGGCGCCCTGCCGCTGGCGATCGGCTTCGGCGAAGGCTCCGAGCTGCGCCGCCCGCTCGGCGTGGCCATCATCGGCGGCCTGATCGCCAGCCAGATCCTGACCCTGCTGACCACGCCGGTGGTCTACATCCTGCTCGACAAGCTGCGCCGGCGCAGTGCCGGCGAGCGGCAACTGAGCCGCCTGAGCGCCGACCCGTCCACCTCACCATGAAGCACGCCATGCACCCAATCCGCCCCCGCCGTCTCCACCTGCTCGCGCTGGCCGCCTGCGCCTGCCTGGCCAGCGCCTGTTCGCTGACGCCGGCCTACCAGCGTCCCGCCCTGGCCGACGCCGGCCAGTTCAAGGAGGCCGCCGGCTGGTCGCCGGCGGCGCCGGCCGACACCCTGGAGCGGGGGCCGTGGTGGACCCTGTTCGGCGATCCGCTTCTGAACGAGCTGGTGGCCGCCGTCGAGGTGTCGAACCAGAACGTGGCGGCCGCCGCCGCCTCCTACGAGCAGGCGCGCGCGCTGGTGCGCGGCCAGCGCGCGGCGCTCTTTCCCAGCGTCGAACTGACGGCCGGCGAGAGCCGCTCCGGCGGCGCCGGCGGCGCGGCGGCGGCGGGCGGCAATGCCCGCGCCGCCATCGGCGCCAGCTGGGAGCCGGACATCTGGGGCCGCCTGCGTGCCGGCGCCGGCGCCGTCGACGCCGG
>JANXSQ010000161.1 GCA_025356595.1 Janthinobacterium sp. | reverse complement strand
CGACGCCAGTCAGGCGCTTCGAGGTGGTTTGCCAGGAAATGGAGAGTGTCATCGAGCATCGCCGCGTAGGTTAACAGCTGGCCCGGGCGTTTACAAGCCCAAAATAAAAATGCCGTCCAGTCTTAACTGAACGGCATTACCGCTCGAAAGCGGTTTTTTCCATTGCGAGGAATTACTTCCGTTCCGCATCCGTATTCACTGCGGCGAGCGGCTTGACGATCGTCACTTTCGCTTTGCTTTTCAGCACTTCGACGTAGTCATACATCTCTTGCTGGGCCAGCGCATTGGCGATCTGATCCTTTTCGGACTGGCGCCGCGCCGCGTCCGGCGTGGCCGATTGCTGCACCTTGCCGATGCGGTAGATGCTGTAACCCATGCCCGGCACATCCACGCCGACGTAGGCCGGCAGCTTGCTGACGTCGGCCTTCATCACTTGCGCCAGGGCCAGGCGGTTCAAGCCCTCGCCCTTGCCGCGCGACACGGTGGTGTTGGCGCCGAAGCCGCTGGTGCTGTCGGCAGCCTTCAGGGCCGCCAGTTTGCTCTCACCGGCCGCCTTGGCCAGTTTCGAGGCTTCTTCCTGGGTCACGCGCTGACGGATCAGGGCGTCGACTTCGGCCAGCGGACGCTTGCTGGCCGGTTTGAATTCGACCACGCGACCGGCGATCAGGGTGTTCGGCGCCACTTCGACGGCTTCCGTGTTGCGCTTGTTCTTCAAGACTTCATCCGAAAACACGGCTTTGAGGAACTTGGCGTTGTTGAACGGCGCCTTGGCCAAGGCCGGCGACGGTGTGCGCGACAGGTTGGCGACGGTTTCCACCTTCAGCTTGAGCTTGTCGACCACCGGTTTCAGGCTGTCCGATTGCTCGTAGACCGTGTTGGTGAACTGCTCGGCCAATTCCGAATACTTCTTGGCCGATTTCTGCTTCTTCAAGTCGGCGCTGATCTCGCCCTTGACTTCGTCCAGCGCGCGCAGGTGCGCGGGCTTGAGCGCGGTCACGGTGACGATGTGGTAACCGAATTCGGTGCTGACCAGATCGCTGATCTCGCCCTGCTTGAGCTTCATGGCCGCGTCTTCGAGCGGTTTCGGCAGCGCGCCCTTGGTGATCACGTCCAGGTCGCCGCCCAGTTCGGCCGAGGCCGGGTCTTGCGACTGCGCCTTGGCGATCTTGGCGAACTCGCCCGGCGCCTTGCGCACTTCGGCCAGCACGGTGTCGGCCTTGGCCTTGGCGGCGGCCTTCTCGGCGGCGCTGGCGTCCTTCTTGAGCGCGATCAGGATGTGGCTGGCGCGGCGGCTCTCTTCGCTGCTGAAACGCTTCGGATTCTGTTCGTAATAGGCGGCCACTTCGGCGTCGCTGACGCTGACCTGATCGGCCACGGCGGCGCTGTCGAACAGCACGTATTCAATCTTGACCTGCTCGGGGATTTCAAAGAACTTGCTGTTCTTGTCGTAGAAGGCCTTGACCATTTCGTCGCTCACCTTCACTTGCGCCAGGAAACCGGTGGCCGGCAGCAGCAGCTCCTGCACCTCGCGTTCCTGGTCATTGATGTCCGACAGGCGCTTGGCCACCGCGTCGGGCGCGAAGGCGCTGCCCTGGATGGCGCCGCTGATCTGCTGCGCGGCCAGGTCGACGCGCAGGCGCGCATCGTACATGTCCGGCGTCATGCCTTGGGCGGCCAGCAGGGATTTGTAGCGTTCGACATCGAATTTGCCGTCGGGCAAAGTCAAGCCCGGCGTTTCAAGGATGACTTTTTGCAGGGCCGCGTCGCTCACGCTCAGGTGGCCGCGCTTGACTTCGGCCATGACGGCCGCTTCGGCGATCAGGTTGTCGAGAATGGCCTGCTTGGCTTCCGGCGTGTCGAACATCTTCTGATCGAACTGCGCGCCGAGCATTTGCCGGTAGCGCTCGATCTGTTGACGCTGGGCCGCTTCCCACTGTTGCTGCGTGATCTTCTGATCGCCGACCTTGGCGATGGTGGTGGCGTCGTCGCCGAAGCTCTTATAGCCGCCGATACCGACCAGTGCGAAGGACGGAACGATGAGCAACATCAGGAAAATCTGCATCAAGCGTTGATGGGTACGAATAAATTCAAACATGGTCAGCCAATTCGGATTTGAGTGGATTACGATGGACTTGCACATATAAAAAAAGACGAACTTGCGTTCGCCCTTTTTTGTTACGGCGGAGTGGACTGGACACGAAATCGCGATCCACTTCCCCTTTAAAATCAATGACTTGGCGGCCAAATCGAACGAGAAATCTGCCGCATACATCAACATCGCCTGATTCTACAGTGACGCTAGCGCGATGGCAAGGGTAAATCATGCGGGAAAGGCATGCCTTGGGGCCGGATTCAGACTGATGCCGGCGCCGCTGCGTCTTTAATCGGGGGAAATATAAATGGCGGCGCGGAAAAAGAAAAACCCCCGTAACTCATTGAGCTACGGGGGCATCTTTATTCTGGCGGAGTGGACGGGACTCGAACCCGCGACCCCCGACGTGACAGGCCGGTATTCTAACCAACTGAACTACCACTCCAAGTTTCACAAGATTAATGGCGGAGCGAACGGGACTCGAACCCGCGACCTCCGACGTGACAGGCCGGCATTCTAACCAACTGAACTACCGCTCCAGCTCTTGCAAATGTTTGTATTCTATGGCGGAGCGAACGGGACTCGAACCCGCGACCTCCGACGTGACAGGCCGGCATTCTAACCAACTGAACTACCGCTCCTAAGAATACAAGGTACTACGATTTGACTGGTGGGGGCTGAGAGGCTCGAACTCCCGACCTACGCCTTGTAAGGGCGCCGCTCTACCAACTGAGCTAAGCCCCCATTCGGTTTTCACCAATGGTGCCGTCAAATCTTTTCAGTGACTGTCACCTCACTGAAGTCCGTTAGTTTACTGCATCTTTCAAAGCTTTACCAGCTTTAAATTTAGGAACTTTCGCCGCTTCGATCGTGATCGCTTCCTTGGTGCGTGGATTGCGACCGGTGCGCTCGGCGCGCTCGCTGACCGAGAAGGTGCCGAAGCCGACCAGGGTCACGCTGTCGTTCTTTTGCAAGGTTTCCGTTACGCCACCGATGACGGCATCGAGTGCGCGCGCGGCGGCCGCTTTCGAGATGTCGGCTTTTTCAGCAATATGGTCGATCAATTCAGTCTTATTCACTAGCGTCCCCATTACAAAGATATATATCGTCTTTACCGCGCATTGATTGTGTCAATTCACGGCAATCTTGCGGAAGAAATTCTGCAGGCCGTATTAAACAAGCCGCACTGTTCTGTGTCAAGCGCTTTGGATCGCGGAATGGCGTTTCCATAGCAAACAAGCGCTATTTAAGCGCTTGTTTGGGGTGCGGCAACTAAAAACGCTTAGTGCTTGACCACTTCCACAGGGGCGTCGGGCTTGACGGCGGCGGCGGCGACCGCCTCCACCACAGGCACCTCGACCAAGGCCACGGGAGCCCGCTCCAGCGCGATTTCCAGGACTTTATCGATCCAGCGCACCGGCACGATTTCCAGCTTGTTCTTCACGTTGTCGGGAATCTCGGCCAGATCCTTGACGTTTTGCTCGGGAATGAGCACCGTCTTGATGCCGCCGCGATGCGCCGCCAACAGCTTCTCTTTCAAGCCGCCGATCGGCAGCACTTCGCCGCGCAGGGTGATCTCGCCCGTCATCGCCACGTCGGCGCGCACCGGGATGCCGGTAAACACCGACACCAGCGCCAGGGTCATCGCCACGCCGGCCGAAGGACCGTCCTTCGGCGTCGCGCCTTCCGGCACGTGGATGTGGATGTCGCTCTTCTCGAACACCTCGGGTTTGATGCCGAGGCGGGCGGCGCGGCTGCGCACGACGGTGCGCGCCGCTTCGATCGATTCCTTCATCACGTCGCCCAGGGTGCCGGTGCGGATGATGCCGCCCTTGCCCGGCATCGTCACCGCCTCGATGGTCAGCAAATCGCCGCCCACCTCGGTCCAGGCCAGACCGACCACCTGGCCGACCTGGTTTTCCTTCTCGGCGACGCCGAAGTCATAGCGCCGCACGCCGAGGAACTTGTCGAGGTTCTTCGAATTGACGATGACCTTCTTGTCCTGCTTTTTCAGCAGCAGCATCTTCACCACCTTGCGGCAGATCTTCGACACTTCGCGTTCCAGCGAGCGCACGCCGGCTTCCCGGGTGTAGTAGCGGATGATGTCGCGCAGCGCCGATTCGGCGATGCTGATTTCCTCTTCCTTCAGGCCGTTGTTCTTGATCTGCTTCGGCAGCAGATAGCGCTGGGCGATGCTGGTCTTTTCGTCCTCGGTGTAGCCGGACAAACGGATCACTTCCATACGGTCGAGCAGCGCCGGCGGGATGTTGTAGGAGTTCGAGGTGGCCACGAACATCACGTCCGACAAGTCGAAATCGACTTCGATGTAATGGTCGGAGAAGGTGTGGTTCTGTTCCGGATCGAGCACCTCCAGCAGCGCCGACGAAGGATCGCCGCGGAAGTCCGCGCCCATCTTGTCGACCTCGTCGAGCAGGAACAGGGGATTGCGCACGCCGACCTTGGCCAGCGATTGCAAAATCTTGCCCGGCATCGAACCGATGTAGGTGCGCCGATGGCCGCGGATCTCGGCCTCGTCGCGCACGCCGCCCAGCGCCATGCGGACGAACTTGCGGTTCGTCGCGCGGGCGATCGACTGCCCCAGCGAGGTCTTGCCGACGCCCGGAGGGCCGACGAAGCACAGGATGGGCGCTTTCAGCTTGTCGACGCGTTGTTGCACCGCGAGGTATTCCAGGATGCGTTCTTTCACCTTGTCGAGACCGTAGTGGTCGCCTTCCAGCACCTTCTCGGCGTTGGTGAGGTCGTTGTTGACCTTGGACTTCTTCTTCCACGGCAGCGCCACCAGGGTGTCGATGTAGTTGCGCACGACGGTGGCTTCGGCCGACATCGGCGACATCAGCTTGAGTTTTTTCAGTTCGTTGGTGGCCTTGTCGAGCGCCTCCTTGGGCATTTTGGCCGCGACGACCTTCTTCTCCAGCTCGTCGAGGTCGGCGCCGTCCTCGCCCTCGCCCAGTTCTTTCTGGATGGCTTTGACTTGCTCGTTCAGGTAGTACTCGCGCTGCGATTTCTCCATCTGGCGCTTGACGCGGCCGCGGATGCGCTTTTCCACCTGCAGGATGTCGAGCTCGCCCTCCAGCTGGCCGAGCAGATGCTCAAGGCGCTTCGAGACGCTGAAGATTTCCAGGATGACTTGCTTTTGCTCCAGCTTCAGCGGCAGGTGCGCCGCGACCGTGTCGGCCAGGCGGCCGGCGTCGTCGATGCCCGACAGCGAAGCGAGGATTTCCGGCGGAATTTTCTTGTTCAGTTTGACGTACTGGTCGAACTGCTGAACGATGGCGCGGCGCATCGCCTCCACTTCCGACTCGTCGCCCGGCTCGGATTCGAGCGGCGTCAGGTCGGCGATGAAATGCGTGGGCGCATCGCTGATGTGGTTGATGCGGGCGCGCTGGGCCCCTTCGACGAGCACCTTGACGGTGCCGTCGGGCAGTTTCAGCATCTGCAGAATATTGGCAACGCAACCGATCTGATAGATATCGGAGGCGGACGGTTCATCCTTGGCGGCGGCCTTTTGCGCGGCAAGCATGATGCTCTTGCCCTGCTCCATCGCAGCCTCAAGCGCCTTGATCGACTTTGGGCGGCCCACGAACAGCGGTATCACCATATGCGGGAAAACTACAACATCCCGCAGCGGCAATAACGGCAGTTGAGTTTGCTCAGTTAATTTGGAAGTTGTCATGGCGTACCTTATAGAAAGCGTATTGATGATGTTGGCGCTCGCTGCCAAAACACAAGACCGGCGAGAAAAAATAATTCCGAAAAATAACAATATTTAGTCATTTGTCCAGAAAACACCGCCATAACTCTAATCGATGCATAAAATTCCAATAAAAAAGCCACACGCTGCATGTCGCCGCGAGTGGCTTTTCGAGTGAAGCCCGACATCCATTATTGATTTAAATTGTACCGCCTTGCTAAAGGGATGCAAATCCCTTTTATGCAATTGTGTGGCGGCTTTTTAGTTTTCCCCAGAAACCTTGGCGGGCTCTTGGTAAATCAACAAAGGTTTCGCGCCGCTGGTGATGGTGTTTTCATCGATGACGACCTTGACGACGTTTTGCTCGTTCGGCAATTCATACATCACATCCAACAGGGCGTGCTCGAGGATCGAGCGCAGGCCGCGCGCGCCGGTCTTGCGGGCCAGCGCTTTTTTGGCGATGGCATGCAGGGCGGCGGGACGGATTTCCAGTTCCGCGCCTTCCATTTCCAGCAATTTCGAATATTGCTTGATGAGGGCGTTTTTCGGCTCGATCAGGATCTGGATCAGCGCCTCCTCGGTCAGTTCGGCCAGCGTGGCGACGACGGGCAGACGGCCGACCAGCTCGGGGATCAGACCGAACTTGATCAGATCCTCGGGCTCCGCTTCCAGCAGGATTTCGCTGCTGGCGCGCTGCGACTGGCTCTTCACCGTGGCCGAGAAGCCGATGCCGCTCTTTTCGGAACGGTTCGAGATGATCTTCACCAGGCCGTCGAAGGCGCCGCCGCAGATGAACATGATGTTGGTCGTGTCGATCTGCACGAAGTCCTGGTTCGGATGCTTGCGCCCGCCCTGCGGCGGCACCGAGGCCATCGTGCCCTCGATCAGCTTCAACAGCGCCTGCTGCACGCCCTCGCCCGACACGTCGCGGGTGATCGAGGGATTGTCGGACTTGCGCGAGATCTTGTCGATCTCATCGATGTAGACGATGCCGCGCTGCGCCTTGTCGACATCGTAGTTGCAGCTTTGCAGCAGCTTCTGGATGATGTTCTCGACGTCCTCGCCGACATAGCCCGCTTCGGTCAGTGTGGTGGCGTCGGCGATCACGAAGGGCACGTTGAGCATGCGCGCCAGCGTCTGCGCCAGCAGCGTCTTGCCGGAGCCGGTGGGGCCGACCAGCAGGATGTTGCTCTTGGCCAGTTCGACGTCGTCCTTCTTGCCCAGGTGCTTCAGGCGCTTGTAGTGGTTGTACACCGCCACCGACAGGATGCGCTTGGCCGTTTGCTGGCCGATCACGTACTGGTCCAGCAGGGCCGCGATTTCCTGCGGCGTCGGCAGGTCGGACTTGGCGCCCGTGACCGATTCGATGCTCGACGTTTCGTCGCGGATGATGTCGTTGCACAGGTCGATGCATTCATCGCAGATGAACACGGAAGGGCCGGCGATGAGTTTCTTCACCTCGTGCTGGCTCTTGCCGCAGAACGAGCAATACAATAATTTTTCGCCGCTAGAGGATTTTTTGTCTGACATAAGGCATTTTGGTTGGAACTGCATTAACAATATTGCAAACTCGCGAACATGGAGCTGCCCTGACGGCGCGTGCGCGCGGAAAAACCGCCCGCATACCCCATGCTACCCGAAATAAAAACGAAACGCCCGAACGTTTAAGCGCCCGGGCGTTTTTTAGCAATACCGGTTGGGACGCATCAAGCGCGGCTGGTCAACACTTTGTCGATCAAGCCATACTCGGCGGACTCGTCGGCGGACATGAAACGGTCGCGATCCGTGTCCTTGGCGATCTGCTCGACCGTCTGGCCGGTGCGTTCGGCCAGGATACCGTTCAAACGGGAGCGCAGATACAGGATCTCGCGCGCCTGGATTTCGATATCGGAAGCCTGCCCTTGCGAGCCGCCCGACGGTTGATGGATCATGATGCGCGAGTTGGGCAAGGAGAAACGCTTGCCCTTCGCGCCCGCGGCCAGCAGGAAGGCGCCCATCGAGGCGGCCATGCCGGTGCACAGGGTCGAGACGTCCGGCTTGATGAACTGCATCGTGTCGAAGATCGCCATGCCGGCCGACACCGAGCCGCCCGGCGAGTTGATGTAGAGCGAAATATCCTTGTCCGGATTTTCACTTTCCAGGAACAGCAACTGGGCCACGATCAAGTTCGCCATCTGGTCGTGTACGGGGCCGACCATGAAGATCACACGCTCTTTCAACAAGCGCGAGTAGATATCATAGGAGCGCTCGCCACGGCCGCTCTGCTCCACCACCATAGGCACCAGACCAAGCATTTCAGTGTCCAGCGCCGGATTTCGGTTCATACCTGTCATTTCATTTCCTTGTGAAGCAGCTTGGGGGCGCGCGACGCGCCGGTTGCCCGGTCCGCCGCGACGCCCCTATTGTAAAGGCAAGCTGGTTTACGCTTGTGCGTTGCTTCCCATCAGTTCGTCGAAGGCAACCGCTTTCGATGTCACTTTCGACAGGCCCAGCACGTAGTTGACGACGTTTTCTTCCAATACAAGGGCTTCGACTTCACCCAGGCGTTGACGGTCGCTGTAGTAGTACTTCAGCACTTCGCGCGGGTCTTCGTAGCTTTGGGCGAAATCTTCGACCTGGGCCTTGACTTGCTCCGGCGTCGCTTGCAGGTTGTTGCTGCCAACCAGTTGCGACAGGATCAGGCCCAGGCGCACGCGACGCTCGGCTTTTTCGGCGAACAGTTCCGGTGGGAATGGCACGTCCTTGATGTTCATGCCGCGTTGCGCCATGTCTTGACGGGTCATTTCGGCCAGGCGCTCGGAATCTTGCGCGACCAGTGCCTTCGGCACGTCCAGCTCGGCAACTTTGACCAGCGCGTCCATCACGCTTTCCTTGTTGCGGGCTTTGACGCGGCCGGCGACTTCGCGTTCCAGGTTGACTTTGATGTCTTCGCGCATTTTGGCCAGGTCGCCGTCGGCGACACCCAGCGATTTCGCGAATTCAGCGTCGACTTCCGGCAGATGCGCCCATTCCAGCTTGACCAGGGTGATCGTGAACGAGGCGGTTTTGCCGGCCACGTCCTTGCCGTGGTAGTCGGCCGGGAACGCCAGTGGGAAGGTCTTCGCTTCGCCGACTTTCAAACCGATGGTGGCCGCCTCGAACTCAGGCAACATGCGGCCTTCGCCCAGCACGAAGGCGTAGCCGTCGGCTTTGCCGCCCGGGAATTCGACGTCGTCGATGGAGCCGACGAAATCGACGGTGACCTTGTCGCCGCTTTGCGCGCTTTGATCCGCGCCGCCGTCGCCGTGCTCACCCGCCACGCCCTTGGTGTGGAAGTGCACGCGCTGCTTGCGCAGGATGTCGATGGTCTTGTCGATTTCCGCCGCCGACACTTCGGCCTTGACGGTTTCGATTTCCACGCCGGCCAGGTCGCCGATGACGACTTCCGGATAGACTTCGAACGTGGCGTCGAAAGCCAGCACGCCTTCGGCCGCTTCTTCCTTCGGTTCGATTTTCGGGTAGCCGGCCACGCGCAGATTGTTTTCGTTGGCGGCGTCGTTGAAGGCGCGGCCGACTTTGTCATTCAGCACTTGGGTTTCGATTTGATAACCGTATTGCGCGGCGACCATTTTTAAAGGAACTTTGCCCGGACGGAAGCCCGGCGCCTTAGCCGTACGGGCTTGCACTTTCAGGCGCTTCTCAACTTCCGTGCGGACATCGGTCAGCGGGAAGGAGATCGTGATACGACGTTCGAGTTTGCCCAAGGTTTCGACTGCAGTTGCCATGTAAAAATCGTCCAAAAAATAAAATGCGTTGGTGCGAGGCAGGTGGAATTGCCGCCGTCAAATGACGTCCGGTTCCGCCCGCTCGCATATTCATCTGTAGCTCGTTGCTGAGCAAAGGTATTAAGGCGATGGCTCCTCCGCTTTCCGGAGTTTCCCAACGATCGTCCAAACTCCCCCTCGGTTCGCAACAGCGCAACAGGGCTCCGACCAATCAGCCTTGCCACGAGGAAAAATAGCAGGGCCGACCAAAATTCGGTAAAGCGAAACATTATAACAAAGGACTAAAGGAAAGGGGCTAATTTGCGCGCAGATCGGGGCGCGATGGCATAGAGGAATGCCGAGGCCGGAGAAAGCCCTTTCGGCAAGCGGGCGGCGCGCTTTAAGGAGCGCCGCGATTCGCCGTATCGGCAATTTATGAATGCGCGCGCAAGGCGCAAGGAAGGGGCGCGGCGCCGCTCGCTCTCGCGCCAAGCCGGCCCGCGGGACTATCTGTTCTGGTGCGGATGGGGAGACTCGAACTCCCAAGCCGAAGCACTGGCTTCTAAGACCAGCGTGTCTACCAATTCCACCACATCCGCAATACTGACTCCGCGATTCTAACAAGTCGCGGCCATTCTGGCTACCGGGGCTGCCCCGGCGGCGAGAACGCGGCATTCTACTGGATTTTCCAACCCCATGCCGCGTTTTTTGAGCATTTGCCAACTCAGTGCGCCGGCGCCCCTTTCGACAGCGGCTTCTTGACGCGGAACCAGGCCGCGTACAGGGCCGGCAGGAACAGCAGCGTCAGCGCGGTGGCGAGGATCAGGCCGCCCATGATGGCCACGGCCAGCGGGCCCCAGAACACCGAGCGCGAGAGCGGAATCATCGCCAGCGCGGCCGCCGCCGCCGTCAGCACGATGGGCCGGCAGCGCCGCACGGCCGATTCGACGATGGCGTCCCAGGGCTCGGCGCCGCCGGCGATGTCCTGCTCGATCTGGTCGACCAGGATCACCGAGTTGCGGATGATCATGCCGAACAGGGCGATGACGCCGAGATTGGCGACGAAGCCCAGCGGCCGCCCCAGCACCAGCAGCGCCGCCGCCGCGCCGGCCACGCCCAGCGGCCCGGTCAGGAAGACCAGCAGCGCGCGCGAGAAGCTATGCAACTGCAGCATCAGCAAGGTGAAGATGATGAAGATCGCCAAGGGCAGATTGGCGGCGATCGAGGCCTCGGCCGCGCCGCTGTCGGCGGCGGCGCCCTTGACGGTGATGCGGTAGCCCGGCGGCAAGCGGGCGCGCAGGGCGTCCAGCTGCGGATTCACCTGGCCCGACACGGTCGGTCCCTGGATGCCGTCGACGACGTCGGACTGCACCGTGATGGCCCATTCGCGCCCCTCGCGCCAGACCACGCCCGGCTCCCAGACGAAATGGGCGCGCGCCACCTGGGCGATGGTCACCGACTTGCCGTCGGCGGCCGGAATGTTGGTGTCGTTGAGCACCGAGATGGTGGCGCGCTCCTCGAGCGGCTGGCGGACCTGGATGTCGATCAGCTTGTTGTCCTCGCGGAACTGGCCGATGACCGTGCCGGACAGGATGGTGTTGGCCGCCCGCATCACCGTCTGCGAGGTGATGCCCAGGGCGCGCATCTTGTCCTGGTCAAGGTCGAGGCGCAGGACCTTGACCGATTCGTTCCAGTTGTCGTTCACGCCCAGGGTGTTGACGTTGGCGCGCATGACGTCCTTGACCTCGTCGGCGATGCCGCGCACCTTCGCCACCTCCGTGCCGGTGACGCGGAACTGCACCGGATACGGCACCGGCGGCCCGTTCGGCAGCAGCTTGACGCGCCCGCGCACGGCCGGGAAGTCGTTCTTGAAAATGGCGACGATCTTCTCGCGCAGGATGCCGCGCGCCTTCAAGTCCTTGGGCAGGACGACGAATTGCGACACGTTGGTCTGCGGGAAAATCTGGTCCAGCGGCAGGTAGAAGCGCGGACTGCCGGTGCCGACGTAGCTGGTGATGCTGTCGACGCCGTCGAGGGTGCGCACGAAGGCCTCGAATTTCTTCGCCTGGGCTTCCGTGGCGGCGAAGGTGGTGCCCTCCGGCATCCACATCTCGACCATCAACTCCGGCCGGCTGGAATCGGGGAAGAATTGCTTCTCGATGAACTTGAAGCCGTAGATGCCCAGCGCGAAGATGGCCAGGGTCGCCACGATGGTGGTCTTGCGCCAGTCCACGCACCAGTTGACCAGCGCGCGGAAGCGGCGGAAGCCGGGCGTGTCGAACAGTTCATGCTGGCCGTCGCCGTGCGGCTTGACCTTCAGCAGCACGTAGCCGATGTAGGGCGTGAAGAGCACGGCGACGAACCAGGAAATGATCAGCGCCAGGGCGTTCACCGAGAACAGCGAGAAGGTGTATTCGCCGGCGGCCGACTTGGCCAGGCCGATCGGCAGGAAGCCCGCCACCGTGATCAGGGTGCCGGTCAGCATCGGCATGGCCGTCGACGTGTAGGCGAAGGTGGCCGCGTCGAAGCGCGAGAAGCCCTCCTCCATCTTGCGCACCATCATTTCGACGGCGATGATGGCGTCGTCCACCAGCAGGCCCAGGGCGATGATCAGGGCGCCCAGCGAGATCTTGTGCAGGTCGATGTCGAGCACGCGCATGAACAGGAAGGTCACCGCCAGCACCAGCGGGATGGTCAGCGCCACCACCAAGCCGGGCCGCACGTCCAGGCGGAAGGGCTTGGTGTGCAGGCCCAGCGCCAGGAAGCTGACGGCCAGCACGATCAGGATGGCCTCGATCAAGGTGTGCACGAACTCGCCCACCGAGGCCGTGACGGCTTCCGGCTGGTTGGAGACGCGCTGCAGCTCTATGCCGACGGGCAACTGGCTTTTCAGCAGCGCCACCGTCTTCTGCATATGCTTGCCCATCTCGATGATGTTGCCGCCCTTCTCCATCGACACGCCCAGGCCGATCACTTCCTTGCCGTTGTAGCGCATCTTGTCCTGCGGCGGGTTGCGGTATTCGCGCTTGACGGTGGCGAAGTCGCCCAGGCGGAAGGTGGTGCCGTTGGCGCGCAGCTCGAGGTTTTCCAGATCCTTGGTGGTTTTCAGCGCGCCCGTCACGCGCACCTGCAGATTGTCGGTCGGCGTCACCAGCACGCCGGTGGACTCGACCGAGTTCTGCGTGCTGATCTGGTTGACGATGGCCTCGAAGGGGATGCCCAACTGGGCGAATTTCTTGTGCGAGAACTCGATGTTGATCTTCTCGTCCTGGGCGCCGAACAGTTCGACCTTCGACACCAGCGGCACGTTGAGCAGTTGCTGGCGCACGAAGTCGGCGTAGTCCTTCATCTCGGCGTAGCTGAAGCCGTCGCCGGAGAGGGCGAAGATGGAGCCGTAGGTGTCGCCGAATTCATCGTTGAAGAAGGGGCCGACCACGCCGGGCGGCAAGGTGCCGCGGATGTCGCCCACCTTCTTGCGCACCTGGTACCAGGCGGCGGCCGTGTCCTTGGGCGGCGCCGATTCGCGCAGCTTGAGCATGATCAGGGTCTCGCCCGGCTTCGAGTAACTGGTGATCTCGTCGATGAAGGGCGTTTCCTGCAGCTTCTTTTCCAGCTTGTCGGTGACCTGGTCGGCCATCTGCAGGGCCGTCGCGCCCGGCCAGTTGGCTTTCACCACCATCATGCGGAAGGTGAACGGCGGGTCCTCGTCCTGGCCCAGGCTGGCGTAACTGAGCATGCCGCCGATCAGCAGCACGGCGATCAGGTAGCGCGTCAGCGGAATGTGTTCGAGCGCCCAGCGCGACAGATTGAAGCCGCCCTTCATTTGGCGGCCCCGGCGGCGACGGCGGGATCGGCCTTGGCGGGCGCCTCGACGCCGAGAATCTTCACCTTCTGGCCCGGTTTGAGCAGGTTGACGCCGGCCGTGACGACGGTCTGGCCGGCCTTGACGCCGCTGGTGAGCAGCAAGTCGTTGCCGGCCGCCCCGCCTATGGTCACCGGCACCAGCCTGACGGCGCCGTTTTCGACCACCCACACGGAGCTGGCCGATTTCTCATAGAACAGCGCCGTCAACGGCACCTTGATCTGCGGCGCCGCCGTCTTCGAGGCGAACTGCACCACGGCCGTCATGCCCAGGCGCGCCTCCTTCAGGCTCTCGGGGATCGCCACCTTGACGGTGTAGGTGCGGG
The DNA here is from genome assembly GCA_025356595.1 of Janthinobacterium sp. Taxonomy (GTDB): domain Bacteria; phylum Pseudomonadota; class Gammaproteobacteria; order Burkholderiales; family Burkholderiaceae_D; genus Janthinobacterium. The sequence continues at coordinate 10,412 of JANXSQ010000161.1, read as the reverse complement.
TGGCCGGGTCGGCCATCGGCGAAATCTCGCGGATCTTGCCGGGCACCGCCGCGCCGGGGTTGGACCACAGGCGCACCTGCACGTCGGCGATGCGGCGCAGCGTTTCGACCTTATCCTCGGGAATGCCGATGACGATCTCCTTCTCGTCCGACTTGGCCACGCGCACCACCGGCGTGCCCGGCGCCACCACCTGCCCCACTTCGGCGTCGACCGCCGTCACCACCCCGTCGATATCGGCCACCAGGCTGGCATAGCCGGCCTGGTTGGCTTGCCCCCGGTAGGCGGCCTGCGCCGAATCGACGCTGGCCTGCGCCGCCTTGAAGGCCGACTCCTTGCTGTCGAGCACGGCCTGGCTGACGAAATTCTTTTCGCGCAAGTCCTGATAACGCTTCAGCTCGGCGCGCGCCAGATCGCGGTTGGTTTCCGCGCCGCGCAAGCCGGCCAGGGCCTGCGCCTGGGCCAGTTGCAAATCCTGCGGATCGAGCTGCATCAGCAGCTGGCCGCGCCGCACCAGCGCGCCGACGTCGACCTTGCGGGCGACGATCTTGCCGCCGACCCGGAAACCGAGGCGCGATTCGACCCGCGCCCTGACCTCGCCGGAAAACTCGGCGTTGACATCGACGTTGGATCCTTGCAGAACCAGGGCGCGCACGGGGCGGATGTCCTCGGTTTTTTCGGCGGGTTGCGAGCAGGCGCCCAGCAGGGCGGCGGCCGCCAGCAGGGAGGCGATGGGAAGCGGCGTCATCTGACGCAGGGATTTCAGGGCGAACACGGTATTTTCCTTTACTATGCGGGCTGTCCGATTTTATGCTTGGCGGCATTAAAATGCCGCCCAACATCTAATCTCATGAACTTATGTCGATGTCAAGATGTTACTATTCCTGCGTGGCGGAGAATAAATGACTCTTCGTTAAGTAATTATAGTCGGGCCGAATTTGTTTGCAAATGACTTTTGCGTCATTAATTTAAATAAGTGTTTTTCCATGCCAGTAGACCACTACGAAAATTTCCCGGTAGCATCGATTTTGTTGCCGAAACGCCTGATCCCCGCCGTCGAAGCGATCTACGCCTTCGCCCGCAGCGCCGACGATCTGGCCGACGAGGGCGACGCCAGCCCGGCCGAACGCCTGGCGGCGCTGGAGGTCTATGGCCAGGCGCTGGACCGCATCCACCGCAAGCAGGCCCAGCCCGATCCCATGTTCGAGCGCCTGGCCGGCATCGTCGCCCAGTACGAGCTGCCGCTGCTGCCCTTCTACGACCTGCTGTCGGCCTTCAAGCAGGACGTCACCGTCACCCGCTACGCCAACTACGCCGACCTGCTCGACTATTGCCGGCGCTCGGCCAACCCGGTCGGCCTGCTGATGCTGACGCTCTACAAGGCCGTCGACGAGGACAATGTGCGCGATTCGGACGCCATTTGCTCCGCGCTGCAACTGATCAATTTCCTGCAAGACGTCGCCATCGACCAGCAAAAAGAACGCATCTACCTGCCGCTGGAAGACCTGGGCCGCTTCGCCGTCTCGCCGGCGGCCTTCGAGCGCAGCGAATCGCACGGCAAATGGAGCGCCCTGATGCGCTTCGAGGTGGCCCGCGCGCGCGAACTGATGCTGAGCGGCGCGCCGCTGGCGCTGCGCCTGCGCGGGCGGGTGGGCTGGGAACTGCGCCTGGTGGTGCAGGGCGGCCTGCGCATTCTCGAAGCGATCGAAGCGGTCAATTACGACGTCTTCCGGCGCCGCCCGAAACTGCAAAAGCGCGACTGGCTCCTCATTTGCTGGCGGGCGCTGCGCATGAAGCGCCCAAAGTGAGCCCAAAAACGGCGCTTTCTGCCTTGCGGCGGCGCGCCAGCGCTTAGAATAGCGACTTCGATCCGAAACCCTTGCACTTGCGACCATGTCCCCCGACGAATACTGCCAACAAAAAGCCGCCCAGAGCGGTTCCAGCTTCTACTACAGCTTCCTGTTCCTGCCGCCGGAGCGCCGTCGCGCGATCACGGCGCTGTACGCGTTTTGCCGCGAAGTCGACGACACCGTCGACGAATGCACCGACGAGGCGATCGCCCGCACCAAGTTGAGCTGGTGGCGCAAGGAAGTGCGCGCCATGTTCGAGGGCAATCCGACGCATCCGGTGATGCGCGCGCTGCAACCGCATCTGGCAGCCTACACGCTGGAGGAGAAATACCTGCAGGCCATCATCGACGGCATGGAAATGGATCTGAACCAGACCCGCTACCTCGACTACACGGCGATGACGCGCTATTGCTGGCATGTGGCCAGCGTGGTCGGCATCCTGTCGGCCAGCATCTTCGGCTCCACCAAGCCGGAAACCCTGTTGTACGCGGAGAAGCTGGGCCACGCCTTCCAGCTCACCAACATCATCCGCGACGTCGGCGAGGATGCGCGCAAGGGGCGCATCTACCTGCCCGTCAATGAATTGCAGCAGTTCAAGGTCACGGCGGCCGATTTGCTGAACGCCCGCCACAGCGAGAATTTCGAGAACCTGATGCGCTTCCAGGTCGCCCGCGCGCAGCAAGCCTACGACGAGGCCTTCGCCCTGCTGCCGGCCGCAGACCGGCGCGCCCAGCGCCCCGGCCTGATCATGGCCGCCATCTACCGCACCCTGCTGAGCGAAGTCGAGCGCGACGGCTACCATGTGCTGACCCAGCGCATCTCCCTGACGCCGATCCGCAAGCTCTGGCTGGCCTGGAAGACCTACGTTCGTGGCTAAAGGCAAGGCCGTGGCGCGCGACATGGCGGTCATCGGCGCCGGCTGGGCCGGCTGCGCCGCCGCCGTCGAACTGGCCCGCGCCGGCCACCGCGTCACCGTCTACGAGGCCGCCCGCGTCTTGGGCGGCCGGGCGCGCCGCGTCGAACTGGACGGCGGAGCGCTCGACAACGGCCAGCATATCCTGCTCGGCGCCTACAGCGAAACCCTGCGCCTGCTCAAGCTGGTCGGCATCGAGCACAAACGGGCGCTGCTGAACCTGCCCCTGCAGATGCGCTATCCGCCCGACTCGGACGGCATGGACTTCGTCGCGCCGCGCTGGCCGGCGCCGCTGCACTTGGCCGCCGCCCTGCTGCGCGCCAAGGGTCTGGCGCGGGCCGACAAACTCGCGCTGGCGCGCTTTTCCAGCACGGCGCGCTGGATGGGCTGGCAATTGCACACCGATTGCAGCGTCAGCGAATTGCTCGAACGCTATGACCAGACGGAGCGGCTGAAGCAACTGATGTGGCGCCCGCTCTGCCTGGCCGCCCTGAACACGCCGCCCGAACGGGCCTCGGCGCAAGTCTTCCTGAACGTCTTGCGCGACAGCCTGGGCGCGCACCGCAGCGCCTCGGACATGCTGCTGCCCAGAGTCGACCTGAGCGCCCTGTTCCCCGACGCCGCCGCCGCCTACGTCAGCGGCCGCGGCGGCGCTATCCTCACCGGCAGCAAGGCCGGCGCCCTGCAGCGGTTGGAAAACGATCGCTGGCGCATCGATACGACAGCGGAAAACGCCGGCGCCGACTTCGATGCCGTGGTCATCGCCACGCCGGCCGCGGCGGCGGCCCAGTTGCTGGAGCAATTGCAAGACACGACAGTTTCCGGCATCGTCGCGCAACTGGGCGCATTCACGTCGGAGGCGATCAGCACCTGTTATCTGCAATACGGACCCGATGTGCGTCTGGAACAAGAATTCTACGCCCTGGCCGACGTCCCGGAGGCCGGCCACTGGGGCCAGTTCGTCTTCGACCGCGGCCAGCTCGACGCCGCCCAGGCGGGCCTGCTGGCGGTCGTCGTCAGCGCCTCCGGCGCCGCCGCCGCCCTGCCCCAGGCGCAACTGGCGGCGGCCGTCGCCGCGCAACTGGCGCAGGTCTTGCGCCGCCCCGCGCTGGCGCAGCCGCTCTCGGCCAGGGTCATCAGCGACAAGCGCGCGACCTTCGCCTGCACGCCGGGACTGGCGCGCCCGCCCAACGCCACCGGCCTGGCCGGACTGATGCTGGCGGGCGACTACACGGCCGGCGCCTACCCGGCCACGCTAGAGTCGGCGGTGCGCAGTGGCGTGCTGGCCGCGGCCGGCCTGGCCTGAGCGCCGCGCGGCGCGCATCATAAGCGCGCCGCATATCCCGCCAGGGCGTCGACTGCGCCGCGAATATCGCAGCCCGTCGCACTGGACTGGTTCCGCGTCCGCTGTTTGCCTAGAGTAAGACTATCGGCGGTGGCTGGTCGCACCTGGACATTGTGAGTACAAGATGAGCAAACTGGAATATATCGAAGCGCTGCGGCGCGCACTGGCGGGCTTGCCGGCGGACACGGTCGCCAAGACGCTGGCCTACTACGAGCAGCGTTTCATCGACGGCCTGGCGGCCGGGCGCAGCGAGCGGGAAATCGGCGCCGATCTGGGCGATCCGAAGAAAATCGCCGTCACCTTGCGCGCCAGCACCCATCTGCGCGCCTTCGAGCACAGCAGGAATCCCGCCAACCTCGCGCGCCTGCTGGTGTCGGCCTTGGGCCTGGGCATCTTCAATCTGTTCATGGTGGTGCCGGCGATGGTGTACTCGGCCTTGCTGGCCTGCATGTACGCGGCGGCCCTGCTGTTCTACATCGGCGGCATCGCCATCACCGCCAGCGGCTTGTCGGGCGCCAACGAACTGGTGCTGAACGGGCCGCTGCGCCATTGGATCGTCAGCGACGAGGACGGCGGCGCGCCGACGCAGACCCGGGTCTCGATCGGCGAATCGACCATCCAGGTGTCGCAGGAGGCGCTGGCCGGCCGCGACGAGGCGGCCGCCGACGACGGCGACGAGCCGGCCACGGCGCGCGTGATCCGGCGCGCCGAAGCCTTCGCCGGCGGCGGCCTGCACATTTCCAGCGAGCTGAACGGCGACTCGCGCGGCATCCAGACGGCGTTCGGCATGATGATGGTGTTGGGCGGCATCGCGCTGTTCCTGCTCAGCCTGGTGGTGACGAAATACACCCTGGTCGGCATCAAGCGCTACATCGAGATGAACTTCTCCCTGCTGAAAGGCAGCTAATACTTGGCGCGAACGCGCCAGGAACGAGCATTATTACCGGCGGCCCGCCCGCCCGAGACAGGAGCAACACATGGGTACACTCGTCAAAGTCGGCCTCAGCCTGCTGGTGCTGGCCTTCGCCTTGATCGGCGTGTCATACAGCATGCTGCGCAGCCAGGGCGTCAACCCGCCCGGCAGCGCGGCCAGCCGTGCGCTGCGCACCGAGGTGCGCAGCATCGGCAAGAATATCCTGAACGTGGAATTGAACGGCCCCATCGATCTGACGCTGCGCCAGGGCGCGACGCCCTCGCTGACGGTGCGCGGCGAGCAGCGCCTGCTGGCCAATGTCGCCGCCAGCCAGGAAGGCGCCACCCTGCGCATCGGGCCGAAAGGCATGCTCTTGCACCACCGCCATCCGCTGCAGGTGGAATTGGTGTTGCCCGTCCTGCAACAGCTGGAGGTGCACGGCACCGGCGACAGCTCAGTGAACGGCTTCAGCGGCGAGCGCTTCACGCTGCGCCTGCAGGGTTCGGGCAATGTCAGCTTCAACGGCCGTTTCAAGCAAGTGCTGGCCAGCCTGAACGGCAGCGGCGATTTGAACCTGAACGGCGGCAACAGCGACAGCGTGCGACTGGAAATGGTCGGCTCGGGGCGCGTCACGGCCAGCGGCAGCAGCAAGGCGCTGGTGGCGCAACTGAGCGGATCGGGCGACCTGGACGCCGAACATCTGGCGGCCGACAAGGTCACCCTCGTGCTGCAAGGCTCGGGCACGGCCGATGTCTTCGCCCGCGAGGCCGCCGATCTGACGCTGCGCGGCAGCGGCGACATCAACGTCTACGGCAACCCGGAGCTGCGCAAGGTCAACAGCAGCGGCACCGGCGACATCAGCTGGGACTAGACCCGTCCGCCACGCCACCAGGCCAGCGCGTTCAGCGCCGCCGCCCGGCCGCTGGCCAGACAAGCCGTCAGGAGATAGCCGCCGGTGGGCGCCTCCCAGTCGAGCATTTCGCCGGCCACGAAGACGCCCGGCATGGCCTTGAGCATCAACTCCTCCAAACCCTCGAAGCGCACGCCGCCGGCGCTGCTGATGGCCTCGTCCAAGGGGCGCGTGCGGCGCAGTCGCAGGGGCAGCATCTTGATCGCCTCGGCCAGACGCAGCGGATCGGCGAATTCCTCGGCGCTGATGCATTCGCGCAGCAGGCCCGACTTGACGCCCTTGATCCCCAGGCGACTCTGCAGATGGCTGGACATCGAGCGCGCGCCGCGCGGGCGGCACACCTCGTCGACGACCCGCTCCAGGCTCCAGTCCGGCACCAGATCGAGATGGATCAGGGCGCTGCCGTCGGCGTTGATCTGCTCGCGCAGGGCGGCCGACAGCGCATAGATCAGGCTGCCCTCGACGCCTCCGGCCGTGACGACGAACTGCCCCTGCTTGCGCACGGCCCGGCCCTCGGCGTCGGTGGAGCCGATGGCCACGGTCGGCAAGGGATGGCCGGCGTAGCGGCTGCTGAAGTGTTCGCTCCAATCGACGTCGAAGCCGCAGTTGGAGGCCTGCAAAGGCGCCACCGGCACGCCCCGCGCCGCCAGCAGCGGCAACCAGGCGCCGTCCGAGCCGAGGCGGGCCCAACTGCCGCCGCCCAGGGCCAGGATGACGGCGTCGGCCGCCACGGCCAGTTCGCCGTCCGGGCTGGAGAACAGCAACTTGCCATCGCGCCAGCCCGTCCAGCGGTGCCGCATGTGGAAGGCGACGCCGCTCTCGCGCAGGCGGTGCAGGCAGGCGCGCAACAGCGGCGCCGCCTTCATGTCGCTCGGAAACACCCGCCCCGAGCTGCCGACGAAGGTTTCCACGCCCAGGCCGTGCACCCAGGCGCGCACGCTGTCCGGGCCGAAGGCGTCGAGCATGGGGCGCAGCAGCGCAGCGCGATTGCCATAGCGGGTGACGAAGTCGGCGTAGGGTTCGGCGTGGGTGATGTTCATGCCGCCCCGCCCCGCCAGCAGGAATTTGCGGCCGACCGAGGGCATCGCATCGTAGACATCGACGCTGGCGCCGCCGGCGGCCAGGGTTTGCGCGGCCATCAGGCCGGCAGGACCGCCGCCGATGACGGCCACGCGTGGGGGGATGGAAATGCTTGAAGACATGGAATACGGCTCGGTGTGCGTGGGAAGGTGCGGCATTTTAGACGAGATGGGGGGCCCGCGGCGCGATTACGCCGCGCACGGCATCGAATCGGCGCGGCGAGCGGAAAAACCGGCGCCGCAGCGTGCCCGGGGCCGACGGCGCAGCCCCGCCCTGGCCCCGCGCTTGTTAACCGCCGGTGACCGGCGGAAAAAAGGCCACTTCGCAGCCGTCCGTCAGCGCGGCGTCGGCCTTGCACATGATCTGGTCGCAGGCGGTGCGCAGCGAGCGCCCTTCCGCCAGCGCCTCGGCCCAGGCGCCGCCGCGGCCGATCAGGAAGGCGCGCAATTCGCCCACCGTGCTCACCTGCGCCGGCACGGCCAGCGTTTCCTGGGATGCGCCGAGAGTCTCGCGCACGCTGGCAAAAAACCGCAGCGTTATATTCATAATGTGATCGACTTAATGTAGTAGTTCGCTGAAGGGGATGAAACGCACGCTGTCGCCCGGCGCGATGGTCCGGCCCGGCGGGTTGTCGATGACGCCGTCGCCCCACACGGTGGAGGTCAGCACGCCCGAGCTTTGGTTGGGGAACAGATCCAGGCCGCCGCTGTCATTCATGCGCGCGCGCAGGAACTCATTGCGCCGGTCCGCTTTCGGCCAGTGGAAGTCGGCCCGCAGCAGATAGGTTTTCGGCGCCAGCGCGGCGGCGTCCATGACGCCCTGCAGGCGCAGGATGAAGGGCCGCACGAACATCAGGAAGGTGATGAAGCTGGACACCGGGTTGCCCGGCAAGCCGAGGAAGAAGGCTTGCTTGACTTCGCCGAAGGCCAGCGGCTTGCCCGGCTTGACGGCGATCTGCCACATGTTCAGGCGCCCTTCCGCCTCCACCGCCGGCTTGATGTGGTCTTCCTCGCCGACCGACACGCCGCCCGAGGTGATGATCAGGTCGTGCGCCTCGGCGGCCGCGCGCAGGACCGCGCGGGTGGCGTCCAGCGAATCGGGCACGATGCCGTAGTCGCTGATGTCGCAAGCCAGGTTTTCCAGCAAGGCGCGCAGGGTGAAACGGTTGGAATTGTAGATGGCGCCGGGCGCCAGCGGCTGGCCCGGCATCGTCAGCTCGTCGCCGGTGAAGAAGACGGCCACGCGCAGCTTGCGCCGCACCGGCAGTTCGGCCAAGCCGACCGAGGCGGCCAGTCCCAGCTCCTGGCTGCGCAGGCGCGTGCCGGCCGGCAGGATCACGCTGCCCTCGGTGATGTCCTCGCCGGCGCGGCGGATCCAGTCGCCCGCGGCCGGCGCGTGGAGCACCGTGACGACGCCGTCGGCGAATGCGCACTGTTCCTGCATGACGACGGCGTCGGCGCCGGCCGGAATCAGGGCGCCGGTGAAGATGCGCGCCGCCGTGCCCGGCTGCAAGGGCTGGCCGACGTGGCCGGCCGGAATGCGCTGCGACACCGACAAGGCGGCCGCGCCGCCAACGCAATCCCGCGCCCGCACCGCGTAGCCGTCCATCTGCGTGTTGTCCTGCGCCGGCACGTTCATGCCCGAGGTCTGCGCCAGCGCCAGCACGCGGCCGTTGGCGGCCAGCGTCGCCACGCTTTCGATTTCGGACACGGGACGCGCGGCGTTTAACAGGAAGTCCAGCGCCTCGCGCACGGCCAGCATCGGTTTCGGCTTGTATTCGCTCATCGGCGGCCTACAGACCCGTGTTCGCGGCGATGTAGGCCTGCATCTTGGCCACGTCGGCGTCCATGACGACGAATTTCTGCGGCAAGTCCTCGATGTTCTCGAAGCCGGCCGGACGCTCGGCGTCCACGCCCAGCGCGTCGAGGATGGTTTCGTTGAACTTGGCCGCCAGCGCCGTTTCCAGCACGATCATCGGCACGCCCGGCTGCAGGTGCTCGCGCGCCACCTTGATGCCGTCGGCGGTGTGGGTGTCGATGACGATGCCGAAGTCGTCGGCGACGTCGCGGATCGTGTCGAGGCGGTCCTTGTGCGTCGACTTGCCCGACTCGAAGCCGTATTTGGCCACCAGCTTGAACTCGTCGCCGTCGCTGCCGGGCTTGCCGGACAGGTCGAAGCCGCCCGAGGTTTCCACCTTCTGGAACAACGCGCGCACGCGTTCGCTGTCGCGCCCGACCAGATCGAAGATGAAGCGCTCGAAATTCGAGGCCTTGGAGATGTCCATCGACGGGCTGCTGGTGTGGTAGGTCTCGGCCGACTTGCGCACGCGGTAGACGCCGGTGCGGAAGAACTCGTCGAGGACGTCGTTTTCATTCGTGGCGGCCACCAGCTTGTCGATCGGCAAGCCCATCATGCGGGCGATGTGGCCGGCGCAGATATTGCCGAAATTGCCGGACGGGACGGTGAACGAGACTTTCTGCGTGTTCTCGGTGGTCGCCGCCAGATAGCCGCGGAAGTAATACACGACCTGCGCGACGACGCGCGCCCAGTTGATCGAATTGACGGTGCCGATCTTCTGCGCCACCTTGAAAGGCAGATCGTTCGAGACCGCCTTGACCATGTCCTGGCAATCGTCGAAGTTGCCTTCGACGGCGATATTGAAGATGTTCTTGTCCTGCAGGCTGAACATCTGCGCGGTCTGGAAGGCGCTCATCTTCTTGTGCGGCGACAACATGAAGACGCGGATGCCCTTCTTGCCGCGCATCGCGTATTCGGCCGCGCTGCCCGTGTCGCCCGAGGTGGCGCCGAAGATGTTCAGCTCGGCCTTGCTCTTGGCCAGGGTGTACTCGAACAGATTGCCCAGCAACTGCATCGCCATGTCCTTGAAGGCCAGCGTCGGACCGTTCGACAAACCCTGCAACAACAGCGTCGTCGCGCCGCCCTTGCCGAGGTTTTCCTCCAGCACGCGCAGCGGCGTGATGTCGGCGGCCTTCTCGCCGTCGCGGGCGTTGCGGTACACCGCCTTCGTATACGTCTTCGCCGTCAAGGCCTTCAGGTCCGCGGCCGGGATATCGGTGGCGAACTTGCGCAGGATCTCATAGGCCAGCTCGGCGTAGGACAATGTGCGCCAGGCGTCGAGTTCGGCGCCGGTCACCTGCGGATACTCGGCCGGCAGATACAGGCCGCCGTCGGGGGCCAGGCCGCCCAGAAGAATATCGGAGAATTGTTGCGGAGCGTTTGAGGCGGGCGCTGCTGCGGCGCGGGTGGAGACGTATTGCATAAGGGTAGAGGAGTCCGGTTGGGCTAACGGAGAAAGAACATTGAACGCATATTATAGTGCGGCCGGCCCCCGCCTGCGAAGCCCCTTGTTGGCGCCGACCGAAAATTGACCCACCTATAGGCCT
>JANXSQ010000159.1 GCA_025356595.1 Janthinobacterium sp. | reverse complement strand
CCCCCCCCCCCCCCTCGACCATCGCGCACAGCACCGCCTCCGGGGCCGGGTAGAGGCCGCCGGTTTGCTCGCGCAGCAGCGCCGGCGCCGTCAACAGCAGCATATGCAATTGCGCCGCGCCGGGCGCGCCGCCGGGCATGCGGTAGTCCGGCTCGTCCCAGGGCTGCGGCGGGGCGGAGGCGGCGTCGGCGGCGCCGTGCGCCAGCGCCGTCAGGGCGTCCGCGTCGGCGGCGACGCCGTGCAGCAGGCCCGCTTGCAGGGCCGCCGCGGCGTCCAGCGCCAAGCCGTCGCGCAGCAGGGGCAGCGCCGCCTTCAGGCCGATGCTGCGCACCATGCGCACCAGCGCGCCGCCGGAGGGCGTCAAGCCCATCGTCACCTCGGGCAGGCGCAGGCTGGCGCCGCGCAGGGCGACGCGCCGCGGGCAGGCCAGCGCCAGGCCCAGGGCGTGGCCGTGGATGGGGCCGGCCAGCGCGGCCACCACCGGCCGGCCCAGCGTTTCGAGGCGGCGCAACAAGGCGTTGTAGTGCGCCAGCATCGCCATGCAGTCGTCCGCCTGGGCTGGCGTCAGGGCCAGCAGGTGCTCCAGTTCGTGGCCGCCGGGCGGCGCCGCGTTGTCGAAGCGCAGCACGACGCCGCGCAGTTGCGCCGCCGCGCCGTCCAGCCGGTCCAGCGCGCCCTCCAGCGCCTGCTGGAAGCGCCGGCTCAAGGGGTTGACGGCGCGCGCGTCGATGCGCAGGGTGACGAGATGCGTGTCGCTGCTGTGGTAGTCGATCATGGTGGCTTCCTGAAATGGTTCGCTGTCTGGGCGCGCGGCGCTCAGACTCGTTCGATGATGGTGGCGATGCCCATGCCGCCGCCGACGCACAGGGTGATCAGGCCGCGCCTGAGCTGGCGCGCCTCGAGCTCGTCGATCAGGGTGCCGAGCAACATGCAGCCGGTGGCGCCGAGCGGGTGGCCGAGGGCGATGGCGCCGCCGTTGACGTTGACTTTCTCCTCCGGCACGTCGAGCTCGCGCATGAAGCGCATGACCACCGAGGCGAAGGCTTCGTTGACCTCGAACAGGTCGATGTCGCTGGCGCGCAGGCCGGCCTTGGCCAGCGCCTTGCGGCTGGCCGGCGCCGGGCCGGTCAGCATGATGGTCGGATCGGTGCCGGTGACGGCCGTGGCGACGATGCGCGCGCGCGGGCGCAGGCCCAGGCGGGCGCCGATGGCGGCGCTGCCGATCAGGGCCAGGGCGGCGCCGTCGACGATGCCCGAGGAGTTGCCGGCCGTGTGGACGTGCTCGACGCGCGCCAGTTGCGGATACTTGCGCAGCGCCAGGCTGTCGAAGCCCATCTTGCCGTGCAATTCGAAGGAGGCCTTCAGGCCGGCCAGGGTCAGCAGCGTGGTGTCCGGCTTGATGAATTCATCCCGCTCGAGGATCGCCACGCCGCTCTGGTCGCGCACCGCGACGACGGAGGCGAAGCGGCCGGCGGCCTGCGCGGCGGCGGCTTTCTTCTGCGAGCGCAGGGCGTAGGCGTCGACGTCGGCGCGGCTGAAGCCGTCCAGGGTGGCGATCAGGTCGGCGCCTATGCCCTGCGGCAGGAAATCGGTGGCGAAGCTGGTTTCCGGATCGAGCGCCCAGGCGCCGCCGTCGGCGCCCATGGGCACGCGCGACATCGACTCGACGCCGCCGGCGACCACCAGATCCTCCCAGCCCGAGCGCACCTTTTGCGCCGCCAGGTTGACCGCCTCCAGGCCGGAGGCGCAGAAGCGGTTCAGCTGCAGGCCGGCGACGCGCCAGTCCCAACCGGCCGCCAGCGCCGCCGTCTTGGCGATGCAGGCGCCCTGGTCGCCCAGCGGCGTGACGCAGCCCAGCACGAGGTCGTCGATCTGCGCGGTGTCGAGGTGGTGGCGGCCCTGCAGCTCGCGCATCAGGCCCGTCAACAGGCTGATCGGCTTGACGCCGTGCAGGCTGCCGTCGTGCTTGCCCTTGCCGCGCGGTGTGCGCAGCGCCTCGTACAAAAATGCCTCGCTCATGCGGTCTCCCTGATGATGTTTGCCGCCATGGTAGGGCCAAAATACCAACAAAGCAAGTGCTTGCTTCCCGACTTCCTTTGCGCTAATGTGGAGGCTCTACGCGACATCCGCGCGCGAAAGGGGCGGCAAGCATGGGCATACATCTGGGGAGACAACAATGACATCGGCACAGGAGGCGGCAATGAATGAATTCGACACGCATACGGTGTTCAACCAGGCGCCGGCGTTCGAGAACGTGAATCTGTTCGCCTGCGACGCGGCGCTGCGCGAAGCGGTGCAGCGCGAGGGCGGCGCGGCGGCCGTGCCGGCCCTGAGCGTGCTGGGCGCGCGCCTGGGCCGCGCGGCGATGCAGGATCTGGCGCGCCAGGCCAACGTCAACCCGCCGCGCCTGCACAATTTCGACCGCGCCGGCCGGCGCATCGACGAAGTTGAATTCCATCCCGCCTGGCACCAGTTGATGACCTTGTTGATCGAGTCCGGGGCGCACGCCTCGCCGTGGGACGGCGGCGCCACGCAGGTGGCGCGGGCGGCCCAGTACATCCTCTTCGGCCAGCTCGAAAACGGTTCGCAATGCCCGGTGACGATGACTTACGCGGCGGTGCCGGCGCTGCGCCAGGCGCCCCGTCTGGCCGCGCGCTGGTTGCCGAAGATCCTCTCGCGCGAATACGATCCGCGCTCGCTGCCGCTGGAGCAGAAGCGCGGCGCGCTGATCGGCATGGGCATGACGGAAAAACAGGGCGGCAGCGACGTGCGCAGCAACACCACGCGCGCCGTCGCCGTCGACGCGGCCGATGGCGCGCGCCTGTTCGGCGCCGCCGACGCGCAGGACTTGTACCGCATCGTCGGCCACAAATGGTTTTTCTCGGCGCCGCAAAGCGACGCCCACCTGATCCTGGCGCAAACCGGGGAGGAGGGCGGCGCCGGCCTGTCCTGCTTCCTGTTGCCGCGCTTTCTGCCCGACGGCAGCCGCAACCAGATCCGCGTGCAGCGCCTGAAGGACAAGCTGGGCAACCGCTCGAACGCCTCCTCGGAGGTGGAGTTCACCGGCGCCTACGCCTGGCTGGTCGGCGCGCCGGGACGCGGCGTGCCGACCATCCTGGAAATGGCCAGCCACACCCGCCTCGATTGCGTGCTGGGCAGCGCCGGCATCATGCGCGCCGCCCTGAGCCACGCGCTGCACCACGCGCGCGGACGCGCCGTCTTCGGCCGGCCATTGGCGCAGCAAGCGTTGATGCAGAACGTGCTGGCCGATCTGGCGCTGGAGTCGGAGGCGGCCACCGCCTTCGCCCTGCGCCTGGCGCGCTGCTTCGACGAAAAGGCCGATCCGGCGCAGGCGGCGCTGGCGCGCCTGCTGACGCCGGCCGGCAAATACTGGATCTGCAAGCGCGGCCCCGGCTTCGGCGCCGAGGCGATGGAGGTGATGGGCGGCGCCGGCTACGTCGAGGACGGCCCGCTGGCGCGCCTGTACCGTGAATTCCCCGTGAATTCGATCTGGGAGGGTTCCGGCAATGTGATGTGCCTGGACTTGCTGCGCGCGCTGGGCAAGACGGCGGCGCGCGAGGCGCTGGCGGCGGAACTGGCGCTGGCCGGCCGGGCCGACGGCCATTTCAATGCCTACGCCGACGCGCTGCTGGCCGACCTGGCGCGGCCGCAGACGGATGAGTACGGCGCGCGCCGCCTGGCCGAGCGCATCGTCCTGGCGGTGCAGGCGGCGTTGCTGCTGCGCCACGCGCCGGCGTATGTCGCGCAGGCCTTCGCGCGCTCGCGCCTGGCGGCGGGCGTGGGCGGCGCCTATGGCTGCCTGCCGGACGGCGTCGATTGCGGGGCGATACTGGCCCGGGCTTTACTATAATAGCGGCATGACGACCATTTCCCCTCCCAGCGTGATCGACGGCAACCGGCGCGCCGACCTGATCCGCGTGTCGGCCCGCCTGTTCCGCGACCGCGGCTACGACGGCACGACCATCCGCGACATCGCGGACGCCGTCGGCATGCGCTCCGGCAGCCCCTTTTACCACTTCAAGAGCAAGCAGGAGATCCTGGCGGCCGTGATGGAGGAGGGCTTGCTGTCCTGCCTGCCGGCGGTGGAGCGCATCGTCGGCGGCGAGCTGCCGCCGCGGCAAAAGTTCCAGGCCCTGGTGCGCGCGCATCTGGAGACGGTGCTGGCCGAGGGCCACGATTTCATTCCGGTGCTGCTGTACGACTGGCGCGCCCTCAGCCCCGGGCTGCGCGAGGGCATCGTCGCCCTGCGCGACCGCTACGACCGGGTGTGGCAGGTCGCCATCACCGAGCTGAAACAGGCCGGCCTGATCAAGAGCGACAGCAAGGTGGCGCGCCTGCTGCTGATGGGGGCGATCAACTTCAGCGTGCAGTGGTATCAGCCGGGCAAGGGTTGCACGCTGGACGAGCTGGCCGAGGAGGCCGTCGGCATGTTTCTGCTGTAAATATTTGCAAAAATACGGCACGGGTGGGGGCGTTGGCTGGGATAATGCGTATATATAACAATTATCAATAAGATGCGAACCGCGCCGCGCCGCGCTCCATCACCCAGAAAAGAGCACAACCAAATGAAACAAGATCCGCGCTTCCCCAATCTCTTCATCACCGACCACCCGCTGATCCAGCACAAATTAAGCCATATGCGCGAGCACGACACGTCGACGCGCACCTTCCGCGAGCTGCTCAAGGAAATCACCCTGTTGATGGGGTATGAAATCACTCGCGACCTGCCGTTGACGACGCGCTCGATCCAGACGCCCCTGATGACGGTCGACGCGCCCGTGATCGCCGGCAAGAAACTGGCCATCGTACCCATCCTGCGCGCCGGCATCGGCATGAGCGACGGCCTGCTGAACCTGGTGCCCTCGGCCCGCGTCGGCCACATCGGCGTGTACCGCGACCCGGCGACGAAGATGCCGGTGGAGTACCTGGTGCGCCTGCCGGACCCGAGCGAGCGCACCTTCATCCTGTGCGACCCGATGGTGGCGACCGGCAATTCGGCCGTGTATGCCGTCGACGTGCTGAAGAAGCGCGGCGTGAGCGACGAGCAAATCATCTTCCTAGCCCTGGTCGCCGCGCCCGAAGGCGTGACGGTGTTCCAGAACGCCCATCCGAACGTCAAGATGTACGCCGCCTCGCTCGATTCCCACCTGGACGATCACGCCTACATCGTGCCGGGCCTGGGCGACGCCGGCGACCGCATCTTCGGCACCAAGTAACGCAGTTGCGCGATGGCTACATTGATTGACCCGAACTTCCGCGCGCGGCTGAACGCGCTGAATGATAAATACGCGGCCGGCGTGCCGGACCTGCTGGCGGCGATCGCCCGCGCGCTGGCGCGTTGCCACGCCGAAGGCTGCGCCGGCGAGGCCGCCGTGGCGCTGCACAAGTCCCTGCACGCGGTGGCCGGTTCCGCCGGCACCTTCGGCTTCGCCGCGCTGGGGCAGGAATGCCGCCGCCTGGAACACCTGCTGCGCGCGCTGCTGGAGCGGGGCGCCGACGGCGCCGCGGGCTGGCCGGCGCTGGACGCCGAGGTGGTGTTTTTGCTCGATTGGGCCGGCAAGGACGCCCGCAGCGGCGCGCCCGCATCGGCGACGGTCCGTTTCGTTTGACTTTTCGCAACCCAAAGAGGCCTCCAGTGGGCTATAGTGGAAGCCTATGCCGCTAAAACAGCGCGCTGCAGCACAGGTTTACGCCATCAATGCAGCGCTCGCAGGTTTATTTTTTCGCGAGAATGTATTTTTCCTGTTTTATTCGGTATAATAGGCAATCGTTGGATTCGAGGTAGTAGTGCAGTTAGTCTGTCATTCCTTTCTTGCTTCAAACGATATAACGGGCGTAAGCCCAACTTAACTGAAATAGGAAATTGTAATGGCAACTGGCATCGTAAAATGGTTCAATGATTCGAAGGGCTTCGGCTTTATTACCCCTGACGAAGGCGGCGAAGATCTGTTCGCTCACTTCTCGGCTATCCAGTCGAACGGTTTCAAGTCCCTGCAAGAGAACCAACGTGTTTCTTTTGAAGTGACTGCTGGCCCTAAAGGCAAGCAAGCTTCGAACATTCAGCCAATCTAATACGCTGAATCAAACGAAATAAAAAAATCCTCGGTCTCCGGGGATTTTTTTTCGTCTGTACGCCCCGTTTGCGTGAGCGCCGCCCCGGGTTTTCCCGCGCGGCGCCACAAAAAGCCCCTTGGTCGCGCGGTCGCGGGGCTTTGTGCGGCTGTTTTTTCAGGCGGCGCGGGCGCGCCAATACTCGGGTTGCGCGTAGCTGTGGCGCAGGAAGTCGACGAAGGCGCGTATGCGCAGCGGCAAATGCTGGCGTTGCGCGAACACGGCGTAGATATCGTTGCCCGGCGCCGCGTATTGGTCGAGCACCGTCATCAACTGGCCCGATTCGATTTCGGCGCCCACCTCCCACATCGACCGCCAGGCCAGGCCTTTGCCGGCCAGCGCCCAGTCGTGCAGCACTTCGCCGTCGTTGCACCCCATGTTTCCCGACACCTTCAGCGTGACGTTCTTGCCGTGTTCGCGGAAAGTCCAGCCGCGCTGGCTTCCTTCGCTGCTGATGGCCAGGCAATTGTGCCTGGCTAGGTCGGCCAGCGTCTGCGGCGTGCCGTGGCGTTTCAAGTACGCGGGCGCGCCGACCAGGACGCGCTTGTTGTCCGCCAGCTTCGCGCTGACGAGGCCGGAATCGGGCAGGCTGGCGATGCGGATGGCGACGTCGACGCCTTCGCCGATCAGGTCGACGATGCGGTCGTTCAGGTTCAGGGCGACGGTGACGTCGCGGTGCTCGGCGACGAAGGAGGGCAGCAGCGGGGCGACGTGCTGGCGCCCGAAGCCGGCCGGCGCCGAGATCAGCAGATGCCCACTGGCCTTGATGCTGCGCTCGGCCACCGCCGCCTCGGCGTCCTCGAGCTCGCCGAGGATGCGCTGGCACGCTTCGAGGAAGGCGGCGCCCTCGTTGGTCAGCGCCAGTTTCCTGGTGGTGCGCTGGAGCAATTTGACGCCCAGGCGCTGTTCGAGGGCGTCCAAGCGGCGCCCTATCATGGCCGGCGCGATGCCCTCGGCGCGGGCGGCCGCCGACAGGCTGCCCCTGGCCACGACTTCGACGAAGGTGGAGATTTGTCTGAATTGTCCCATGTGCTCACTTGTGATAAAAACGCATAGATGAAGTGATTTTTAGTCTCGTTTTACTACCATATAGTGAATATACTGTAAGACATATAAAACACCAAGTCGCCTATACTGGCGGCTTGCGGCGCGGCGGCGGTGGCCGCGCGCGGGGCCGATTTTTTTTTGATGCATTGATTACTTTTAGCGGAGATCTTCATGACACAGTCCACCATCGCCACGCCAGCAGGTATGGAAATCACAGGCGCGATCAAGCCTGGTTACGAGCAAGTGTTGACGCCGGAAGCGCTGGCCCTGGTCGCCAAGCTGACGCGCGCCTTCGAGCCGCGCCGCCAGGAATTGCTGGCCGTGCGCGTCGCGCGCGCCAAGCGCCTGGACGCTGGCGAGCGTCCCGATTTCCTGGCCGAGACCGCGCACATCCGCGACGGCGACTGGAAGATCGCGCCGATTCCCGCCGCGCTGGAATGCCGCCGCGTGGAAATCACCGGCCCGGTCGAGCGCAAGATGGTCATCAACGCCTTCAATTCGGGCGCCGACAGCTATATGACGGACTTCGAGGATTCGAACACGCCGAACTGGGACAACCAGATTTCCGGCCAGGTGAATATGATGGACGCCGTGCGCAAGACCATTTCGATGGAGCAGAACGGCAAGTCCTACAAGCTCAACGACAAGATCGCGACCCTGGTGGTGCGTCCGCGCGGCTGGCATCTGGACGAGAAGCATGTCTTGGTGGACGGCAAGCGCATCTCCGGCGGCATCTTCGATTTCGCCCTGTTCATGTTCCACAACGCCAAGGAACAACTGGCGCGCGGCGCCGGCCCGTATTTCTACCTGCCGAAGATGGAATCGCATCTGGAGGCGCGCCTGTGGAACGACATCTTCGTCATGACGCAGAACGAATTGGGCCTGCCGCAGGGCACGATCAAGGCGACCGTGCTGATCGAAACCATCCTGGCCGCCTTCGAGATGGATGAGATCCTCTACGAATTGAAGGAGCACAGCTCGGGCCTGAACGCCGGCCGCTGGGATTACATCTTCTCCTGCATCAAGAAATTCAAGCTCGACAAGGACTTCTGCCTGGCCGACCGCGCCAAGGTGACGATGACGGCGCCCTTCATGCGCGCCTACGCCTTGCTGCTGCTGAAAACCTGCCACAAGCGCGGCACGCCGGCGATCGGCGGCATGGCCGCGCTGATCCCGATCAAGAACGATCCGGAAAAGAACGACATCGCCATGGGCGGCGTGCGCACCGACAAGGCGCGCGACGCCACCGACGGCTACGACGGCGGCTGGGTGGCCCATCCCGGCCTGGTCGAACTGGCCATGACGGAATTCAAGAAGGTGCTGGGCGACAAGCCGAACCAGATCGACAAGCAGCGTCCCGACATCGAAGTCTCGGTGGCCGACCTGCTGAACTTCCAGCCGGAGGCGCCGATCACGGAAGCGGGCTTGCGCTACAACATCAACGTCGGCATCCACTACCTGGGCAGCTGGTTGACGGGCAATGGTTGCGTGCCCATCCATAACTTGATGGAAGACGCGGCGACGGCGGAGATCAGCCGTTCGCAGGTGTGGCAGTGGATCCGCTCCAGCAAGGGCGTGCTGGAAGACGGTCGCAAGGTGACGGCCGACATGGTGCGCGCGATGATCCCCGAGGAATTGGCGAAGGTCAAGCAAGTGGCGCCGAACGGCGACAGCCCGAGCTACGCCCGCGCCGCAGATATCTTCGAGGAAATGTCGACCTCGGATTCCTTCGCCGAGTTCCTGACCCTGCCCCTGTACGAGGAAATTTAAGGGCGGGGAGGCCGGACGGGCGCCCGCCCGTCCGGCCTGGGCAACATGCTCAGAACGTATTCTTCCATTGCCGCAGCGCGGCGAAGGCCGCCACGTCGGAGGCCCCCGGCGCCAGTTTGCCGGCGGCGATCAGGTGGGCGACGATGGCCGGCTCGCGGTAGCGCAGGAAGGGATTGGTCGCCTTCTCCACGCCTATGCTGGTGGGCACGGTGGGTATGCCGCGCTCGCGCTTTTCCGTTTCGATCTGCACGCGCGCCTTCAGGGCCAGGTTGTCGGGCTCGACGGCGGCGGCGAAGCGCAGGTTGGCCAGCGTGTATTCATGCGCGCAGAACACCAGGGTGTCGTCGGGCAGGGCGCTCAGCTTGCCCAGCGACTCCACCATCTGCTCCGGCGTGCCTTCGAACAGGCGGCCGCACCCTCCCGCAAACAATGTGTCGCCGCAGAACAGCCAGTGTTCCGCGTCCGCGTCGGCGCGCGCGTAGGCGATGTGTCCGCGCGTGTGGCCCGGCACCTCGAGCACGGCGAAACGCGCCGCCAGTTGCGGCAGTTGCACGACATCGCCCTGCGCCAGCGGCCGCGTGACGGCTGTGATAGCCTCATTGCGCGGCCCGAACACGGGTACCGCATAATGCTGCAACAATTCAGGCACGCCGCCGATGTGGTCAGCGTGGTGATGGGTGAGTAAAATGGCGGTAAGCGTGAGCTGGTGCCGTCGCAGCGCCGCAAGGACCGGCGCCGCGTCGCCCGGGTCGACGACGGCGGCGTGGACGCCGTCATGGATCATCCACAGGTAGTTGTCGGCGAAGGCGGGAACGGTCAGAATGGCCGGGGCGTGCTGTGCGGTGGTTGTCATTGGTATTGGGAAGGCTGGACATGGACAGTGCAACATCCGAGAAATCCATTATAGCGCTTGATGGCTGGCTGCAAACGCCGGCCGGCGTGTATGTGAGGGCGTGGGAACAGGCTTGCCTGGACATGCTGACGGTCGACATCTTCGGCTTCAACGCGCTGCAGATCGGCATGCCGCAGATCGACGCGCTGGCGGCCAACCGCATGCCGAACCAGTGGCTGGCCGACACCCATCTGCCCGGGCCGGCGCAGGTGCTGCATCCGGCCGGCGGGCGCTCGCGCATCATGCTCAGCTGCGACGAGTTGCCGTTCGCCTCGCAAAGCCTGGACCTGGTGGTGCTGCCGCATGTGTTAGAGTTCGCCGCCGAACCGCACCAGGTGCTGCGCGAGGTCGAGCGGGTGCTGATCCCCGAAGGGCAGTTGATCATCTGCGGCTTCAACCCCGCCAGCCTGTGGGGTTTGCGCCAGGCCGCCGGGCGGGTGGCCGGTTCGCACTATCTGCCGCGCGCGGGCGAATTCATCTCTATGCCGCGCATGAAAGACTGGTTAAAATTATTGAACATGGGCGTCAGCCAGAGCCATTTCGGCTGCTACGCGCCGGCTTGCCGGACCGAGAAGTGGTTGCACCGCTATGCCTTCATGGATCAGGCCGGTGCCCGCTGGTGGCCCTATCTGGGCGCCGTGTATATTGTGCAGGCGATCAAGCGCGTCAAGGGGATGCGCCTGATCGGTCCGGCGTGGACTAAAAAACCGGCAACGGCCTCCGCGGGCGTGCCGGTGACTAATAAAAGGCGGGAACATCAAGATGGATAAAGTCGAAATTTATGCCGACGGCGCATGCAAGGGCAACCCCGGCACCGGCGGCTGGGGCGCGCTGATGGTGGCGGACGGCGCGGAAAAGGAAATTTTCGGCGGCGAATTGAACACCACCAACAACCGCATGGAATTGCTGGCCGTGATCGAGGCCCTGAACACGCTCAAGCGGCCCTGCGAAGTGGTGCTCTACACCGACAGCCAGTACGTGCAAAAGGGCATCAGCGAGTGGATACACGGCTGGAAGGCGCGCGGCTGGAAGACGGCCGCCAAGGCGCCGGTGAAGAACGTTGACCTGTGGCAGGCGCTGGACACGGCGCAGGCCGTGCACAAGGTCGAATGGCGCTGGGTGCGCGGCCATTCCGGCCACGCCGGCAACGAGCGGGCCGACCAGTTGGCCAACCGCGGCGTCGACACCGTGCGCCGTTGAGCGCCGCCCGAATCGCCTTTCGATCCACTCCCCACTGATTCCCCATGCGCCAAATTGTTCTAGATACTGAAACCACGGGCCTGACCCCCCGCACGGGCGACCGCGTCATCGAAATCGGTTGCGTCGAAATGCACAACCGCATGTTGACGGGCAATAACTTCCACCGCTACATCAATCCCGAGCGCGATTCGGAGGAGGGCGCGCTGGCGGTTCACGGCCTGACCACCGAGTTCCTGAGCGACAAGCCGAAGTTCGCCGAGATCGTCGAGGAGTTGCGCGCCTACATAGCCGGCGCCGAAGTCATCATCCACAACGCGCCCTTCGATCTGGGCTTCCTGAACGCCGAGTTCAAGCGCCTGAATCTGCCCACCTTCAGCGAGCATATCGGCAACGTCATCGACACTCTGGTGCAGGCGAAGGAAATGCATCCGGGCAAGCGCAACTCCCTGGACGCGCTGTGCGACCGCTACGGCGTGTCGAACTCGCACCGCAAGCTGCACGGCGCCTTGCTCGATGCCGAATTGCTGGCCGACGTATACCTGTCGATGACGCGCGGGCAGAACAGCCTGAGCATGGAGGAGGAGGTGGAAGTGAGCGCGGACGGCGAAGCGCTCGACAACGTGCCGCTGGCCGAGGTCATCGTGTTGCCGGCCAGCGCGGAGGAACTGGCCGAGCACGAAGCCAACCTGGCCGGACTGGACAAGGCCGTCAAGGGCGCCTGCATCTGGCGCGCCCTGACTACGCCGCCGGCGGGCTGAGGCCTGCGGACCATGCGGGGGAAGCGTATTGCTCGCGCAGATATTTCCCCTCGGTCCTTGCAAAATGTTTTGCGGGATGTCATAATTCGCCCCGCTTCGGGAGGTTAGCTCAGGGGTAGAGCACTGCATTCACACTGCAGGGGTCGGCAGTTCGAAACTGCCACTTCCCACCAAGAATACGTATTGAAATTCAGTACTTAGAAATAAAGCCGGCCATTGAATGGTCGGCTTTTTTTTTGCCTGTGTAATTTTACTTTTGCTTTTGCACTAACATCGACAACTTGTCCAATGCGGCGCGCTGGGCGTCTACCTGTAGATGGGCGTAGCGCCGCGTGGCCTGGACATTGCTGTGGTCTAGGATTTTTCTGGCCGTGTGCGGGTTCACACTCAGTCCCAGAAAAAATGGTGAGTGCAATGCGCTTGCACGTTGCAAAGTTGTCGGACCAAGCGATTCGATTGATCAGGCTTTCTGGCGCCTGATTGCCCTCGGCTTGGCTGGCGGCGCCGGCACGATCATTTCCGCAGCGCGGTCGAGCTGGGCCAGGCGCCGCCCGCATTCGAGCGCGATTGCCCGGAAGTCGGACGCGATGTCGGGATGCGCCGCAACGGCGGTCCAGAACCGGCCGGCGATCGCGCGCGCCGCGCGCCAGTGCAGCAGCGTGTCCGGCGTCGCGGTCGGCGGTCGGTACTCCTTGTGCGAGATCTCGCCCTGGCTCGATGGCGCAAACATCATCGGCGTCATGTCATACACGGGCGCCAGCCGGAAATCTTTGAAATTTTCCGTGAAAAATGACAAATTGCCGGAATGCATATCGGAATTGCCCAACATGCGGCCGACCAGATCAAGAACATGAATGGTGCTCAGCGCATCGGCATCGATCCGCTTTTGCGCGTGCAATACCTGCGCCGCGCGCGCCCAACCTTGCTCAAGGCCGATGAATTCGGCGTCGATGGCGGCCAGCGAGACCAGGCCGACGCGGCCGTGGCGGCTGCGGTCGAAGCGTGCGGACTCAAGGTACATGCGTTCGCCGACCTGAAGCGCCGTCGTCGCCGCCGTCACGATGCCGTGCGCCGCCAGCGCGTCGTTGGCGATGGCTTCACAGACAAGCAGATCCGCCCAACGGCGCGCGGCCGTCGTGGCGGCGGGGCCGGAGATCGGTGCCGAGAACTTCACCAGCAGATGACGGGTCCCGTCGAAACAGAGAAATTTTGGTTGCTCGCCAGCTGCGGAGGAGGCGTTGATTTCGCCCGCGATCGCGGCGCTGGCCAGTCCAGCGTATTCCTCGCGAGTGCGCGCGACGGGGGCGGCGGCGCTCAGGTAGCGGCTCAATGACGCCGAACCAATGATCAGATTGCCGGGCAGGTCTTCGCCTCGGCGGGTCAGCGCGGTCAGGATATGCTGCTGCGACCAGTCGCGCACCGATTCCGGAAGATGCAGGTCGGCATTGGCGCGTGCGAAGCGCGCACCGATGAACCCCTGCGGCCGGACATCCTGCACATACCAGGGCAAACTGTGGTGCAAGGTCTTGGCGCCGTTTTTATCCACCTCCACGAAGCGGCCACGCAACACGGGTATGAGCATCCCCGCAGCCGAAATCCTGCCGTCCTGGTCGACGAGGTACATGGGGCAGGCGCATTCTCCCTCATGATCGATGACGGAGAGCGTGTACCTCGTTGCTGACTTCGCCCCATACGCGGTGACCAACGCCGATTTTGCGATCAGGCGTGAGAGAGTGGGTTGGCTGATGCCCAGTTCGGCGCAAAGTTGCTTTGCTGATTTGTCTGAGTCAGCGAGGAGCAAATGCAGGCGAGTGAGTGGCATGAGTGGCTTTTATGAATAAGCAATGAATAAAGAATTCTGGTAATTTTACGTTATTTTCATAGTGTTCCATCGATTTATTCCGATGAAATGTGAATAGACGAAGAATTGCGAATGTGTTCTTGAGTGCCACCCCGGAAGTTGTCAACACGGGTATCGTGCTAAATCATGCCGCCGCTGCTCCTACACGTCTGCCGTAGATCAGGCAGTAGCCCACGGCCACAGCCGGTTCGGTCGCCCAATGGCCTCGGCCTCCTCGATCAATCGGATCAGCAAGCGGCGATCTGGGGTGCCGGTCAGTGTCCTTGCCTCGCTACCAGATACAGGGCTCAATTTTCGGAGTTTGGGTCAGCCTGGCCCGGCATGATTGCCGTCCCCAGTCGACCATAATCCAGGAGCGCTGTCCGTAGGCTTGGTGGGCGGCTGGCGCACGCTGATAGGGAATTGCTGCTGACGACAGCCGGTATCGTGGTCAAGTCAAATTTACAGTCTTGGTCGCCGTCTGGCCCGTTCGTGCACGCGGCGCACGCAAAAAAAAGCGGGCGCCGAAGCGCCCGCCCTGGAATGCCGCACTAAATAGAACGGTTAGAAGAACTTGTACTCCGCTTGAAGGCGCAGGCTGCGACCCTTGACGTCGTCGACGTCCTGAGGCGTGACGCCCTGGCCATCCTTGTCGAACGCCTTCAGATCCATCGGCGGACGCTTGTCGAGCACGTTACGCACGAAGGCCGACAGCGTCAGGTTCTTGATGCCGGTGTAGCTGAAGTTGTAGTCCAGTCGGGTTGTCGAGGCAACCCGGCATTCGCCTGCGCTCCATTTTTTCTTCGTGGCGCAAGCCTCGACGCCGTAGGCATCCTTGTCGAAGTAGTCGCTCTGCAGGCTGTACGGGCTGTTGTAGGTCACGCGCAGGCCGTTCGTGAAGGCACCCGTTTGCAAGGTCGCGCCAATGTTGCTGACCATTTTCGAGTGACCGTAGCGGCCGGCGAGGTTGTCGCCATAGCTCTTCAGCGACGACGCGTAGTTGCGCAATTCCAGCAGGTAGGTGCCGTTCGCGCTCAGGTTCAGTTTCCCGAACCGGGTGTCGACGCGGCCCGAAGCGCCCAGGTCGAGGCCGCTGACTTTGGTTTTCGACAGGTTTTCGAACATGCCCGAGGTGCTCGACAGCGGACCGGCGGTAACGCCATACTTCGCCCGTTCGGCGGCCGTGAAGGTGCGGTCCGTGCTCAGCGGCGCGCGGACGACGACGCCCGAGGCCAGGCTGTCCTCTTCCGACAGCAGTTCGTCGGTGCTCTTAGCGCCGATTTCGTTGCGCCGTTCGATGAACCAGTAGTCCAGCGACAGGTTGAAGTTCTTGATCGGTTCGACCACGAAGCCCAGTGTTGCGCTGCGTGAGGTTTCCGGTTTCAAGTTCGGATTGTTGCTGACCAGGCTGGCCACGCCGCCGCTGCATTCGTTGCCGTAGACAGAGTCGGCGCGCGCCAGAAGCACGGCCTTGTTCGGGTCGGACTTGGGCAGCAGATCGGCGGCCGCGGTCAGATCGTCGGACAGCTTACTCGCCTGGGTGCAACGCTTTGGATCGTTGGTGCCGTTATTGAAGGCCGATTTACTCGAGGCGGCGCTTTCCGTCAGATTCGGCGCGCGGAAGCCGGATTCGAAGGTGGCGCGCAGCAGCAATTGCTTGGACGCCTCGAAACGCAGCGCCAGTTTCGGCGACAGGTGGGCTTCGAAGCCCGGATATTTGTCGGCCCGCACGGCGCCCTGGAGGTCCAGGCTGCTGGTTAGTGGAACGTTGATCTCGGAAAAGATCGAACTGGTCGTGCGCGCCGCGTCGGCGCTGGCGGCGCCCAGGCCGACGATGTCGGCCGCCACCAGCAGGTCGGACGGGGCGATCTTGAAGCTTTCGTGGCGCAGGTCGGCGCCCAGCGCGATGCCGACCGGACGGCCCTGGAACGTGGTCAGTTCGCCGCTGATCTTGGCGTCAACGAACACCTGGGTGATCTTGCCGTCGGTGCCGTAGGCGGGGAACAGCGCATTGAGCGTGGCTTCGGAGTTCTTTTGGCCGATCTTGTAGTCGCGGTTGAAGAACTGCGGATCGTTTTGCGTCGGGTCGGTGATGCCGATGACCTTGTTGACGCCGCTCAGGCTGATGCGGTCGCGCGAGACGTCCTTGGTCTTGCTGCCCATGACGCCGGCGGCCGTCTCCCAGTCGTATTTCTCCCAGCTGCCCTTGAGGCCGCCGAGGACGCGGTATTGGGTGCTGTCGATCTTGCGCTCTGCCGGCGCGTCGGCGAAGCGGTAGCGCAGTTCGGCGTCGTCGCCGGTTTGGTTGAGTGGGTGGGTCGACGGCAGATAGCGCGTGCTGTAGGACTTCGTCGTGTTGTTGCGGGCGTCGCCCCAGATGACGTCGGCCGCGTTCGAGTCGTAGACGGGGAAGGCGCTGCGGTAGGTGGTTTTGGTGTTCGACAGCAAGACCTCGGAAAAGGCTTGCAGGTCGTTGTTGATGTTGAATTTACCCGACACCAGCATGTTGACGCGGTCCGACGCAGGCGCCGCCTGGAAGCGGCTGAAGCGGTCGAACACGCACAGGCCGCCAGCGTTCAGCGTCGTGCAGCCGGGCAGCGGGCCCTGGCCGATGAGATTGCCCGGATAGCTGTAGGTGGATGGCGTGCCGCGGTTGCCGAACATCAGGCCGCTGCCGTCCTTGACGGTGGCGAATTTCGTGCCGTAGACGGGATTTATGCTATCGATGACTTGGCGCCACATGACGGACTTGCGTTGGAATACCTCGACATTGGCCAGCACGTTGTAGCGGTCGGCGCTCAGGTCGCCGAAGCCGGCCGTGAGGCTGGCCGTCTGGGTCTGGAATTCGCTGTTCTTGAGCGACTGGTCGCGGTTGGCTTTGAGTTGCACGCCACGGAAGTCGGAGCGCGTGATGATGTTGATTACGCCGGCGACGGCGTCGGAGCCGTAGATCGACGAGCCGCCACTGCGCAACACTTCGATGCGTTCGATCGCGTCCAGAGGCAGCGAATCCAGGTTGGTGAACACCTCGTTGTAGTCGGCCAGCGCGTAGGGCGCGACGCGGCGCGAGTTCAGCAGGATCAGGGTCGATTGCTTGCCCAGGTTGCGCAGGTCGGCCGAGGAGGCGCCGCCGGCGAAGGAGTTGCTGCCATTGGAGTCGCTCAGGCTGCCGCCGCTGGACGAAGTCAGGGTGTCGAGCACTTCCTTGACGGAGTTCACGCCGAGACGGGTGATTTCTTCGCGCTTGATGATTTGTACGGGCGCAGCGGATTCCTGGTCAATTTGCTTGATGTTGGAACCGGTGACGACCACTCTTTGAATCGGGGCCGCGTTGGCCGCTTCCTGCGCCATGACCACATGCGAGGATGCCAGCGTCAACGCAACAGCCACTACACTCTTTTTTAAAAAAATATTTTTTTTGCTCAAAATGTTCTCCGCCCGTTGTAACTTACTTTTGTATGAGAAGTAGCCTTGCTTTTCTACGTTCTTTCCTGATTTTCTAGAAGAACGGCTTTTTAATTATATGAGAATCGCAACGAATTTGAGGGATCCGGGCGGCACAAAATGTTGTCTGTCGACAAATACAACGGATCGGAACGTTGCATCAAAAACCATTTGACATATGTGTAATATTGTATTCATCTGTCCGCGTCCGCGTCCGCGTCCGCGTCCGCGTCCGCGTCCGCGTCCGCGTCCGCATCCGCTCGGTCGGGTTTGCTCATTGCCGTCGGGCCGGCGCTCATGGCGCTGAAATTGCCTTGGGTGCGCTTCTTCTGACCGTTGTACGGCAGGGCGATAACTACATCTCGGCACCATGAGGTAGCAGCCTGCGCAACGAGGAAGCAGATTCGGTGATGAAAAGTATGGCATTCATGTGTTCGTGCCCGGTAGTTCCCTCGAATTGATCGATGCCGGCTTGCCGGTCGGGGCGGCGGCACGGTCGATTGAACTTGCCCGTGAAATGGCCTTATGAAAAAAAGAAGCTTATAATAAACTTACATATCAACGTATATCCGTTCAATAAAGCATAGCGACCATGACCGCCATATCCTCAGTTCCCGCCTGGAATCCGACCTCGGCCCGCTCGTCCGCGTTGGCGGC
The DNA here is from genome assembly GCA_025356595.1 of Janthinobacterium sp. Lineage (GTDB taxonomy): Bacteria > Pseudomonadota > Gammaproteobacteria > Burkholderiales > Burkholderiaceae_D > Janthinobacterium. Next base: position 37,417 of record JANXSQ010000159.1, on the reverse strand, counting down.
GAAGCAGGATGAGGCGCCGGCCTCTCCATTGGTCATGCCTTCCACCATCGTCACCTTGACTCCGGGGGGCGTCACGGCGTCCCTGCAAGGCTTGCAGGGGATGGCGGATGTGGCGCCTTCGCTGACGTGGGAAAACAAGTCGCAGGACGCGGTCAGCGCCTTGATAGCGAAGAATTTTTCTTCGCGTTTCCTCGCCGGCCGCTTCAGTGGCTTGGGTGCGGCGCTGCTCGAGCAATTCAAGGGCGAGGGCAAGAACGTGTCGCAATCGGTGCAACTCGCGCCGCAGCGGACTCAAGCCGATACATATGGTGAAATCGACGCCGTGTCGCCCGCCGCGCTGCATGGCGTTGGCGACAATAAAGTATCCCTTAACATCACCACCGCGAGCGGGGCGCAAGTCACCCTAGCCTTGGATAGCCAGGATGATGGCTTGGCCGTCAAAATGAGCACCAGCGGCGAACTCAGCGACGTTGAGCGGCGCGCGCTGGCCGGCCTTGCGGCGGCGTTTCAGGATGCTATCGATGGCATCGCCCATAATCCTCCGCAAATCAAGCTGGCGGGGCTGACGCAATTCGATCCGGCGGTGCTGGCGTCGGTGGATTTGCGCGCCGCGGTGAAGATGAACACCGATCCGGAAAGCACGCAAACGTTGGAGTTCCACGCCGACGGCGCGCAAAGAAAGCTCAGCTTTAGCAATGCGTCCGGCGCGGCCGCCGTCAGCGTGGACATGAGCAAGCTTGCCGGCGTGGGCAATGCGCGGCAGCAGGCGAAGGCCGTGGCCAATTATGTGAATCAATTCGACCAGGCTGCGTCGCGCGGACACGGCGACGCGGCGCTCATGTCCATGTTCAAGGATGGGTTTGTCGGGATGAACAGCAATTACGGCGCCGCGGCGCAAGCGGCTGGCGGCGCGCTTCAGCCGAGCAAGTGGCAATTGGCGGCCGAGGACCGCGCCGTCCTGACCGGCCTGGCCGACTTCAAGGCTACGCTCACGCAGACTGCGAAGTCGAGCAATCCGATGCGCCCGATGGAACAGGACAGCTTCTCGTACCAAGTGTCGCAGAGCACCAGCCTGACGGGCCGCGACAAGGACAGTCGCTCCATCGCACAGCAACAAAAATCCGCGCTGAGCGCCAGCTTCCACACGCCGAGCACGCCGGGCACCCAGTTGAGACTGGACCACACGCAAGAATCGCAGTATTACGACTATTATCAGATCGACGACTCGGCCAACAGCGATGTGCGTTTGGCTTATGCCGAAGGACGCCTGAGCAAGGCGACGATCGAGCAGTCGGCCAAGCAGTCCAGCCACTTCATGCGCTATGCGCTGGGCAAACTGGTGAACGACACGATCACGCCCGGTCAGCAATCCTTGCAGCGCGATCTGGTGGATGCCTTGGCGCTTTACCAAAGCGGAACTGGCAAGCAGACCCGCGACGAAAAAATCTACCAGCGCGAGCAAACGCTGTCGGCCCTGAATGAGCAGATCTTCCTGCGGCCCTATCCTGATGTCCTGAGCACGGTGGAGCCCGCCGGCAAGGATCGCGCCAGCGCCGCTCAGTAGTTGGCAAATCTGCTCTTCATCATGGCGGCGGCTTGAAGCCGCCGTTTTTCATCGCGATCACATAATGGTAGTGAGTATATTGAAAGATCCGCTTCAATATGCAGCTGGTTTTTAGAGCGTTCTCCAGGCGCGCTTTCTGTCGCATCTTTTCTTGCCCTGTTCACATAAACCATAACTATATATTCGACGCTAATAGTTAACCCGAAGGCGAAATGAACGGGCCGGTCCGGGATAGGCCCAATTCTGAACGAATTTGCAAACAAGATTATTCTCGCCCCAAGCGCCTGAGGTGACCCCGCTGTAAACCCGATGATAGCCTAGCCCCGCGTCGGTTCTGTTGTAGGCCGCCTTGGCGTAGGGATGCACCTCGTCGGGCTTGCCGCCCAATGGATTCCATAGGATGTCGACATTGGAGTCCGATGCCTTTACCCAATTTGGAACTGTGGTGCATACAGCGGCGCACGTCGCCAGATTTTGCAATTTCTTTGGTTTTATGTTCAGCGCTGGAAGGCTTTTCTCTCCTTTGGACACGCCGCTGGCCCTGATGATGCCAGCGGCAAGATCAAAGTTGGGTTCGGCACCATTGCATCCTGAATCGGGCGTATCGACACGACCGGCGGGCGGCTGAACATAAACAATAGGCCCTAGTTTTCCAGGCCGGGGATTGTCAAGGAAAAGCAAAAGAAAAAATAGCAGCATCTCTTGTTCGTCCATATTTCCCCCAGAATATAATTCACGCAAGCCACTAATTTGATGACCATTGGAATCAAAATGAAACGCCTCGCGTTAATTAATCGTAGTCCAAGGAATGTGCCATGAATTGACCGGCGTCCAATTTTCTCCGGTATGCATGTGGGGAGTTTCGCGGGGTGTTTTCAGGATAATGCAGGGGCCGTCTCACTGTTTCTTCGCGCCAAGTAGAAATGCGTGCTTGTGTATGTCCAGAAATATTCTGGATGGAAAATTCCCAATTCGAACTTCCTATCGACGCATCATGCCACTCAATATGCCAGGCTGTTTTTTGATGCGCAGTGCTTGGGGGAGGCGGGGCGAACACTATACGCTCATCGGTGTCGACCTCGGCAAGCATAGCTTTCATCTTCACGGCCAGGAGCGGCATGGCAAGGCCCTGCTGCGCAAGAAGTGCAGTCACAAGCAGCTGATCGATTTCCTCGCCAATTTACCCTGCCTGCACCATGTTTATGGACGCCTGCACGGGCGGGCACTGGGTGGCCCGCAAGTTGGCGGACGTCGGGCAGGAGTGGCGGGAGCGCCAAGGCCAGACTCGCCTGTTGCCCAAGCGTCGAAGCCGCTTTACTGGAATGTCGTCGAGGCGGATTGTTCAATTCGATACGAGCGTTTTTCCGCTTGTTTCTCCATGAGGCCGTCTTGAAGCAGGCTCTCGAACATGATGATCTTGGCCTCGAGCCCGGCGATAAAATATTCATCATGCGTTGAAATCAGTATGGTGCGGCTAAGCCGGGAGGCCTTCACCAGGCCGATGACCACGTCGCGCGCCGCCACATCCAAACCGTTGCTCGGCTCGTCGAAGAGCATGACGAGCGGCTCGCCTATCCATGCGGCGGCCAGCATCGTTTTCTTTTGCATGCCAAGTGACATGTCCGAAACCCGGGTGTCGAGGTGCGGGGTCATGCCGAGGCTTGCGACGATACGAAAAACGTCGGCGCTGATCTCGCATCGTTTGGCGTACGCGACAAATTTCAAAAACTCCCGACCGCTCATGAAGGGGTAGACCGGACATTCGTCAGGAACATAAGACAGACGGGCCTTGGCAAGTAAAGGGGAGTCCCGCAGCGAATGAGGGCCGATTTGTATCATTCCGCTGTCTGGTTTGACTATGCCGGCCAAAACCTTCAGCAATGTCGATTTGCCAATTCCATTCGGCCCCCGCAGAGCGAATACGTCATGATCAAATCGAGCAGTAGCGTTGTCCAGGACCGATTTACTTCCAAACGATTTGCACAGCTTTTCAAAATGCAACACGATTCACTCCTAAAGATGCACGGATAAGGTCAGCACGGCCCATAGCGCGGCGGTCACTGAACTCAGAAAAACGGCCTGGCGTTGCGCGTTAACTTGCGGCCAGCGGAGTATTCCTATCAGCCCTAAAAACGTCGCGCTGGCAAGGACTACGGCGGCGAGTAATCGGGCATGATAAAAAACGATGACGCCGCCCAGTACCGCTGCGAATGGCAGGCCAAGCATCATCAGCAGCGCGGTGTCGAATTTGCGTTCCCATTTGTCGGGCAGCGGAAACGCGCCGACGATAGCTTGGGCGGCATCGTGCGCCATGTGCAAATCGCGATACAAGCCGCTGATCACCAGCGCTATGCAGGCCAGCGCGATGACCGCCAAGGGGACTATGCGTTCGTCATAGTCCCAGACCGCCATCAGTCCAAGTGCCACAGTGGCGATGCCCAACGCGACGGCGATTTTCGCCAGCGATTGCACGAGCGACTGGCGCAGCAGGAAGTGCAAAGGGATAAAGGCTGCGGGATGCACGCGTGAAAACGATGCCTTCGAAAACACTGTGGAAAACCTGCGATGCAGGGCGCGCCGGTAGGGTAGGTGAATGCTTGCCGGAACGATGGCCGCCCATGGACGGGCAATGGCCAGTGCGCATCCCAGCAGGATCAATTCTGCCGCTTGGCCGCCGCCCGCTGCCGCAGCGAGCGAGATGTTCGCGACCGCGATGCCGGCCCAGGCGGTATATTGTCGATCCAGTGCCTTGAGTTGGCCGAAGGTCATCAGGAGCAGAAAAACGAGGATGAACAAGCAATGCAGTAGCCACGCGAATGTGCCCCCATCTTGAACGTAAAACCAGCATATTGCCGCAACCGGCATCAAAAAAAGCGGACTGTTCGCGGTCGATACGAGGAGCGCATCGACCGCATGCTTTTGCTGGCGCGACAATGGAAGCGATTCAGCGTACTGCATGAACGCGCCGCCACTGACTTGATCGCGCTGCATCATTATCCAGATCACCGCGAGCGCTTGCAGCGCACAAATATATGTATAGCGCCATACGAAGCTATCTTCCGGCGCCATTAAAAGAAGAACCGGAAAGGCCAGCGATTTAAGCTGGGACAGTAGCGAAACGCCCATGGGCGCAAATAGGCCAAGAATCAGCAGCAGTGCCTGCCAGCGTCGCAGCACAAGGCAGCCGGTGGCAAGGGCATACCATCGCAAGCGCTTGCGCAAGAGCATTTCTATCATTTAATTGCTTGGGACATCGGACGAGGGCCTTGAATAAAAAACGGGGAAGACTGTTAATTCATCGCATTTTTGGATGTCATGTTAAAACGCGAATGCTTTGGACCGCGTGGCAAGGCACAGGCAGGCGGCGAATGGCGCAGCATTTAGTTTAATGATAAAAATGCATGTTATAGCAACAAACAATGTCGATCAAGTGAAATCCTATGGGTGGCTGCGTCCTCCTCACTCCATCGCCGTATTTGCGCCAGCCACGCGGTCGGCGTCCAATTGAGCCCAGTTCTATCCCGGAGCCGTTCAACGGGGGCGTATTGATTATGAATATCGGCCTGATATTCGTTGGCGGACGCGGGTTGTTGGAAATCGGCTACAGCAAAGTTGACTTTTCCTCACAATTTAGCCTACCATTAAAATGATAACATTTAAAGTATGTTTTTATATTGATAAGCGAATTGTCAAAATAACTCCAATATAAAGTGCTTCGTCGAAAAATTACTTGTCGCGGGATGCCAGCGAATACGGTTCCGTGTGGCGATACATTAAAAGCCAGAATAAAACCAATTTTTCTGTTCGGATCAAGGTCACGGAGTTTGGAAGTCGAATTATCGAGGACAAGTCATTTGATCAGGCATGCGCCAGCCGGTTTTTTATCCGCGATCGAATCAGCAGAAGCCCAGGGCGTCGCCGGCGCCCGTTTTTTCATCCCAAGACCGCGACCATCATCACAGGGCCAGGCGCCGCGCGGTCTTGAAGCACAAAGGAATCAATGAGCATGAATTACGCAGCGCAAGGCCAGACGACACGCAAGGGTGGCGGGATTCAGCTTTCGCTCAATAGCAAGATTTGCGTGGCGGCGACGGCACTCGTCATGCTGAGTCTGGCGATCACGGCCGTCGTCGTCGGCATCAAGAGCAGCGCCAGCGCGGAGGCGGCGGCGATGGAGTTGGCGCGCACCTCGGCGCGCGAGGTGGCGGGCGCGCTGCGCAGCCGGATCGGCGCCGACTTGTCCGCCGTCAACGCCCTGGCCGGCGCGATGCGTTCGACCCGGGCCGCGAATCAGCCGCTGCAGCGCGAGCAGATCAATGAAATGGTCAAGGCGACGCTGAGCGACACCGCCGACCTGGTCGGCGCGGCCGTCACTTGGGAGCCCAACGCGCTCGACGGCAAGGACGCCGACTACGCCGACAAGAAGCCCTGGTACGACGCCAGCGGCCGCTTCATGCCCTACTGGTCGCGCGGCAAGGCCGGCGCCATGCAGGTGGAACCCATCGTGTTCGACGCCGCGCCCGGCGCCAACGACTGGTACGAGGTGCCCAAGCGCACCGGGCGGATCTTCTTCACCGAGCCGTATCTGTATCCGGTCGACGGCAAGAGCGTGTTGATGGCCTCGCTGGTGGCGCCCATCATGATCGATGGGCAATTCAAGGGCGCGGCCAGCGCCGATTTCATGCTCACGCGCTTGAGCAAAATTCTCGCCGAACTGAAGGTCGTCGACGCTGGGCAGCTGAGCCTGATTTCGAACGGCGGCCTGTACGCCAGCCATCCGTCCGCCGATGCGCTGGGCAAGAAGGCGGCCGACGTGCCGGCCGCCGGGCTGGAGCGTATCCGCCAGGGACAAAGCTATGAGTATGAGGACGCGCAAGGCATCGTGCATTTGCTGCAACCCCTGGCGATCCACGCCGATATCGCGCCGTGGAGCGTGCAATTGAGTTTCCCGAAGAGCGTGGCGACGGCGTCGGCCCGCGAATTGCTGCTGTACACGCTGCTGGTGGCCCTGGTTTGCGCGGCGGCCACGGCCGTCATCCTGGTGGCGGTCGTGTATCGGCTGACCCAGCCGCTGCGCGTCCTGGGCGTGGCGATGACGGGCATGGCCAGCGGCGACGCCGACCTGAGCGTCAAGCTGGCGGTGCGCGGCAATGACGAGCTGGCCGTCATCGGCGCCGGTTTCAACCGTTTCGTCGAGAAAATCCACGCCGTCTTGCTGGAGGTGCGCGTGAGCGCCGACAACGTCGCCAGGGCCAGCGCCGAAATTTCGCAGGGCAACAACGACCTGTCGGCGCGCACCGAGCAGCAGGCCAGTTCGCTGGAAGAAACCGCCGCCTCGGTGGAGCAACTGACCAGCACCGTGAAGGGCAATGCCGACAACGCGCGGCAGGCCAACCAGATGGCCGCGTCCGCCTCGGCGGTGGCGCAGCAGAGCGGGGCGGCGGTGCACGAAGTGGTCAAGACCATGGCCTCGATCAATGATTCCTCGCGCAAGATCGTCGACATCATCGGCGTCATCGACGGCATCGCCTTCCAGACCAACATCCTGGCGCTGAACGCGGCGGTGGAGGCGGCGCGCGCCGGCGAGCAGGGCAGGGGCTTCGCCGTCGTCGCCTCGGAGGTGCGCAACCTGGCCCAGCGCAGCGCCGCCGCGGCCAAGGAAATCAAGACCCTGATCGGCGCGTCGGTGGACCAGGTGGCGGCAGGCAGCAAGCTGGTCGACCACGCCGGCGGCACGATGGACGAGGTCGTCGCCAGCGTGCGCCGCGTCACCGAGATCATGGGCGAGATCAGTGTCGCCACGGCCGAACAGAGCGAGGGCATCGCCCAGGTGAATCAGGCGATCGGGCAAATGGATGGCGTCACGCAACAGAACGCGGCGCTGGTGGAGCAGGCCGCCGCCGCCGCCGAAAGTCTGCAGGAGCAGGCCGGCAATCTGGCGCGCGCGGTGGCCGTGTTTAAACTCGATCAAGGGACGGCATAACTGCATGCCCTTGCGCCGCGGCGAACGCCGCGCTGTTGATGGATTCGCGGTTCATCTCCGGCCGGCCTCTGAAGCGGCACGCAAGATGAGCAAGCAAGATGAGAGAAAGGGACGCGCAAGCGCCTGCGGCTTGGGGATTCGCCAATGTCATGCTAAATTGGCTACTCGTTGCGGCAAGTTTTCCATTCCGGAATACATCGCCAACCGTACTCCTGGGAGTCCACGCCATGATCTACCGCGAACGCCTGACCGCCACGCTGGACGGTGACTTCGTGGTATTTCTTATTGGCATGCGCATCAACAAGCCTTTGATGGTGCACAAGTGGTTGCCCGTCGCCGCCGCGATGCCGCGCATGATACGGGAGCTCAGCAAGCAGCCCGAGTTGGGTTTCCTGCACGCGGAAATGTGGTTCTCCAGAACCATCATCCTGGTTCAATACTGGCGTTCGATGGAGCAGTTGCTGGCCTACGCGAAGGACCGCCAGGCGCAGCATTTGCCGGCCTGGCAAGCCTTCAACAAGGCCATCGGCACCGACGGCTCGGTCGGCATCTGGCACGAGACCTATGCCGCGTCGGCGGGCACCTACGAGAATATCTACGTCAACATGCCATCCTTCGGACTCGGCAAGGCGGGCATCCTGCAGCCGGCCGCCGGCGGCAAACAGTCGGCGGCCGGCCGCCTGAAGGCGGGCCGCGACGCGCCATAAGGGGAGTCGCCCGCTTTAATCCTTCATTTCCGCGCCGCGTCGCCGGCGCAAAACTGCGCGTACAAGACTTCGATGAGCGCCATCGCTTCCTTGCTCTGTATGCTGTAGAAGATCTGCTTGCCCTCGCGGCGGGTACTCACCAGTTGCTCGTCGCGCAGCACTCCCAATTGTTGCGACAGCGTCGGCTGGGCGATGCCGAGGCGCTCGGCAAGTTCGCTGACGCAGTGCTCGCCCCGGGTCAGTTGGCACAGCAGCAGCAGACGATCCGGATTGGCCATCACCTTCAGCAGGCCGCAAGCCCGCGCCGCCGACGATTGCAGCAATTCAAGATCTAGTGGTTCCGTTGTCATGGGTATGGGGCGCGCGCTGGCGCATGTCATATAGATTTATATTATATCGCAGGGCTAGTTGTCGTCGCGCCCGTCCATGCGCCAATCTACGTAATTATAGTATATTGATTTATATAATGTAATGAGGTAGACTGTTTTCCGGGAGCCGCAATTCGGCGGCCTCCCGGCCACGGCGCCGGACATTTCATTGTTGAATTTTCAGGAAACAAATCATGGAAAAGAATCTTGGTGGTATCGATCGCGTGCTGCGCATTCTGGCTGGGGTGCTCATTCTTGGCCTGTTCTTCGTCCTCGGCGACGCGGCGCGCTGGTGGGCGCTGCTCGGGCTGGTGCCCTTGCTGACGGGCTTGATCGGCTGGTGCCCGGCGTATCTGCCGTTCGGCCTGCGCACGTGCAAGTTGCGGGGTAAATAATGAGGGCTCCCGGCGCGCGCCTCGCCCGTACGCTGGTGCGCGGGCTGGCGTATGCCTTGCTCGCGCTCCTGCCGGTCGCGCCCGCGCTGGCCGCCGGGCCCCTCGCCGCGCATGTACTCGCGTATCGCGACGTCGACAGCTGGATCAGCGCCGACGGCGTCGTCGAGGCGGTGCGCCAGGCGACGCTGGCGGCGCAGATCGCCGGCCAGGTGGTCGAGCTGAAGGTCAAGGTGGGCGACCGCGTCAGGGCGGGCCAGGTGCTGGCGCGCATCGACGCGCGCACGGCCGAACAGGCGCTGGCCGGCAGCCAAAGCCAGCTGGCCGAGGCGCGGGCTATCTTCGGCAACGCCACGCGCGCCTATGAGCGCAGCCGGCAGTTGTACGCGCAGAAATTCCTCAGCAGGGCGGCGCTGGATCAGGCCGAACTGGATTACCAGGCGGCGCGGGCGCGTCTCGAAGCCCAGCGGGCGGCGGCGGGCCAGGCGGCGACGGCGCACACCTTCGCCACCATCACGGCGCCGTTCAACGGCGTGGTGGCGGCCACGCTGGTCGAGGTGGGCGACATGGCGACGCCGGGACGGGCCTTGTTGACCGTCTTCGATCCCGCCGATATGCGCGTGCTGGCGACCTTGCCGCAATCGAGCTTGCGCGCCTTGCGTACGCAGCAAGGGGCGCGCATCGAGGTACCGGGATCGCAGGGCAGCGTGAGCGCGACGCGCGTCACCGTGCTGCCCTTGGCCGACAGCCGCACGCATACGGCCAAGCTGCGCCTGGACGTGGCCGACGGCGCCGGCCTGTTTCCCGGGCAATTCGCGCGGGTGTATTTCAGCGCTGGGACGACCCGCAAGCTGGCGTTGCCGGCCGGCGCCGTGCTGCGCCGCGGCGAGTTGACGGCCGTGTATGTGCTCGGCGCCGACGGCCGGGCGCAATTGCGCCAGGTGCGCGTGGGCGAGGCCGGCGGCGGCTTTGTCGAAGTCCTGTCCGGTGTGCGGGAAGGCGAACGCGTCGCGCAAGACCCGGTCAAGGCCGGGCTGGGCGGACACTGAACGCGCCCCGGCGCATCCTCTTCATCACGGACAAATTGCATATGGGCATCGCCGGTCGTCTCTCGAAATTCTTCCTGCACTCGCAATTGACGCCGTTGATCGCGCTGTCGGCGCTGCTGCTGGGCCTGTTCGCCGTGCTGGTCACGCCGCGCGAGGAGGAGCCGCAGATCAATGTGACGATGGCCAATGTGCTGATCCCGTTTCCGGGCGCGACAGCCAGGGACGTCGAGGCGCTGGTGGCGACGCCGGCCGAGCAGGTGCTGGCGCAGATCCAGGGCGTCGAGCACGTGTTGTCGATGTCCAAGCCCGGCATGGCCGTGTTGACGGTGCAGTTCAAGGTCGGCGTGCCGCGCAGCGAGGCTTTGGTGCGCCTGTATGACAGCGTGCATTCGCACCGCGACTGGCTGCCGGCGGAGCTCAATGTGGGCGAACCCCTGGTCAAGCCGAAGGGCATCGACGATGTACCGGTGCTGGCGCTGACCCTGTGGACGGACGACGCGGCGCGCGGCGCCTTCGATATGGAGCGCGTCGCCCACGCCATGGAGGCGGAGTTGAAGCGGGTGGCCGGCACGGGCGAGGTGCTCACCTTGGGCGGGCCGGGGCGGGTGGTGCGCGTGCTGCTCGATATCGACAAGCTGAACGGCTACCATCTGGCCGTCGGCGACATCCGCCAGGCGCTGCTGGGCGTGAACGCGGCGCTGCCTTCCGGGCAGTTGGCGGCCGACAACCGCACACTGGAGGTGCAGACCGGCAATTTCCTCGCCAGCGCGGCCGAGGTCGGCGAATTGGTGGTCGGCGTCAGCGAGGGCAATCCCGTCCTGCTGTCGGAGGTGGCGCGCGTCGTTGACGGGCCGCCGCAGGCCAGCAATTACGTCTGGTTCGGCGTTGGCGCGGCGGGCGCCACGGCGGCGACGCGCTCCGGCAGCGAGTTTCCCGCCGTGACCATCGCGATCAGCAAGAAGAGCGGCGAGAACGCCGTGCAAGTGGCCGGCAACTTGCTCGCCCGCGTGGCGGAGTTGCGCAACAGCGTCATCCCGGCCGGCGTGCAGGTGTCGGTCACGCGCGACTATGGTGCCACCGCCAACGACAAGGCGCTGAAACTGATCGAAAAGCTCATTTTCGCCACAGGCGCCGTGGTCGTGCTGGTGTTCTTCGCGCTGGGCGCGCGCGAGGCGGCCATCGTCGGCATCGCCGTCGTGCTGACCCTGGCGGCGACCTTGTTCGCCTCCTGGGCCTGGGGCTTCACGCTGAACCGGGTCAGCCTGTTCGCGCTGATCTTTTCCATCGGCATCCTGGTCGACGACGCCATCGTGGTGGTCGAAAACATCCACCGCCACCGTCAGTTGCATCCGGAGGCGGCGCTGTACGAGCTCATTCCCGGCGCCGTCGACGAGGTCGGCGGGCCGACCATCCTGGCCACCTTCACCGTCATCGCGGCCTTGCTGCCGATGGCCTTCGTCAGCGGCCTGATGGGCCCCTACATGAGTCCGATTCCCATCAACGCCAGCATGGGTATGCTGATTTCGCTGCTGATCGCCTTCACCGTCACGCCGTGGTTGGCGCAGCGCCTGTCGCAACGGCATGCCGTGGCGCCGCCGGACGCGCACGCCGCGCCGGCGCGCCTGCAGCGCTATTTCGGCGCTCTGCTGCTGCCCTTCCTGTCCGGCGAGGCGGCGCCGCGCAAGCGTCGCTGGCTGTGGGGCGGCATCGGCGTGGCCATCGCCCTTTCGCTGAGTCTGGCGGCGCTGCAACTGGTGGTGTTGAAGATGCTGCCGTTCGATAATAAGTCGGAATTCCAGGTCGTGCTCGACATGCCGGTCGGCACGCCGGTGGAGAACACGGCGGCGGCGCTGCGCGAGCTGGGCGCGCATCTGGCCACGCTGGCCGAGGTGCGCGATTACCAGGCCTACGCCGGCACGGCCGCGCCGATCAATTTCAACGGCCTGGTGCGCCAGTACTATCTGCGCCAGGCGCCGGAACTGGGCGACCTGCAAGTGAATCTGGTCGACAAGCGCTTGCGCGCGCGCAAGAGCCACGCCATCGCCGGCGCCGTCCGTCCGGCGCTGGAGGCGATCGCGCTGCGCCACGGCGGCAAGGTGAAGGTGGTCGAGGTGCCGCCCGGTCCGCCGGTGATGGCGCCGCTGGTGGCGGAGGTCTACGGCCCCGACGAGGCCGGCCGGCACGCGCTGGCGCGCCAGTTGCGGCAAGCCTTGGCGCAGACGCCGGACCTGGTCGGCATCGACGATTCGATCGAGGCGGCGGCGCCGAAGGTGCAACTGCGCGTCGACCAGCGCAAGGCGGCGCTGCTGGGCGTGGCCGCCGTCGACGTGGTGCGGGCGGTGCGCGTGGCGCTCGACGGCGAGGACGTCACGGCCCTGCGCGAAGGCCAGGCCAAGTACGCCGTGCCGGTGCGCCTGGTCCTGCCCGCCGAGAAGCAGGCGCGCCTGGAGAGCCTGCTGGCGCTGACGGTGAAGTCCGGCGCCGGCGACAACGTGCCCCTGTCCGAACTGGTCACGGCCGTGCCGGGCCAGCGCGAGAAAACCATTTATCACAAGGACTTGCTGCCGCTGAGTTATGTGACGGCCGACATGGCCGGCAAGCTCGACAGTCCCCTGTACGGCATGTTCGCCGCCCGCGCCAAGTTGGCGCAGTTGGGCGGCGGGCAGGGCGGGGCGCCGGGCGAATACTTCATCGCCCAGCCCTCCGACCCCTATCGCCAGTTCGCCGTCAAATGGGACGGCGAATGGCAAATCACCTATGAAACCTTCCGCGACATGGGCCTGGCCTACGCGGTCGGGCTGCTGCTGGTGTACATCCTCGTGCTGGCCCAGTTCGGCTCCTACCTGACGCCGCTGATCATCATGGCGCCGATACCGCTGACCATCATCGGCGTCATGCCCGGCCATGCCTTGCTGGGCGCGCAATACACGGCGACCTCGATGATCGGCATGATCGCCCTGGCCGGCATTATCGTGCGCAACTCCATCCTGCTGGTCGATTTCATCAACTTGCAGGTGGGGCGCGGCATGCCCTTCGTCGACGCCGTGGTCGGCTCGGCCGCCGCGCGCGCCAAGCCCATCGTGCTGACCGGGCTGGCGGCGATCATCGGCGCGCTCTTCATCCTCGACGATCCGATCTTCAACGGCCTGGCGATCTCGCTGATTTTCGGCATCTTCGTCGCGACGCTGCTGACGCTGGTGGTGATTCCCGTGCTGTACTACGCGGCGAACCACAAGAAGTTTTCATAGTCTGAATGAGAGGAGTGCATATGAATACGAATCAGATGGTGCGGCTGTTCGCCGGGCTGTTTATCCTGCTGTCGCTGGCGTTGGGCGTGCCCGAGAGTCCGCTCTTTGTCAGCCGCTACGCGCTGTGGTTCACGGCGTTTGTCGGCGCCAATCTGCTGCAAAGCAGCTTCACGCGTTTTTGTCCACTTGAAATCATGCTGAAGAAAGCCGGCGTGGCGGAACGCTGATGTCTGAACGCTCTCGGCGATGTTGTCTGCGGTACAATGGATTCGACGCGGGAAGCGTGACGTTTCCCGCCGGCCGCCACGCTCGCATGTGGCATATCAGACAAGTATCTTCAGGAGGTTGCGATGGGATTGCTAGACGAATTGGCAGGGCGGGCGATGGGTGCTCTGGGCGCGCAACAACAGGATTCGGCGCCGCAATCGGCGTTGCTGGGCGGCGTGATGGGCTTGATCGATCAGGCCGGCGGCTTGCAGGGTTTGCTGCAAAAGCTGCAGGCCAGCGGCTTGGGCGACCAAGTGGCCTCGTGGATCGGACACGGCGAAAACCAGACGGTTTCGGGCAACCAGATCAAGGAAGCCTTGGGCGACGACGCCTTGGCTTCGATCGCCCAGCACGCCGGCATCGAGCCGGAGCACGCCTCGACGGGGCTGGCGCAGTTGCTGCCGCAAATCATCGACAAGCTGACGCCGCAGGGCGAAGTACCTAGCGGTGACTTGCTGCAACAGGGCATGGAGCTGCTGAAGGGCAAGCTGTTCGGCTAAGGTCGGAGGGGCGCCGTTTCCTTCGGCGCCCGACGGCCGGCGTCGCGCGGCGTCGTCCGGCCCGCTTGCGTCGAGTCCGGCGCGCGGGGATCATGCCGGTTCCCCGCGCGCCGGGCTTCCGCCGGCCCTACATGGTCATCAGGCCGTGCTTGTTCAATTCCAGGCGCAGCGCCAGATCCAGCTTGTCCGCCGTTTGCAGGCGCGCCGTCGTGCCCTCCACCAGTTGCGGGCAGAAAACGCGCTTCTCCGGCGCCGGATCGCGGCTCTCGATCAGCGCCGCCAGCAGCTCGGCCGCCGCCTGCGCCATCTTCTGGATCGGCTGGCGCAGCGTGGTCAGGTTGTAGCTGAGCCAGCCCGAGGCGTCGACCGCGTCGCAGCCGGCCACCGACATTTTCCCCGGAATATTGATGCCCAGTTCGTGCCGCGCCGTGTCCAGGCAGCCGATGGCGATGATGTCGTTGCCGCAAATGACGGCGTCGGGCACCCGTCCCAGTTGCGCGATGATGGCGCGGATGCCGCGCGCGCCGCCGGCGTAGTCGTCGCCGCCCTCGACAGCGACGACGACGGGTGCCGGCAAGTCCAGCTCGGCCAGCCGGGCGCGCGCGCCGCGCTGGCGTTCGCGCGCGGTGGCGCTGGCCTCGCCCTCGTCGATGAGGGCGAATTGGTGGTGGCCGGCCTCGGCCAGGCGCGACACCAGCAGGCGCGTCGCCTCGGCGTGGTCGCAGACGACGGCGCTGACGTCCGCGGCGCAGCGGTTGAAGATGACCAGGGGCACGCTGCGGCGCGCGCATTGCGCCACATGCCGTTCGGACAGGTTGGCGGCGGCGATGACGCCGTCCACCTGATATTGCCAGATGTCGGACAGGGTGGCGTCGAGTTCGCTTTCGCGCTCGGGTGTGAAGAGCAGGGCGCGCTTGCCGCGGCTGGCCAGTTGCCGGCTCAGTTCGGCCAGCGCGGCCGGCGCGTGCGGATTGGCGAGTCTGGAGATGATCACGGCCACCAGGTTGGAGCGCCGCGTGATCAGGCTGCGCGCCGCCGCGTTGGGGATGTAGTCGAGGCTCTGCGCCGCCTGCATGACGCGCGCGTAGGTGGCTTTGGAGACGCTGGCGCCCGGCTTGAAGCAGCGCGAGACGGCCGATTGCGAAACCCCGGCCAGCGCCGCGACGTCGTAGGAGGTGACGCGGCGGCCGCCGCCTTCGGCCGCGCCGGCCGTTTTCGCGCGGCGCGGCGCGGATGCGGGTATCAGTATTTTCATTATGTTGATCCGGCAACTTGACTGTCGTATGGCGGGCCGGTGTAGCGCGGGGTGTGGCCGCGCCGGGGGAGCCATCGTAAGCCAGCATACCGCAAAAACTTACTTTATGGCAAGAAATGCCGCCTCTGTGCGGCGCGCACACTGTTGTTTCTTGCAATAAAATGCCGTCCCGGCGCGCGCCTTTCCGTGTCCGCCCGGCCGCCGCCCGTCCCGGCGCATCTAAGACTTCGTTTTCGCAATTATTTCTGGTAATATCACGCCCCTTTATTACGTGAAGGGTCGACATGGCCAATGCTTGCGGCGTCGATTTTGGCACCTCCAATTCCACAGTAGGCTGGGTACGACCGGGACAGGCGACGATGCTGGGTCTCGAGGATGGCAAGACGACACTGCCGTCCGTCGTATTCTTCAATGCCGAGGACGAAGAAGTCAGCTTCGGACGTGCCGCGCTGGCCTCTTATCTGGCCGGTTACGAGGGGCGCTTGATGCGCTCGCTCAAGAGTTTGCTGGGCACCAGCCTGATCGACGGCCAGACCGAGGTGGGCGGCCGCGCGTTGCCTTTCCGTCTGCTCCTGTCGCAATTCATCGGCGAGGTGAAGCGCCGCGCCGAGCTGTCCGCCGGCCGCGAGTTCAGCAGCGCCGTCTTCGGCCGCCCGGTGTTCTTCATCGATGACAGCGCCAGCGCCGACAAACTGGCCGAGGACACCCTGGCCGAGGTGGCCCGCTCGGTCGGTTTCAAGGACGTCGCCTTCCAGTTCGAGCCCATCGCCGCCGCCTTCGACTACGAGTCGCAGATCGAACGCGAGGAATTGGTGCTGATCGCCGACATCGGCGGCGGCACCTCGGACTTTTCGCTGGTGCGCCTGTCGCCCGAGCGGGTCAGGAAAGCCGAACGGCGCGACGACATCCTCGCCACCGGCGGCGTGCACATCGGCGGCACCGACTTCGATAAATACCTCAGCCTGTCGTCGGTGATGCCCCTGCTCGGCTATGGTTCGCGCCTGCACAACAACAGTGAGGTGCCGTCCAGCTATTACTTCAACCTGGCCACCTGGCACACCATCAACCTGGCCTACACCAAGAAAATCTGGGTGCAACTGGCCGACGTGTGCCGCGACGCGCGCGAACAGGATAAGATGGGCCGCCTGCAAAAGCTGATCGACACGCGCGCCGGCCACTGGCTGGCGATGAAGGTGGAGGAGGGCAAGATCGCCCTGTCCGACGCCGCCGAGGTGCAACTCGAGCTGGACCGGCTGTCGCCGGCGCACAGCCTGATCCTGCAGCGCAGCCAGTTCAACGAGGCCATCGGCCACCTGTGCGGCTCGGTCGAGCAGACCGTGCTGAACCTGCTGCGCGACGCCGGCGTCGCGCCGGACGCCGTCGACACCGTCTTCTTCACCGGCGGTTCCAGCGGCGTGCGCCTGTTGCGCGAGCAGATCGCCGCGCTGGTGCCGTCGGCGCGCCGCGTCGAGGGCGACTTGTTCGGCAGCATAGGCGCCGGCCTGGCGCTCGACGCCGTGCGCAAATTCGGCTAAAGCAGTTCCGCAGTCCCGTCCTCACCGCGAAAGAACGCCAGATGAATGTGTTTGAAAAACCGATCGTCATGATCGACTTTGAAACGACCGGTTTGTCGCCCGACATGGGCGACCGCATCACCGAAGTGGCGGCCCTGCGCATCGTCGGTGGGCAAGTGGTCGACCGCTATGTGTCGCTGATCAACTGCAACGCACGCATTCCCTCCTTCATCACTGGCCTGACCGGCATCACGCAGGCGATGGTCGATTCCGCGCCGCCGGTGGCGCAGGTGCTGCCGCGCCTGCTGGACTTCATCGGCAGCGACGCGCTGTCGGCCCACAACGCCAGCTTCGACGAGAAGTTCCTGCGCGCCGAAAGCGCCCGCCTGGGACTGACGCCGGCGCATCAAGGCTTGGTCTGCTCCCTGAAACTGTCGCGGCGCGTCTTCCCCGGCCTGTCGAGCTACAAGCTGGGCTTGCTCTCCAGCCAGCTCGGCATCCACTTCAAGAGCGCCGCCCACAGGGCCGAATCGGATGCGGAAGTGGCGGCCCAGGTGCTGATCCACATCGGCCGCCACCTCGGCCGCACATATGGCTTCGCCGACGTCGACCCGGAACTGCTGGTGTCGCTGAACCGGCTGGCGGCGGCCAAGGTGCCGCAATTCCTGCAGAAACAATCGCTGGCCGCGCGCATCTAAGTACCCGCGCAAAATATTTAGTGAGTGTCTGCGGCTCAGGCCGGCGCGCTGCGGAGTTGGCCGCCCCTCGTAATGCTCGCATTGCGTCGGGACGGCCGCCTTGCATCGCTTCCGGCCTGAGCCGCATCCATCTCACAAAATATTCTGCACGAGTACTTAGTTCAATACCTGGTTCCGCGCCGCCGGGCGGAGGCATACGGCGGGGCCATACGGCGGGGCGCCAAGGGCGGCGTACAAATATGCGCCGCGACGGCGCTATGCGCATTACAATGCTGCCATCGATGCAACCCTACCGGTCCCGTTTGTCGTGAGATTACACCGTTCCATTGCCTATGCCTTGCTGTCGCTTTTGCTGGTCTTGTCCCAGCAGATGGGGATTTCGCATGGCATGTCGCATTGGGCGGATGCCGCTCCGGCGGCGCGGTCCGCGCTTCAGGACGCGGGCCAAGACGGCCGCCACGCGGCGAAGTCGCTGGCCGTCGATCAGAGCTGCGCCCAGTGTCTGGCTTTCGCCCAGATCGGCACCATCCTCGCTGCGCCCCTCTACGCGGTTCCGTCCCTCCACTCCAGCGCGCCGACCCGCATCGCCGCCCTTACGCCGCCGACCTGCCTGCGCACGGTCTGCGTCTTCCAGCCGCGCGCCCCGCCCGCACCTGTCTGACTCATAGCCCTATTCCAGCGCCGCGCGCGGGCCTTCGCCTGCGCGGGCCTGCCATATCTATTTTCGACAGGACTAGTCATGTTAAAACACACCGTTGTCGCGGCCGCCCTGGCCGCCGCCTTCGTCACGCCCGTGAGCGCCGCGGGCGCCAGCGATAAAGAGTTGCAGGAAATCCGCGCGCAGATTCGCGCCATGAAGGACAGTTACGAGGCCCGCCTGCAGGCATTGGAGGAGCGCTTGCAGCAGGCCCAGGCCGCCTCCGCGCCGGCCGCCCCGGCCGTTGCTGCGCTCGCGGAGGCGGCGCCCGTGGCTCCCGCGACCGGCGCCGCGCCGCCGGCGGCGGCGGCCGCCACCGCCAGCAATATCTTCAATCCGAACATTTCGATGATATTGGGCGGCACCCTGTCGAATCTGTCGCAGGCGCCGAAAGACTATCGCCTGCAGGGATTCCTGCCCTCCGGCGGCGAAGCCGGCCCCGGCAACCGCGGCTTCAATCTCGGCGAGTCCGAGTTGACCTTGGCGGCCAACATCGATCCACAGTTCGCCGGCCAACTGACGTTCTCCCTGGGCGGTGATAACACCGTCAGCGTCGAAGAGGCCTTCGTGCAGACGCGCGCCATGTCGAACGGCATGAACCTGAAGGCCGGCCGCTTCCTGTCCTCGGTCGGCTACCTGAACGGCCAGCACGCCCACACCTGGGACTTCGTCGACGCGCCGCTGGCCTATCAAGCCTTTTTCGGCGGCCAGTACAAGGCCGACGGCGTGCAGGCGAAATGGCTGGCGCCGTTGGATCAATTCGTCGAACTGGGCATGGAAGTGTCGCGCGGCAACGGCTTCCCCGGCAATGACCGCAACAAGAACGGCGCCGGCGCTACCGCGCTGTTCGCCCATGTCGGCGACGATATCGGCGCGTCCTCGAGCTACCGCGCCGGCCTGTCCTATCTGCGCACGGGCGCGGATGAGCGCGGCGCCGAGGATGGCCCCAAATTCAGCGGCAAGTCGGCCATGTGGATCGCCGACGCGATTTACAAGTGGGCGCCGAACGGCAACCCGACCGGCACCAACCTCAAGGTGCAGGGCGAGTATTTCCGCAACCGGGAAAGCGGCAGCCTGGCGCTGGCCGACGCGGGCGCGCAGTATCGCAGTGCCCAGTCCGGCTGGTATCTGCAGGGCGTCTACCAGTTCATGCCGAACTGGCGCACCGGCCTGCGCTATGACCGCCTGTCCTCGGGCAGCCGCGACCTGAACGGCGCGCTGACGCTGCCGGGCGTGCCCATCCTGGAGGCCTACGCGCCCTCGCGCACCAGCCTGATGTTCGACTACAGCCCCTCGGAATTCTCCCGTCTGCGCCTGCAACTGGCGCGCGACAAGTCGCGCCCAGGCGTGGTCGACAATCAAATTTTC
The DNA here is from genome assembly GCA_025356595.1 of Janthinobacterium sp. Classification (GTDB taxonomy): domain Bacteria; phylum Pseudomonadota; class Gammaproteobacteria; order Burkholderiales; family Burkholderiaceae_D; genus Janthinobacterium. The sequence continues at coordinate 17,807 of JANXSQ010000159.1, read as the reverse complement.
CTTCAATACATCATGAGCCTGGGCACCCACGCGGCCCACTCGTTCTAGGAGCACGGCATGACATCGAAACTGACTACAACACTGCTGGCCGCCGCTTTCGCGTGGGCCGGCGCCATGGCTTCGGCCCACGCGGCCGTCAATGTGCTCGCCTGCGAGCCGGAATGGGAAGCGCTGAGCAAGGAATTGGGCGGCGACAAGATCAAGGTCTCGAGCGCCACCAACGCGCTGCAAGACCCGCACCGCATCGAGGCGCGGCCCAGCCTGATCGCGCGCACGCGCAACGCCGACTTGCTCGTGTGCACCGGACTGGAGCTGGAGGTGGGTTGGTTGCCGGTCTTGCTGCAGCAATCGAGCAACGCCAGGATCGCGCCCGGCCAGCCGGGCAATTTCGAGGCGGGCGCCTTCGTGCCGCGCCTCGACGTGCCGGGCAAGGTCGACCGCAGCGAGGGCGATGTGCACGCCGCCGGCAATCCGCACATCCAGCAGAATCCGCACAACATCGCCCTGGTCGCGCCGGCGCTGGCCAAGCGCCTGGCCGAGATCGATCCGGCCAACGCCGCCGAGTACCAGGCCCGCCTGAAGGATTTCACGGCGCGCTGGAACGCGGCGATGCTGAAGTGGGAGAAGCAGGCGGCGCCGCTGAAGGGCGTGGCCGTGGTCGAGCACCATAAGAATATGGAGTATCTGATGGCCTGGCTGGGTCTGCGCCAGGTCGGCACGCTGGAGCCGAAGCCGGGCGTCGAGCCGAGCGCGGCCCATTTGTCGGGCTTGCTGGCGCAGTTGCAGCGCCAGCCGGCCAAGATGGTCTTGCGCGCCGCCTACCAGGACGGGCGCGCTTCGCAATGGTTGTCCGAGCATGCCCACGTCCCGGCCGTCGTCGTGCCGTTCACGGTCGGCGCCGATGACAAGAGCAAGGATTTGTTCGCGCTCTTCGACAGCACCGTGCAGCGCTTGCTGGACGCGGCGAAATGACGGCCTCCTCGCTTGATCTGAGCATCATCTGGCTGCCCTTCCTGGCCGGCCTGCTGGTGCTGGTGACGCATATCCCGCTCGGCGCGCAAGTGCTCAAGCGCGGCATCGTCTTCATCGACCTGGCGATCGCCCAGATCGCCGCGCTGGGCGTCATCATCGCCGGCTCCGGCGACCTCGACCCGCAGGGCTGGGCCGTGCAGCTGGCGGCCGGCGCGGCCGCCTTGCTGGGCGCTTTACTGCTGACCTGGACGGAAAAGCGCTGGCCGGAGGTGCAGGAGGCGCAGATCGGCGTCATGTTCATCCTGGCGGCCACCGGCGGCCTGCTCTTGGTGGCGCACAATCCGCACGGCGGCGAGCATTTGCAGGACTTGCTGGCCGGCCAGATCCTGTGGGTGCGCTGGGAGCAGTTGCTGTTGCCGGCGCTGGGCACGGCGTTCATCAGCGCGGTGCTGTACTTCTTCAACGAGCGCCTGAGTCGGCTCGGCTTTTATCTGATCTTCGCGCTGGCCGTCACCGCCTCGGTGCAACTGGTGGGCGTGTATCTGGTCTTCACCAGCCTGATCGTGCCGAGCCTGGCGGTGCGCCATTACCGCAGCGCCCGGCGCCTGCTGCTGGCGTATGGCATAGGAGCGGGCGGCTATCTGGGCGGCCTGGTGCTGTCGACCCTGCTTGATCTGCCCTCGGGTGCCTTGATCGTCTGGTGCCTGACGGCGCTGGCGGTGCTGGTCTACGCCTGCGGCCCGAAACCGGTGGAGGGCGTCCGCGCCTGAACGCCGCAGCCCTCACCACATGCAACCCGCGGCGCGCGAGCGACGCGGGTTTTTTATTGCCCCGGCACGGCGCGCGCGTTTAGACGGGCCCAACAAGTAATAGCATTTTGACATTTTCCTTGAGTCGCATCAAATGCTTTCTGTGAAGTAGTTTTATAATTTAAACAACATATATTTGTATATCTTTATTCGCCGGCGTTTGCCCGCGAAGGCCCGGCTTTGGTCCGGTTCGAACCTGATGTGAACGCTGGGGACGAGCATGAGTAATCGACAGACTTCCACGGAGAACTACCAGTCCTATATCTGGTTTCGGACGGCGGCCGAACAGGGCAACGCCTACGCGCAATTCAATCTGGGCCTGATGTACAAGAAGGGCGACGGCATACCGCGCGACGACGAGCGGGCGTTCGTCTGGCTGCGGCTGGCGGCGCTGCAGGGCATCGCCTTCGCGCAGAACCATCTCGGCGCCATGTATTTCACGGGACGCGGCGTGGCCCAGAGCGACAAGGAAGCCTTGTTCTGGTTCCGCCGCTCGGCCGCGCAGGGCGACGCCTCGGCGCAGCAAAACATGGGCCAAATGTACAAGAAGGGCCGTGGCGTGCCGCAAAGCGACGTCATGGCGCTGGCCTGGTTTTGCCGCGCCTCGGAGCAGGGCGTGGCGGGCGCCCAGGCCTTGCTCGGCGAGGCTTACGCGCAAGGGCTGGGGACGAAGAAAAATCCCGCCCTGGCGGTGGCCTGGTTCCGCAAGGCCGCGCTGCAAGGCGACGCCGGGGCGCAGCTCAAGCTGGGCCTGGTCTATCAGAAGGGCCAGGGCGTGCTGCAGAGCGATGAGCAGGCCTTGTCCTGGTTTCGCCAGGCGGCCGCGCAGGGCGTGGCCGTGGCGCAGCGCCAGGTGGGCATCGCCTATGCGGAGGGACGGGGCGTGACGGCGGATCAGTTGCGCGCCTACGCCTGGCTGTCGCGCGCCGCCGAGCAGGGCGACGCCGACGCCCAGTTCAACCTCGGCGTCATGCTGGCCCGGGGCCAGGGGGTGGCCAAGGATGAGGAGAAGGCGTTTGCCTGGTATTGCCGCGCCGCCATGCAGGGCCACATGCTGGCGCAATACAATCTGGGCGGCATGTACGCCGGCGGGCGCGGCGTCGCGCGCGACCTGGCGCAGGCCCTGCTATGGTATCGGCGCGCGGCCGAGCAGGGCGCGCCGAACGCCCAGTTCAATCTGGGTGTCATTTACGCCAACGGACATGGCGTGGAGCGCGATGCGGAACGCGCCGTGCACTGGTATCGCACGGCGGCGGAGCAGGGCGACGCCAGCGCGCAGAATAATCTGGGCGTGATGTACGCCAATGGCCAGGGCGTGTCGCAGGATGATGTGCTGGCCGTGCTCTGGTATCGCCGCTCCGCCGAACAGGGCCACGCCTTGGCGCAATACAATCTGGGCGGCATGTACAACAGCGGGCGCGGCGTGCCGAAGGACGCGGTGTGTTCGTATATGTGGATCGCGCTGGCGGCCGAAGCGGGCGACGAGACGGCCGCCAGCAACAAGACCGCCATGGCCGGCAAGATGACGCCGGACGAACTGCTGACGGCGCAGGATATGACGCGCCACTGGCGGCAACTCCATCGCGCCGGTTAGGCTGCCAGTGGCCGGGTAAGGGCACCAAAGGCGCAGCGCCGGGTGCGGGGCCGTGCGCCGCGAATCCGGCTGCGCCGCCTCGCTGTCGTGGGGCCGGGGCTTGGCCTCAGGCCGGTTTGCGGGGATGGCCTTGCGCCTCCTGGCGACGGTCCAGGAACAGACTGTTGCCGTGGATTTTCTTGGCCTGCTTCTTCGCTTCGGCCGCCGCCGTGGCGATCTGGTGGTGCGTATAGTATTGGCGCGCCTCGACCTTGATCGCCCCCAGGGACAGACTGATCAGGGAATAAAACACTTTCTTGCCCTGGCGGTCTTCGCTGATATAGCCGCCCCGTTCGCGGTCGTCGATGCTGTAGAAATCCAGGATACCGGCGGCGAACTGTTCCAGGATGGCATTGCAGCGCGTTTCCCAGTCTTCGCTCTGGAACAGGATCATGAAGTCGTCGCCGCCGATGTGGCCGATGAAGTCGCGGTTGGCGTCGCAGTGGCGGCTGAGGATTTCGCCGGTCAACTGGATCACGTCGTCGCCCTTGCGGTAGCCGTAGACATCGTTGAAGGGTTTGAAATTATCCAGGTCGCAATAGCAGACCCAGAAGCGCGTGCCGCTGTGCAGCAGGCGGTCGATATGCTCGTTGATCGGCACATTGCCCGGCAATAGGGTAAGCGGATTGGCGTAGCGCGCGGCGTTGATCTGCATCTGGGTGATTTCGCGCATCAGGTCGTGGCCGGTGCCCATGCCCAGGTAGCGGCCCTGGTCGGTGATGATGAAGCCGTTGAACAGGTGGTGGGCGTCGGCCTGCACCATGATGAAGCTCAAGTCCTGCAGGCTGGTTTCCTTGTCGGCGATAAGGGACGTGGCGTCCATGAACAGCTTGCAGGACTTTTTGCCATACAGTTCGCGCTGATAGGGGCGGGCGAAATGGTCGATCATCTCGAAGCGGCTGATCAGCCCCAGCGGCACGTCGTTGTCGACGACGGGGATGATCAAGAGCTTGGGCTCCTTGAGGAAAATCTCGTAGACCTCGTTGTTGTTCATCGTCGGCGGCACCGCCTGCACCCGGTGCAAGAGCTTGAAGATGGTGACGGCGTTTTTCTCCAGGCCGCTGCGGCGCGGATAGACGGCGACGCCGTTGCTGCCCAGCGCCTTCATCACCTCGGCCGGCAGGGCCCTGGCCGGCACGGCGTTCGGCCGTCCCAGGTGGTAGCCCTGGCCGAAGGCGACGCCCAAGTCGCGCAGCACCAGCAATTCCGTCTGCGCCTCGATGCCCTCGGCGATCACCAGGGTGTCCGACTTCTCGGCGATTTCCTGGATGGAACGGACGAATTGCAGCTTCACCGGGTCGTGGTTGATGCCCTGGATGAAGTGCATGTCGATCTTCACGTACTCCGGGCGCAGCTCGGACCACAGGCGCAGGCTGGAAAACCCCTCGCCAAGGTCGTCGATGGCGATCTGGAAGCCCATCTGGCGGTAGTGCAACACCGCTTCGCGCATCAGTTCGTAGTCGTAGGTGGGCTGGTTCTCGGTCAACTCGATGATGACGCGCTCCGGGTTGATGCCCAGGCGTTCGATGAATTCCAAGGTCTGGCCGTGCGGCTCATTGTGCAGCAGCAGACATTCCGGGCTGACATTGAGAAACAGCTTGCCCGGCAGATCCAGTTCGGCGAAGCGCTCCAGCACCACTTGCCGGCACAGGTGCTCGACTTCCGGCGTCAGGCGATTGGCGCGCGCCACCTTGAACAGATTCATGGGCGCGTGCAGCGGGCTGTCGGACGGCCCGCGTATCAAGCCCTCGTAGCCGATGATCTCGCCGCTCTGCATCTGGATGATGGGCTGGAACAGCGCGCTGAGCTTGCGCGCGGCGAGAATCTCTTGCAAATGTTCACGCAGGATCAAATCATCCGCCGCGGCTTCCCCGTCCACGCCGGGCACGGCCCTCAGATAGCTGACCTTGGAGGCCGGCGCGCCGACTATGGGCGCGGGTGTGGACGGGAGCGGGGCTAGGTTCTGGATAGGGTTCACTGGGGGCTTCTAGGTGGCACGGACGTTCGGCATAGCCTGTCGCGTTCGGCCATGATCTTCTCCTTCATGGTAAGGATGATTTGTGACAGCTTGATGAAATGCAATTAAATTTTCCTCATGGGAAACTGATTCGGCATGCAAATCTTTTTTTGGGAAAGAATTTTCAGGCGCTACAATAGGCGCAGACGGCCCAGCCGCCCCTTGTCAGCCAGGACCACCCACGATGCCGAAGCCAGTTTGCCATTTGTATACGCCGCTGTTGGCCGCGTGCCTGGTCGCCAGCGGCGCTTGCGGCGCCGCCGCCGTCACCGTGCAGGTGCGCGATGGCGCCGGCCAGGCCTTGTCGGACGTCGTCGTGTACGCCGAAGCGGACGGCGCCGCGGCGCCGAAAACCATGCGCGCCGCCTCGATCGAACAGAAGGGCTTGAAATTCATCCCCCTGGTCAGCGTCGTGCAGACCGGCAGCAGCGTCGCCTTCCCGAACAACGACAAGGTGCGCCACCATATTTATTCCTTTTCGCCCGCCAAGAAATTCGACCAGAAGCTGTACTCCGGCGTGGCGGCGGCGCCACAGGTGTTCGACAAGGCCGGCACCGTGGTGCTGGGTTGCAACATCCACGACAAGATGCTGGCCTACGTCAAGGTGGTCGACACGCCGTATTTCGCCAAGACCGATGGCGCCGGCGCGGCCCGCATCGAACTGCCGGCCGGGAAGTACGTGTTGAAAGTCTGGCATTACCAGGCCGCCGGCGGCGCCACCGCCGAGCAGGCGCTGACGCTGAAGGGCGCCGAGACGGTCTTGCCGCTGAGCTTCACGTTGACCCTCAAGCCGGCAGGCGCGGGCGCCGACGCGGCCGCTTCCGGCTCCGACTTCTAGGGCGCGACGATGCGTTTCCGCAGTCTCGAAAGCCGTATCGTCACGCTGTTCCTGGTTCTCATCCTGGTGGTGCAGGCGCTCGGCCTGGTGGCCATCTGGCAGGGCATCGCCAGCAACGCGCGCAGCGCCATCGGCGCCGAGCTCGACACCGGCGCCAAGGTGTTCCGCCGCCTGCTCGAGCAAAACGCGCAGAAGCTGCTGCTGGGCGCCAGCGTACTGGCGCGCGACACCGCCTTCGTGCAGGCGATCGGCAACGACGACAGCGCCGACCGCGCGACCATCGAATCGGCGCTGGACAACAGCGGGCGGCGCATCAAGGCCTCGCTCACCATGCTGGTCGGCGCCGAGCGGCAGATCAAGGCCTCGACCAACTCCGACCAGTCGGCCGGCCTGGAAAAGCTGGTCCTGAGCATGCTCGACCGGGCCGAACAGTTCGACGGCGCCAGCGGCATCGCCATCGTCGAGCGCCATCCCTACCAGATCGTGGTCGTGCCGGTGAAGGCGCCCATCATCATCGGCTATGTCGTGATGGCCTTCCCGATCGACCGCCAACTGGTCAACGATATGCGCGACATCTCCTCGCTGCAGGTGTCGATCCTGACGCGCGACGCCGGCGGCGTCTGGTTGTCGGCCGCCTCGACGCTGCCGCCGCCGGACGTCAATCCCGTCGTCGCGCAGTTGCAGGCCATGAGCGGCGCCCCCGCCGGCGCCTTCGAGCTCGACGTCGGCGGCAGCCAGTACCGCGCGCGCCTGTTGCCGATCGGCCGCGACGGCGGGCAACTGGCCAGCGTCGTGCTGGCCCGCTCGATCGACGAGGCCACCGCCGAATACAGCCGCCTGAAATGGCTGCTGCTGGCGCTCAGCGTTGCCGGCATAGTCGTCGCCGCCGTTGCCAGCGTGCTGACGGCGAAGCGCATCGCCCAGCCGCTGAGCCAACTGGCGGCCACCGCCAAACGCCTCGAGCAGGGCGACTACAAGGGCCAGATCGGCTTCCAGCGCAAGGACCAGATCGGCGCCCTGGCGCAAGCCTTCGACAGCATGCGCGACGGGATCGCCAAACGCGAACAGGAGATCCGCCGCCTGGCGTATTGGGACCCGCTGACGAATCTGCCCAACCGGGCCCAGTTCACCCTGCTGCTCAACGACGCAATCGACGCGGCGGCGCGGCGCGAGCACGCCGTTTTCGTGCTGATGATGGATCTGGACCGCTTCAAGCACGTCAACGACGTCATGGGCCACAGCTTCGGCGACGCGCTGCTGCGCCAGGTGGCCGAAAGGCTGCGACTGGAGCTGGCCACCGACCAGCACGCATCGGCCCAGGTGGCGCGCCTGGGCGGCGACGAATTCGCCATCCTCCTGCCGGGCGCCGACCTGGAGCAGGCGCGCCAGATGGCGGCGCGCGTGCTGCGCGCGCTGGAAACCCCGCTGGCGCTGGAGGAGCAGATGGTCGACATCGGCGCCGGCCTGGGCATCGCCGCCTTCCCGCTGCACGCCGCCTCGGCCGAGGCGCTGCTCGGCATGGCCGAGGTGGCGATGTATGCGGCCAAGCTGCGCAAGGACGGCGCCGTGGTCTACGACGCGGCCCTCGACCAGGCCAGCGAACAGAGCCTGTCCCTGCTCAGCGAACTGCGCCAGGCCATCGAACGCGAGGAATTCCGCCTCCACGTGCAACCCAAGATCACGCTCGACAGCGGCCGGGTGGTGGGCATCGAATCCCTGGTGCGCTGGCAACATCCGGAACGCGGCAATGTCTTCCCGGACGACTTCATCCCCTTCGCCGAGCAGACCGGCTTCATCCGCGTCCTGACCCGCTGGGTGCTGGAGAAATCGGCCGCGCTGTGCCAGCAGCTGACCGCCCAAGGCGTGCACCTGAAGGTGTCGGTGAACCTGTCGACGCGCGACTTGCTGGACCAGGATTTGCCGGCCAAATTCGCCGACATCCTGGCGCGCCACGCCCTGGCGCCGTCCTCCTTTTGCCTGGAAATCACGGAAAGCGCGATAATGGACGACCCGGTGCGCGCCCAGCACACACTGGAGCGCCTGCACGCCATGGGCGTCGACCTGTCGATCGACGACTTCGGCACCGGCTACTCCTCGCTGGCCTACCTGAAGCGCCTGCCGGTCGATGAATTGAAGATCGACAAGTCCTTCGTGCTGAACATGGAGCACGACGAGGGCGACAAGAAGATCGTACGCTCGACCATCGACCTGGGCCACAATATGGGCTTGCGCGTGGTGGCCGAGGGCATCGAAAGCGCGGCCGCCTGGCGCCTGCTGCAGGCGATGGGCTGCGACCAGGGCCAGGGTTATTTCATGAGCCGGCCCATGCCGGCCGAGCAGTTGCCGGCCTGGCTGGCGCAATGGCAGGCGCCGCCGGCGCCGGCCACCGCCTCGCCCGAGGGCGCCCCGGCCGAATAATATACGGTTTAACTCTTATATAATTGTGCTTTAAAAGCCACGATACGCGCTATGATTTCATCGGCGAAAGAAGTGGTCGGATTCCCTCCCACCGCCTCCTGACCAGCAACGGCGGCGCCGCCTCGGGCCGCCATCTCGACCTGCTCATCGATGAAACGGAACACCCATGCAATTACGTAGCGCCACCCTCATCCTCAGCCTGATCGCCGGCCTCGGCGGCAACGCGCTGGCGCAAAGCTGCCCAGCCTCCGCCTTCGGCATCGGCAACGGTCCGGTGAACTATCCGGACAGCAAAAAAGTCGACCAGCAAGACAACTACCACGGCACCCAAGTCGCCGATCCCTACCGCTGGCTGGAAGACGCCAACAGCGCCGAAACACAGGACTGGGTCGTGGCCCAGAACAAGCTGACGCAATCCTACCTGGGCCAGATTCCCGGTCGCGAGGCGATCAAGCAGCGCCTGACCAAGCTGTGGAACTACGAGCGTTTCAGCGTGCCCTTCAAGGAAGGCGGACGCTATTTCTACAGCCGCAACGACGGCCTGCAAAACCAGTCCGTGCTGTACACCCTGAAAAGCCTGGACGACACGCCGCGCCTGCTGCTCGACCCGAACACCCTGGCCGCCGACGGCACCGTGGCGCTGGCCGGCACCTCGGTGAGCCCGAACGGCAAATACCTGGCCTACGGTACGGCCGCCTCCGGTTCCGACTGGAATGAGTGGAAGGTGCGCGACATCGACACCGGCAAGGACCTCAGCGACGAGCTGAAATGGGTCAAATTCTCCGGCGCCTCATGGACCAAGGACAGCACAGGTTTCTTCTACAGCCGCTACGACGCGCCCAAGGAAGCGACCAAGCTGGCCGACATCAATTACTTCCAGAAACTGTATTTCCATAAGATCGGCACGCCGCAAAGCAGCGACGTGCTCGTCTACGACCGTCCCGATCAGAAGGAATGGGGCTTCTCCGGCCAGGTGAGCGACGACGGCCACTACCTGATCATCTCCTCGACTCAGGGCACGGCGCACAAGAACCGCGTCTTCTTCAAGGATCTGCGCCAACACGACGGCAAGGTCGCCACCTTGCTCGACGGCTTCGACGCCTCCTACAGCTTCATCGACAATGAGGGCCCGGTGTTCTGGTTCACCACCGACAACAAGGCGCCGAAATCGCGCGTGATCGCCATCGACACGCGCCGCCCGCAAGCGGCCAACTGGAAGGAAATCGTCGCCGAATCGGCGCAGACCCTGGTGTCGGCCAACATCGTCAACCGGCAACTGGTGCTCGACTATCTGAGCGACGCGCGCAGCCAGGTGAAGGTCTTCGACCTGCACGGCAAACTGGTGCGCGAAGTGGCCTTGCCGGGCATAGGCTCGGCCGGCGGCTTCGGCGGCAAACGCGGCGACACGGAAACCTTCTACTCCTACACCAGCTTCACCACGCCGGCCACCGTCTACCGCTACGACATGAAGACCGGCAAGAGCAGCATCTACCGCCAGCCCAAGGTCGATTTCGACCCGAACGCCTATGAGACGCGCCAGCAATTCTTCACCAGCCGCGACGGCACCAAGGTGCCGATGTTCATCGTCGCCAAGAAGGGCATGAAACTCGACGGCAACAATCCGACCTATCTGTACGGCTACGGCGGCTTCAACGTCTCGCTGACGCCGAGCTTCTCGGTGGCCAACCTGGCCTGGGTGGAAATGGGCGGCGTGTACGTGATGGCCAATCTGCGCGGCGGCGGCGAGTACGGCGAAGCCTGGCACACGGCCGGCACCAAGCTGCAAAAGCAAAACGTCTTCGACGACTTCATCGGCGCGGCCGAATGGCTGGTGGCCAACAAGGTCAGCTCGCCGGCGAAACTGGCGATCGGCGGCGGCAGCAACGGCGGCCTGCTGGTGGGCGCGGCCCTGACCCAGCGTCCCGAGCTGTTCGCCGCGGCCGTTCCGCAGGTGGGCGTGCTCGACATGCTGCGCTTCCACAAGTTCACCATCGGCTGGGCCTGGACCTCGGACTACGGCTCGTCCGACAACGCCGAGGAGTTCAAGGCGCTGATGGCCTATTCGCCGCTGCACAACCTGAAGAAGGGGCTTTGCTATCCGGCCACGATGATCACCACCGCCGACCATGACGACCGCGTCGTGCCGGCGCACAGCTTCAAGTTCGCGGCGGCGGCGCAAGCGGCGCAGGGCGGCCCGGCGCCGATGCTGATCCGCATCGACAGCAAGGCCGGCCATGGCGCCGGCAAGCCGACCGCGAAAGTGATCGAGGAGGTGGCGGACCGCTGGGGCTTCCTCAGCCGCGCCCTGCGCATGAGCGAACCGGCCAAGGTGGCCGCGCAATAAGCCGAGGCAATCGGGAAGGGGGCGGGCGGAACCATCGCCCGCCTTTTTTTACGCCCATTACAATGGCAAATGGCATTTTTTCCTTGATCCTGACGCAGGGTGAGGATTTACGATGTCCTGCATGGAGGAAGCGACGATGTTGTTGAAAATTGGAGAACTGGCGAAGCGGGCCGCATTGACGGTGCGCACTCTGCACCATTACGACGGCATCGGCCTGCTTTCCCCATCGGCCCGCTCCGCCAGCGGCTTTCGCCTGTACAACCAGGACGACGTGCTGCGCCTGCACCGCATCCTCGCGCTCAAGCAACTCGATTGTTCGCTGGCCGACATCGGCGCCCTGCTCGACGAGAACGGCCTGGCGCCGCTCGAGGTCGTCACCCGGCAGATCGCCGCCGTCGACGCCCAGGTGCAGCGCGGCCAGCGCCTGGCCAAGCGCCTGCGGCGCATGCGGCGGGAACTGGAGGACGGGCGGGAAACCACCATCGCCGATTGGCTCACCATCCTGGAGAAAATGACCATGTACGAAAAATACTTTTCAGCAAACGAACTGGCGGCCCTGCGCGCGCGCAAGGACGGCGCCGGCCCCGGCCTGGACGGCGCCTGGAGGGCGCTCATCGGCGAAGTCGGCGCCGCGCTCGAACAGGCCACGCCGGCCGGCGGCGCGGCGGCGCAGGCGCTGGCGCGGCGCTGGATGCACTTGCTCGACCAGAGCGTGGGCGGCGACATCGGCCGGGCGCTCAAGGTTCAAACCATGCAGAAGAACGAGGCGCGCCTGCGCCACATCAGCGGCGTCAGCGAGGCCATGGCGGCCTGGGTGCAGGAGGCCGTCGCCGGCCTGCGCGCGGCCCTGTTCGCGCGCCACATGACGCCGGACGAAGCGGCGCGGGTGCGCTTGCGCATGCTGGAGAATGCGGCGCAATGGCCGCCGCTGATCGCCGCCCTGCGCCGGCAAATGGATGCCGGGGCGGGCCTGGACGAGGCGGCGGTGCAGGTCCTGGCGCGCCGCTGGGAGGCCTTGTTCCACAGCTCCTACTGCGGCGAGGACGGCGCCCTGCTCGCCAAGGTGCGCGCCGCCTTCCACGTCGAACCGGATCTGTCGAGCGGCATCGGCGTTGACGCCCGCCTGATCGCGTTCGTCCAGCAGGCCATCATGTACCTGCACCGCCCGCCGGAGGAAGAGGCGGCGGGACCGAAGCCGAGCGCCCACATGGTGGCCGTGCTGCGCGCCGCGCATCAATTGCTGGACGCGCCGCTGGTGTTCGAGGACCCGCTGGCCCTGACGATTCTCGGCGCCGCCGAGGCGGAGGCCCTGCGCGCCAGCGTCGCCGCCGGCCGCTACCGCGACCCGATGTCGACGGCGCTGCGCACCTCGCTGGTGGTGCGCAGCCGCCTGGCCGAGGACGAATGGGCCGCCGCGGAGGAGGACGGCGTGCGCCAGTACGTGCTGCTCGGCGCGGGCCTCGACACCTACGCCTATCGCGGCGCGCCGCGCCACGACAGCCGCATCTTCGAGGTCGACCTGCCGGCCACCCAGAACTGGAAACGCGCGCGCCTGGGCGCCGCCGGCATCGCCGAACCGGCCGCGCTGCGCTACGCGGGAATCGATTTCGATCGCGGCACGCTGGCCGCGGGGCTGGCGGACGCCGGCTTCCGTCCCGACCAGCCGGCCTTCTTCGCCTGGTTGGGCGTGACCATGTACCTGGAGATGGAGGACATCCTGCGCACCTTGCGCTGCGTCGTCGCCGCCGCCGCGCCGGGCAGCGCCATCGTCTTCGATTTCGGCGTCGATCCAGCCTTGCTGGAGCCGGCGCAGCGCACCGCCGTGCAGATGATGAGCGCGAAGGCGGCCGAACGCGGCGAGCCTTGGAAAAGCTATTTCGATCCGCAGGCCCTGGCCGGGATGCTGCGCGAGATGGGATTCAGGCAGGTCGAGTGCTACAGCGCGGCGCAACTGAGCGAACGCTATCTGGCCGGACGCAGCGATGGTCTGCGCATGGGCGGCGTGACGCGCCTGGTGCGCGCCGCCGTTTGACCGTTGTTGGAAGCAAAAAAGGGCGGTGAGGCCGGGCGCTGAGCCGGCTTCACCGCCCTTTTTTTGCCCGGCGCACTAGCGGTGTATTACCACCAGCAGCGCTTTCGCCTCGGCCTTGCCGATGTTGCGGATGGCGTGGTGCTGGTCGGCCGGATAGCGCGCCGTGCCGCCTATCTTTACCTTGCGCTTGGCCGTGCCCACTTCCAGCTCCATCGAACCGTGCAGCAGGGTCAGATGCTCGGTGGTGCCGGGGTCGTGCGGCTGCGACACCAGTTCGCCGCCCGGCGCCAGCGTCAGCTCATACCATTCATACTTGCCCGCCAGCTCCATCGGACCGAGGATGCGCAGCACATAGCCGGCGTGGTCGCCGGGCAGGGTGGGCGTCTCGTGCGCGTCCAGCACGCGGATGGTCTCGACGCTCTTTTCCGCGCTCGAGAGCAGCTCGCCGATGGCCACGCCCAGCGCGTTCGCCAGGCGCCAGGTGATGGCGATGGTGGGATTGGCTTTTTCCCGCTCGATCTGCGACAGCATCGACTTCGACACCCCCGCGATGCGCGACAAATCCTCCAGCGTCAGGCCGCGCGCCAGGCGCAGCCTTTGCAGCGTGGCGCCCACTTCGGGAGGGGAATTGGTCGAAACGGTAGTTTTCATCGGGGCGAGGCTTGCAAAGTTCAATGGGCTTGGGTAATATCCACTATATTGAATTTTAGTTCAAGATAACGGATTTCTGTAGTGCCAATGGAAATGAGTGTAAACTCGAAAAATTATCCAGGCGCGGCTACGGTACAACAGAGTGCGGCGATCGGTCAAGCGGCCACCAACACCATGAGAGACGAGGACAATTATGAGCGAGCAAACCAAGAACGCTTTTTTCAGCGGCCTGCAAGAGAATCTGGATCAATTGCGCGGCCAGGGACTGTACAAGTCCGAGCGCGTGATCGCCACGCGCCAGGGCGCCGAAGTGACGTGCGACGACGGCCGCACGCTGATCAATATGTGCGCCAATAATTACCTCGGCCTGTCCGGCGACCTGCAAACCCAGCAGGCGTCCATCGCGGCGACGGAGAAATACGGCTACGGCCTGTCGTCGGTGCGCTTCATCTGCGGCACCCAGACCGTGCACAAGGAGCTCGAGCAAGCCATCTCCAGCTTCCTCGGCACCGCCGACACGATCCTCTACGCGGCCGCCTTCGACGCCAACGGCGGCGTGTTCGAACCGCTCTTCGACGAGCAGGACGCGATCATCTCCGACGCCCTGAACCACGCCTCCATCATCGACGGCATCCGCCTGTGCAAGGCCGGCCGCTACCGCTACCTGCACAACGACATGGCGGACCTGGAAGTGCAACTGCAAGCGGCCGTCGCCGCCGGCAAGCGCCATAAGGTCATCGTCACCGACGGCGTGTTCTCGATGGACGGCACGATCGCCCAGCTGGACAAGATCTGCGACCTGGCCGACAAATACGACGCCCTCGTCATGATCGACGAATGCCACGCCTCCGGCTTCATGGGCGCGACCGGCCGCGGCACGCACGAGCACCACAATGTGATGGGCCGCATCGACATCATCACCGGCACCCTGGGCAAGGCCCTGGGCGGCGCGATGGGCGGTTTCACCTCCGCGCGCAAGGAAATCATCGACACGCTGCGCCAGAAGTCGCGTCCCTACCTGTTTTCGAACACCCTGGCGCCGTCCATCGCCGGCGCTTCGCTGTCGGTGCTCGAGCGCCTGTCGAAATCGACCGAGCTGCGCGACCGCCTGCACGAGAACACCGCCTTCTTCCGCGCCGAGATCGAGCGCATCGGCTTCACCATCAAGCCGGGCACGCATCCGGTGGTGCCGGTGATGCTGTTCGACGCGCCGGTGGCGCAGAAATTCGCCGCCCGCCTGTACGAGCTGGGCGTGCTGGTCACCGGCTTCTTCTATCCGGTGGTGCCGATGGGCCAGGCGCGCGTGCGCGTGCAGCTGTCGGCCGCGCACAGCCGCGAACAACTGGTGACGGTGCTGGCGGCGTTCGAACAGGCGGGGCGCGAACTCGGCCTGCTGAAGACTCAATAATTTACTGCATCGGGAAGAATAAAAATGGAACGTATCTTAGTCATCGGCGCGAACGGCCAAATCGGTAGTGAACTGGTGGGCGCCCTGGCCGCCCAGCACGGCGCGGAAAACGTCATCGCGGGCGACATCGGCGCCGCCAACGTCTACAACGCGGCGCGCTACACCCGCCTCGACGTGCTCGACAGGGCCGGCCTGGCCGCCCTCGTCGCGCAGGAAAACATCACCCAGGTCTACCAACTGGCGGCGCTGCTCTCGGCCACCGGCGAACAGGCGCCGCTGAAAGCCTGGACGCTGAACATGGACGGTCTGCTCAACATCCTCGAGGTGGCGCGCGAGCGGGGCGAAATCGGCAAGCCGCTGCGCATCTTCTGGCCCTCGTCCATCGCCGCCTTCGGCCCGAACACGCCGCAAATGACGGTGATGGATCCGAGCACGATCTACGGCATCAGCAAGCTGGCCGGCGAGCGCCTGTGCGAGTACTACTTCAGCAAATACGGCGTCGACGTGCGCAGCATCCGCTACCCCGGCATCATCAGCTATAAATCGCCCCCGGGCGGCGGCACCACCGACTACGCCATCGCCATCTTCCACGCGGCGCTGCGCGGTGAACGCTATAGCTGCTTCCTGGGCGCGCAGACCGCGCTGCCGATGATCTACATGCCCGACGCCATCCGCGCCACCATCGAACTGATGGACGCTCCGGCCGAGAAAATCAAGATCCGTTCGGCATATAATGTCGCCGGCCTGTCCTTCAATCCGGAGCAGTTGGCGCAAGCCATCGTCCAGCGGGTGCCGGACTTCAAGATCGGCTATCAGCCGGACAGCCGCCAGGCCATCGCCGACAGCTGGCCGCAAAGCCTGGACGACGCGCGGGCGACGGCGGACTGGGGCTGGAAGGCGCGCGTCGGCCTGCAAGAGCTGGTCGGCGACATGCTGGCGAACATAGACGTGAATCTGGCCAAGGCGGCCTGATTCAAGGCAAACCAAAAAAACATATAAATAAGAGACTATCCAATGGACATGAGCGTATTTGATCTGTTTAAAATCGGCATCGGGCCGTCGAGTTCCCACACCGTGGGACCGATGGTCGCGGCGCGCCGCTTCCTGATTGAATGCGCTCCCTTGGAGCGGGCCGTCGGCGTCGAGGTGGCGCTGTATGGTTCGCTGGCGCTGACCGGCGTCGGCCACGCCACCGACAAGGCCGTCATCCTCGGCCTGATGGGCGAAACGCCGCAGGGCGTCGCGCCCGACCAGGTCGACGCGATGCTGGCCGCGGTCGAGGCGGCCGGCGAGCTGAAATTGCTGGGCACCCACGCGGTGCCCTTCACGGCCGCCGGCGGCCTGATCTGGCACAAGAAGGAATCGCTGCCGGAACACCCGAACGGCATGCGCTTCACCCTCAGGCTGGCCGACGGCAGCGCCATCGACCGCGTGTTCTACTCGGTTGGCGGGGGCTTCATCCACGCCGCCGGCGAGGCCCACGCCAAGCTGCAGGCCGTCGAGGCGGGCGCGGCGCCGGCCTCCAGGGTGCCGTATCCCTTCGACACGATGAACCAGTTGCTGGCGCACGGCAAGGCCAGCGGTCTGTCGATCCCGGCCATGCTGCGCGCCAACGAGTGCGTGAAACTGGACAACGATGAACTCAACGCCGGCATCGACAGGATCTGGCACGTGATGCGCGACTGCATCGCCCACGGCCTGGAAACGGGCGGCACGCTGCCGGGCGGCCTGAGCGTCAAGCGCCGCGCCGCCAAACTATGGCGCAGCGCGCAGGACGCCAAGGCTTCGGACGACCGCGCCAACGACCTGCCGCACGACGCCATCCACCAGGTGAGCCTGTACGCGATGGCGGTGAATGAGGAAAACGCCGCCGGCGGGCGGGTCGTCACGGCGCCAACGAACGGCGCCGCCGGCATCATCCCGGCCGTGCTGCGCTACTACGCGGAGGACTGCCACCCGAGCGACCCGGTGGCCGGCGTGCGCAAATTCATGCTGACCTCGGCGGCCATCGGCATGCTGTGCAAGCGCAACGCGTCGATCTCGGGCGCCGAAATCGGCTGCCAGGGCGAAGTCGGCGTGGCCTGCGCAATGGCGGCGGCCGGACTCGTCGCCGCGCTGGGCGGTAGCAACGAACAGATCGAAAACGCCGCCGAGATCGGCATCGAACACCACCTCGGCATGACCTGCGACCCGATCGGCGGACTGGTGCAAATCCCCTGCATCGAGCGCAACGGCATGGGCGCCGTGAAGGCCATCACGGCGGCGTCGCTGGCGCTGAAGGGCGACGGCACCCATTTCGTCAGCCTCGACGAGGTCATCGAAACCATGCGCCAGACCGGCGCCGACATGCAGGACAAGTACAAGGAAACCTCGCTGGGCGGCCTGGCCATCCACGTCATCACCGTCAACCACGCGGCCTGCTAAAGCCTCGCTTCCGGCCCGGACGGGGCGTTGTCCTGCCCGCGCCATCAGGGGCCGGGCGGGGCGGCCTGCTTCCTGACGTTGAATAGTGCGCCCTCGCAAGAATAAAGACGGCTGTGGGCAGGTAATGCCGTTCAGTTAAGACTGGACGGCATTTTTATTTTGGGCTTGTAAACGCCCGGGCCAGCTGTTAACCTACGCGGCGATGCTCGATGACACTCTCCATTTCCTGGCAAACCACCTCGAAGCGCCTGACTGGCGTCG
>JANXSQ010000145.1 GCA_025356595.1 Janthinobacterium sp. | reverse complement strand
ACGCCATGATGGAAGCTGAGGCCGCGCCAGCCGCGCCCAGCACCAGTAAGCCGCGCGCCAGCAGCGCAGCACCGCGCGCCGCCGCGCCGGCCGACGCCGAGGCCATGCTGTGCTGCGCCCAGTGCGGCGTGTACTACCCGGCCTCGGAAACCGTGCAGGCCAAGGGGCGCGATTTCTGCAGCCAGGCGCACGCCAGTTTTCCCTAGACCGTGATGGCGCGCCTGCAGGGCCGGACGGTGGAGTCGCGCGAGACCTTCTGGCGCTCGCTGCAGACGCTGAACGCGACGCGCATCGTCATCGCCGTCGTGCTGCTGGCCTACCTGGTGGTGGGCGGCACGGGCTGGCACGGCAACGGCCAGTTCGCCTACGGCGAGATTTGCGTCGCCTACCTGCTGCTGTCGGCCGGCTTCGCGCTGCTGACGGTCTACTGGCGCCACCGCTTCCTGCTGCAACTGCTGACCCAACTGGCGGTCGACGTCGCCGTCATCTCGCTGCTGTACATGGACGCCGGCGGGGTGCGCAGCGGCCTGGCCATCCTCTACCTGTTCCCGCTGGCCGGTTCGGCCATCCTGGCGCCGCTGCTGCTGGCGCTGTTCAGCGCCGCGCTGGTGACGCTGTTCATGCTGGCCGAGAGCACCTATCAAGTGTTGCTGATGGAGAGCGAGCGCAACGTGCTGCAGGCCGGCCTGTACGGCGCCTCCTTCTTCGCCGTCGTGCTGCTGGTGAGCCGCCTGGCGGCGCGCCTGATCGGCCAGGAGACGCTGGCGGCGCAGCGCGGCAACGCGCTGGCGATCCAGCAGGCCATCAACCGCCTGGTCATCGCCGACATGGGCGACGGCATCCTGGTGGTCGACGGCGAGGGCCTGGTCCTCACCGGCAATCCGGCCGCGCGCCAGATGCTGGGCCTGGCCGGCGAGGAGCGCCCCTTGCGCCTGGCCGACGCGGCCAGCCTGCAGGCCATCGCCGCCGCCTTCGCCGACTGGCGCCGCGAGCCCGCCCTCAGCAGCGCCTTCGTCACCGTCAAGCCCTACCACGACGCCGCGCTGCAGGGCGTGACGGCGGCCTGGAGCGGCCGGCGCGACCTGCCCACGCATTTGAAGGTGCGCTTCGCCACCGTCGACACGGCCGGCCTGGCGGCCGAGCGCAGCGTCATCTTCCTGCAGGACGTGACGGCCATCGAAAACCAGGCGCAGCAACTGAAGCTGGCCTCCATGGGACGCCTCACGGCCAGCATCGCCCACGAGGTGCGCAACCCGCTCTCGGCCATCGGCCACGCCACGGCCCTGCTGGCCGAGGACGCGCTCGACGCGGTGCAGACGCGCCTGCTGAAGATCATCGCCGACAACGTGGCGCGCGTGAACCGCATGGTCGAGGACATCCTGCAACTGTCGCGCAAGGTGCAGGCGCAGGACGGCGCGCTGGCGCTGGCGCCCTTCCTGGCCGAGCTGAAGGGCGAGTTCGACGCCACCCACGCCCTGGCCGGCGAGCTGGTCCGGCTGGCCGACTGCGCGGCGGCGGCGGTCCGCTTCGACCCGCTGCACCTGCGCGAAATCCTCCTCAACCTGCTCAACAACGCGCTGCGCTACGCCAGCGGCGCGCCGGCCAGCATCGAACTGTTCGTCGTCGCCGCGCCGGGGCGGCGCCTGGAGCTGCATGTGCGCGACGACGGCCCGGGCATCTCGCCCGAGGTGCGGGCCCATTTGTTCGAGCCTTTTTACACCACCTCGAGCAAGGGCACCGGCCTGGGCTTGTATCTGGCGCGCGAATTGTGTTTGAATAACGGCGCGCTGCTCGATTATGAATACCATTTCGACGCCGCCGGCGAACACGCCAGCGGCCGCTTCGTGATCACCTTCGCGGCACCCGTATGAGCTTGGCAACAGAAAGGCTGACCCCATGAGCTCTCCCCGTATCCTCGTCGTCGACGACGAAGCCGATTTGCGCGAACTACTGGAAATCACCCTCGTCAAGATGGGCCTCGACGTCGACAGCGCCGCCTCGCTGGGGCAGGCGCGCGCCCTGCTGGCCGGCGCCGGCGCCGACTACGCGCTGGTGCTGACCGACATGCGCCTGCCCGACGGCCTGGGCCTGGAGCTGGTGCGCGAAGTCGTCGCCGCCTACAAGAACACGCCGATCGCCGTCGTCACCGCCTTCGGCAGCGCCGACAACGCCGTCGTCGCGCTGAAGGCGGGCGCCTTCGACTACGTCTGCAAGCCGGTGGCGCTGGACCAGTTGCGCCTGCTGGTGCAGTCGGCGCTGGGCCTGAGCGCGCCGGCGCGCCGCGCCCAGGCCAGCGCGGCGGCGCCGGCCTCGCGCCTGAAGGGCGATTCGGCCGTGGTGCAGGCGCTGCGCGCGCAGATCGCCCGCCTGGCCCGCTCGATGGCGCCGATCGCCATCAGCGGCGAGTCCGGCAGCGGCAAGGAGCTGGCGGCGCGCGAGATCCACGCGCAGAGCGCGCGCGCCGAGCGGCCCTTCATCGCCGTCAACTGCGGCGCGATCCCCGAGGCGCTGATGGAGGCCGAGTTCTTCGGCTACCGCAAGGGCGCCTTCACCGGCGCCGTCGACGAGCGCGACGGCTTCTTCCAGGCCGCCCACGGCGGCACCCTGATGCTCGACGAGGTGGCCGACCTGCCGCTGGCCATGCAGGTCAAGCTGCTGCGCGCCATCCAGGAGCGGCGCGTGCGCAAGATCGGCGCCACCGCCGAGGAGGCCGTCGACGTGCGCATCATCAGTGCCACCCACCAGAACCTGGCCGACTGCGTGGCGGCCGGGCGCTTCCGCCAGGACCTGTTCTACCGCCTCAACGTCATCGAGCTGTGCCTGCCGCCGCTGCGCGAGCGCCTCGACGACCTGGAGGTGCTCAGCGCGGCCATCCTGGAGCGCCTGGGCGGCGCGGCGGCGCTCAGCCCGGCGGTGCTGGCGGCGCTGCGCGGCCACGCCTTCCCGGGCAATGTGCGCGAGCTGGAAAACATCATCGAGCGCGCGCTGGCCTACGCCGACGACGGCGTGATCGGCGTCGCCGACCTGGCGCTGAAGGGCGCGGCCGCGCCGGCCACCGTGGCGGCGGCAGTGGCGCCGGCGGTGGCGGCCGCCGACACGCTGCCGAACTGCCTGCCCGACTACCTGAACCAGATCGAGCGCGACATCATCGTGCGGGCGCTGGCGCAGACCCAGTTCAACCGCACCCAGGCCGCGCAACTGCTGGGCATCAGCTTCCGCCAGTTGCGCTACCAGATGCAGAAGCTCAACATCCAGGAGCCCGAGGCGTGAGCCCGGCCTTCGCGCTGGGCGCGGACGGCTGGTGCGCCGGCGCGGCGCGCTACGCTTCGCCCCATTGCGACGCCCGGCCGGCCGGCGTGGCCGTCGATCTGCTGCTGATCCATAACGTCAGCCTGCCGGCCGGCAGCTTCGGCGGGCCGCATGTGTCGGATTTGTTTACCGGCCGCTTAGACTATAATGTCGATCCCTCTTTCGCCGCCTTGCGCGGCGTGAGGGTGTCGGCGCATTTTTTGGTGCGCCGCGACGGCCGCGTCGTCCAGTACGTTTCCACCGACGAGAAGGCCTGGCACGCCGGCCTTTCGGTCTGGCGCGGAAGGCCGCGCTGCAACGACTATTCCATCGGCGTCGAGATGGAGGGCACGGACAGCGTCGCCTTCGCGCCGGCCCAATACGCGGCGCTGGCGGCGCTGACGGCGGCCCTGCAGGCGCGCTACCGGCTGGCCGAGGTGTGCGGCCACGAGCATGTCGCGCCCGGCCGCAAGACCGATCCGGGCCCCTGTTTCGACTGGGGTCTGTATAAAAAGACATGGGAGAAGGCGCTGCCGGCGGAGCCAGCGTTAGCGCTCACTTACCGGGCGTTGCGCTTTCCGTCCACAGCCTGAAAAGTCAACCGAATTCGATGCGGAAAATGCAAAAAATTAGCCCGGGCGGCGCCGGAAAACTATTGCGCCGCTCCCTGATGGGTACTACAATTAGTGCATAACTTAAAGCTTTTCACTAAATGTAGTGCCAACTCGGATGTTTCCTACAAGATGTTCAGAGCGGCTTACCAGCTGAAAAAAAAGCCTGGAACGGACGCTGTCCACCCTTTTAAATCGCTGTAAAGCCGGCTGCTCGGGCGGGGTTGGCCGCTGTATTTTTTTATCTTTATTAACACTATTATCTGACGAACCCCAGCCTGGCCGGGCGTTCTCATTCATAACTAGCGGCAGCAAAACTGTCCGCTGTTACCGGGAGCTTCAATGCAATCAACCTCAGACATGTCCATCCATCCTGCTACACCAGTCGCGCCGGCAGCGGCCAACCTCAGCGTCGGCGCATCGGCCGCCGCCTTGGGCGATTACCGCATCATCCGCCGCAACGGTTCGGTGGTGGCGTTTGAGCCATCGAAGATCGCCATCGCCATGACGAAGGCGTTTTTGGCCGTTAACGGCGGCCAGGGCGCCGCCTCGGCGCGCGTGCGCGAACTGGTCGAGCAACTCACCGACGGCGTCGTCGCGGCCCTGGTGCGCCGCCAGCCGGGCGGCGGCACCTTCCATATCGAAGATGTGCAGGATCAGGTGGAATTGTCCTTGATGCGTTCGGGCGAGCACGACGTGGCCCGTTCCTATGTGCTGTACCGCGCCAAGCACATGGAAGAGCGCCGTTTGCAAAAAGAAGCGCAGCAGGGCGGCAGCGCCGCCGCCGCGCCGCAACTGCACGTGACGGAGAACGGCGTGCGCCGCGCCCTCGACATGCAGCAGGTGCGCGACCTGATCAACGCCGCCTGCGTCGGCCTGGAAAAGCACGTCGACGCCGAAGCCATCCTGTCCGAGACGCTGAAGAACCTGTACGACGGCGTGCCCGTCGAAGAGCTGCACAAGTCCGCCATCCTGGCCGCCCGCGCGCTGATGGAAAAAGACCCGGCCTACAGCCAAGTCACGGCGCGCATCCTGCTGCACACGATCCGCAAGGAAGTGTTCGGCAAGGAAGTGCCGCAAGCGGGCGCCGCCGCCCACTACCTGGAATACTTCCCGGCCTACATCGCCAAGGGCATCACGGCCGAGCTGCTCGACCCGCGCCTGGCCGAGTACGACCTGGCCCGCCTGGCCAAGGCCCTGGTCGCCGACCGCGACCTGCAGTTCGGCTACATCGGCCTGCAGACCCTGTACGACCGCTACTTCCTGCACATCGATGAAGTGCGCATCGAAATGCCGCAAGCCTTCTACATGCGCGTGGCGATGGGCCTGGCCCTGAACGAGAAGGACCGCGAAGCGCGCGCCATCGAGTTCTACAGCCTGCTGTCCTCCTTCGACTTCATGAGCTCGACGCCGACCCTGTTCAACTCGGGCACGCGCCGTTCGCAACTGTCGTCGTGCTACCTGACGACCGTCTCGGACGATCTGGAGGGCATCTACGACGCCATCAAGGAAAACGCGCTGCTGGCCAAGTTCGCCGGCGGCCTGGGCAACGACTGGACGCCGGTGCGCGCGCTGGGCGCCCACATCAAGGGCACCAACGGCAAATCGCAGGGCGTCGTGCCCTTCCTGAAGGTGGTCAACGACACCGCCGTGGCGGTCAACCAGGGCGGCAAGCGCAAGGGCGCCGTGTGCGCCTACCTGGAAACCTGGCACATGGACATCGAGGAATTCCTCGACCTGCGCAAGAACACCGGCGACGACCGCCGCCGCACGCACGACATGAACACGGCGAACTGGATTCCCGATCTGTTCATGAAGCGCGTCATGGAGAAGGGCGACTGGACGCTGTTCTCGCCGAGCGAGGCGCTGGACCTGCACGACAAGGTCGGCAAGGCCTTCGAACTGGCCTACACCGGCTACGAAGCGAAAGCGGCGGCCGGCGAAATCCGCGTCTTCAAGAAGATCGCCGCCCTCGACCTGTGGCGCAAGATGCTCTCGATGCTGTTCGAGACCGGCCATCCATGGATCACCTTCAAGGACCCGTGCAACATCCGCAGCCCGCAGTCGCACGTCGGCGTCGTGCACAGCTCGAACCTGTGCACCGAAATCACGCTGAACACGAACGACAAGGAAATCGCCGTCTGCAACCTGGGCTCGGTGAATCTGCCGGCGCACATGAAGGACGGCAAGCTCGACCACGTCAAGCTGCAGAAGACCGTGCGCACCGCCATGCGCATGCTCGACAACGTCATCGACATCAATTACTACGCGGTCGAAAAGGCGCGCGCCTCGAACATGGCGCACCGTCCGGTCGGCATGGGCATCATGGGTTTCCAGGATTGCCTGCACATGATGCGCGTGCCGTTCGCCTCGGACGCCTGCGTCGCCTTCGCCGACACCTCGATGGAGGCGGTCTGCTACTACGCCTACCTGGCCTCGACCGACCTGGCCGAGGAACGCGGCCACTACAGCAGCTACAAGGGCTCGCTGTGGGACCGCGGCATCCTGCCGCAGGACTCGGTCAAGCTGCTGGCCGAAGAGCGCGGCGGCTACCTGGAGGTGGACGGCTCCTCGGCCATGGATTGGTCGCTGGTGCGTTCGCGCATCAAGCAATTCGGCATGCGCAACTCGAACTGCGTGGCGATCGCTCCGACCGCGACCATCTCGAACATCATCGGCGTGTCGGCCTGCATCGAACCGACCTACCAGAACCTGTACGTGAAGTCGAACCTGTCGGGCGAATTCACCGAGATCAACGCCTACCTGGTGCGCGACCTGAAGGCGTGCGATCTGTGGGATGAAGTGATGATCTCCGACCTGAAATACTTCGACGGCAGCCTGGCCAAGATCGACCGCATTCCGCAAGACCTGCGCGAGTTGTACTCGACGGCCTTCGAGGTGTCGCCGAGCTGGTTGGTGGAAGCGGCGTCGCGGCGCCAGAAGTGGATCGACCAGGCGCAGTCGCTGAACATCTACATGGCCGGCGCCTCGGGCAAGAAGCTCGACGAGACCTACAAGCTGGCCTGGTTGCGCGGCCTGAAGACGACCTACTACCTGCGCACCATCGCCGCCACGCACATGGAGAAATCGACCTCCAAGACCGGCGCGCTGAACGCGGTGGCGGTGGACGGCGGCATGTCGGCCAGCGCCCAGGCGGCCCAGGCTGCGGCCGCTGCGGTGCCGGTCGCTGCTGCCGCCGCGGCGGCTGCCGAAGCGGACGGCGAGGCGTGCTACCTGCGTCCCGGCGACGATGGTTTTGAAGAGTGCGAAGCCTGCCAGTAAGGCGGCCGGGGGCGCGGCCGAGGCCGCGCCCGCAATGAATCGGTTTCACCCGACCCGGCCCGCGCCGGGCGGACTTTTTGACAGAATACCGCCGGCCCCTGGCCGGCATAGATAGGAATACA
This sequence comes from Janthinobacterium sp., assembly GCA_025356595.1. GTDB lineage: Bacteria > Pseudomonadota > Gammaproteobacteria > Burkholderiales > Burkholderiaceae_D > Janthinobacterium. The sequence continues at coordinate 692 of JANXSQ010000145.1, read as the reverse complement.
TCATGTTGTCTTGGGATGAAGAAGTCTCGCCGGCGTCCGCGCCGCTCCAGTCGCAGCCAACGCCTTCGGGCGATGCCGGCCTGAACCCGGCCGTCTCGGTCGCCGAACCCGAAGCGGCGCCGGAGCTGGTCGCCAAGCGCGTCAACGCCGACGACAAGCGCATCATCAACGGCAAGACCGACGTCAACCAGCTGGTGCCGTTCAAATACAAATGGGCCTGGGACAAATACCTGGCCGGCTGCGCCAACCACTGGATGCCGCAGGAAGTGAACATGCAGCGCGACATCGAGCTGTGGAAGAACCCGAACGGCCTGACCGACGACGAGCGCCGCCTCGTCAAGCGCAACCTGGGCTTCTTCGTCACGGCCGATTCGCTCGCCGCCAACAACATCGTGCTGGGCACCTACCGCCACATCACGGCGCCCGAGTGCCGCCAGTACCTGCTGCGCCAGGCGTTCGTGGAAGCGATCCACACGCACGCCTACCAGTACATCGTCGAGTCGCTGGGCTTGGATGAGGCCGAGATCTTCAACGCCTACAACGAGGTGAAGTCGATCCGCGACAAGGACGAGTTCCTGATCCCCTTCATCAACACCTTGACCGACCCCGCGTTCACGACCGGCACCACGGAAAACGACCAGAAGCTGCTCAAATCGCTGATCGTGTTCGCCTGCCTGATGGAAGGCCTGTTC
>JANXSQ010000128.1 GCA_025356595.1 Janthinobacterium sp. | reverse complement strand
GCGAGAATGCTCTGCGCGTTCGTCCATGCCTCGTTTCGCTCGCCTAGCCCGTTGTAGCCAAGCTGCGTTCTGCGCTCCCGAAGAACCTGCGTGTTAAGAATAATAGTCGGTATTGGCACGGCGGCTCCTTACAGGTCGGTTGCGGCAAGAATCGCAGGACAGACGCGTTTGACTTTCTCTTGCAGGTGCTCTAGGCAGCAGTCGTTGACAACGGTTGCGCTAAAATGCAGGTAGTCGTCCATCGAGGTTTCCGACGGGTGCGCGTCCGGCTTGCCGTACCCAGGCCGCTCGATGCGCACCAGCATTCCGCCGCGCGATTTCACAAACTCCGCTTCGTTTGGATAGCGCAGGTCATCTATCACGACAACCGCATCTGCGGGCTGACGGTCTAACCAGTCCCCAAACCGCTCTAGCCAATAGTCCTCGCCGTAATAACTGCGCCGGAAGCTCCCCCACCACTGCATCAGCAGGCGAAAGTCCTCTTTCTGCTCGGGGCTATCAAGCATCGCACGAACGCACTCAAACGGCATCGGCAGCAGCAGCGGCGCAAGAAACACGGCTACTTCGTCTTTCAGCCCTGCCGCCATGCCGCGCACACTCACCGGCCCCGGCATGCTGGCGGCAAGTTCTCGCAGCAGAATGCTTGCCGTCTCATTCTTGCCGTGCCGCATCTTACCGCTCAGGCCAATCAATAACTGTTTGCTCAAACGTGTCCGCTCTTTCTTATTCCGGGGAATCCCTGTTCAATCGCCCTCTACACAAAGCCGCGCTTGAACTTACGCAGTATCTTTGCCGCCTCGGATTCCATGTCCGTAATCAGGTCAGCGTACGGCAAGTCGCGAGTTCTGCCGTAAATGCGAGTTACGTTCTCGGACTTGTAGGCGGCAAGCCCTTCGGCCTGAATCAAGCCAATCATTTTCAGGACGCGAACTCCTACGCGCAGAGCGGCGGCGCGGCGCAGGGTGCGCGGCACGAGCGCAGGCGTTGCGTATCCGTAAGTCATTGTCACCTCGACATTTGCCTGCCCTGCAAAGAACGTGTAGTTCCAAAACGGCACCATTACATTCTCCGCATACAGAACGCGCGACGGAATAACAAGCCTGCCAATTAAGGGGTCGCAGAGCAGGTCTGCGTCCCGGTAGCTCACATCGGGGTCGATAGAGCCTAGCCCCTGAACGTAGCGAACGCGCTGAAACCGTATCCATTCCAGAGACGGCATCGCGGCAAACAGGCGGCACTGGTCAATGCTGACAATCGGAAAGAACGGCAGCATCAGCTCGTTTGTCCCGGTGCCGTCAAAGAAGCGCGTCTCCTGCGTCGGCTTGAATGTTTGGCCCAGTTCGCCGTCAATAATGCTTTCTTCCTGCGGAATCAGCTCGTTGTCAATCAAGGCCACAATGTCAACGCCGCCCGTGTAGCCTGTACCGACCATGTTTTGCAGAGAGCGCGTGAGCAGGTTCAGCGGCGCACCGAGGATCGTATTATACACGTCGGTAAACGAGCAGTAGAACCCCGTGCCGACTGCGCTCGGGGCAGCGGGAGAAACTGCCGCGTTAGACAGCAGCGCCCCGTCGCCCGCATCGTCTGTAGCCCCATCAATTGTAATTGTGCTAGGCATATGTTTGCTCTCTGGGAGTTACGGCAAGTTAGTGAAAGCCGTCGTGCGGCTGGCAGCTCGCCCTGTGGCATCGTATACGACCGTCGTGGTCGCAAGTGCTGTCGCGCCATCGGCCTTGAAGTAATTCGTCACCTGCGTCCGGGTCGATACGTTATAGGATACCGAAAAGGCTCGCAGCAGAACCGCTGTGCGAAGCGCGTCCGACTGCTGATGCGTCAGGCCGTCCGAGGCGGTGTAGACCCACACTGCGGCGGGAAGCGCGGCAACATTCGTGACCAGTCCGCCTGTATCTGCTTTGACTGCGGCTATGTCTGCCGAGAGTGTCGCTCCGGCTGGGCTGCCGAGCCGCGCATATGCGTCCCCGCTCTGAGGCTGAATGGTTCCGGGGATACGAGCGACCAAAAGCGTTGTGCCCGGAGTGTCTGTGCCTGTGCCGCCGTAGCCTGTCGGAGCCGTGGCGGGCAGAGTGACCGCAATGCCGCGCTGCTGATAATCTGCTGGGAGATTGGAAGCTACAACAGATTGTCCAGGCACAAGGGTAACGCGGCCCGAAGGGTCTACGGCAAACGTCCCAAAGTTACCCGGAAACGTAATGCCGGAAATGGAGCCAACGGAGCCGGTAACGCTCCCTACCGAGCCTGTCACGGAGGAGGCCACAACAGGGCTTGTCACGCTTCCTACGCTGCCGGTGACGCTTGCGACCGGGCCACCTGCGTAAGTCGAGCGAGAGGAAACAGCGGCGTCAAGGAATGCGAGCTTTGTCTGCTCTGCTGCATTCAGGTAATCACCAGGCAAAGACGGAGGAGCCGTGTACCAGGTTGGCGAGACATTGTTGCGGGCGTAATCGGTCGGGTTGACGGGCGCGGTGTAGGTAAACGTCGGCATGCGGCTGCTGGTGAGGACGTCCACGTTATCCA
>JANXSQ010000054.1 GCA_025356595.1 Janthinobacterium sp. | reverse complement strand
CGCCGTTGCGGCAAGCCGCGCAGCGCAGGCGCAATCGCCGTTCGGCGCCGTTGGCGCCAACGCGGCGCTCATGGCCGCCTTGCCGACCACGGGCGCCGCCGGCGCCGCGTCCTCGCCCGAGGCGCAGCGCAAGGCGCAACTGGCCAACTACGAAAAAATGGAAATGCCGGCCGACTTCGTGCCGACCAGCTCCGAAGGCGCGACCGAAAACGCGCCGTTCGCGCGCATCAATCTGGCTGAATTCTCGTCCGGCCAGCAAGCCATCGACCTGCTGGGCGCCGACCTGGCGCCGGTGGCGAACTGGTACGGCATGACGGCGGCGGCGCTGAGCCAGCTGCTGCTGAGCGACAACAGCGTGCACCTGGACCGCAAGGGCCGCATCGTCCACATCGATGAAGGCGTCGGCGACGGCACCACGGCGGCCGGCGCCACCGCCACCGTCGCGGCGACGACGGCGAGCCCGGCGCCGTTCCCGCTGGCGCAGACCTTCACGCTGCACAGCAAACCCGATTCGACCCGCGTGCTGTTCCTCAACTTCAAGGGCCAGGGCAGCAATCCCGCCTTCTCCCTCGACGGCGCGCCGGGCACCTTCAGCGACGCCGAGCGCCTGCTGATCCAGAAAGTCTGGCAGCGCGTGGTCGAGGACTACGCCTCCTTCGACGTCGACATCACCACCGAGGCGCCGGCCGCACCGAAGGGCAAGACCGGCGCGACCGTGCTGATCACGCCGCAAAGCAGCAGCGCCGGCGGCTACGCCTACCTGAATTCCTTCGCCGCCTTCGCGGCGGGCGCGGCGCCGGCCTTCTGCTTCCCGAACAATCTGTCGAACAGCGAAAAGCCGATCGGCGAATGCGTCTCGCATGAAGCCGGCCACACGCTGGGCCTGCAGCACCAGGGCACGGCCGCCAACCCCTACTATGGCGGGCAGGGCGACGGCGTCACCGGCTGGGCGCCCATCATGGGCGTGGGCTACTACAAGAACCTGACGCAATGGTCGAAGGGCGAGTACAGCGGCGCCAACAACAAGGAAGACGCCTACGCGGTCATGCTGCGCCAGGGCCTGAAGCCGCGCCTCGATGACTACGGCAACACCATTACGACGTCCTTCCCCCTGGTCGGCAAGAGCGCCAACGGCCTGTCCAACCTGAGCGTGGCCGGCGTCATCGAAACGCCCACCGATATCGACATGTTCAGTTTCGTGGCCGGTTCCGGTCCGCTCAAGCTGAGCGCGGCGGGCGCTGCGCTGGGTGCCAACCTCGACATCGCGCTGCAACTGTTCGACGCCTCCGGCAAGCTGATCGCCAGCGCCAATCCGGTCGGCGAGCTGAACGCCAGCCTGAGCGTCACCCTGGCCCTGCCCGGCACTTATTATCTGAGCGTGCAGGGCGCCGGCAACGGCGATCCCTTGAAGACCGGCTACAGCAAGTACGGCAGCATCGGCCAGTACAGCATCAGCGGCACGGCTGCGCTGGTCGTCATCGCGCCGCCCGCCGCGGCGCCGAAAGCCAGCGTGATCAGCGGCAAGGGTGCGCTGGCGGTGAGCTTCAGCGGCGCCGGCACGGCGTCGACCGGCGCCACCATCACCGGCTATCAATGGAGCTTCGGCGACGGCACGGCGAGCGCCACGGCGCTCAACGCCAGCCATGTGTACACCAGGGTGGGCAACTACGAAGCCGTGCTGAAGGTCAGCGATTCGCGCGGACAGAGCGCCAGCAAGGGCGTCGTCATCACGGTGACGGCGAAGTAAGCGGCTTTCCGCCCTCGCTTTCAACCCCAGGGAACCAAGGACCGCGCGTCCTTGGTTTTTTTTTGCGCCGGCTCCGCGGCCGGAATAAATGCTTAAATCCTATTGAATTTATGATGTACAATTCTTGAGAACGGTCGTGCTTTTTTAAGCGCCGATAACAAGGAGACAGCATGGATTTGAATTATACGGCCGAGGATCTGGCGTTCCGCGACACGGTGCGCGCCTTCCTCGACGCCAACCTGCCGGTGGAATTGCAGCGCAAGGTGCGCAGTCATTTGCGCCTGGAGAAGGAAGACTTCGTGCGCTGGCACCAGATCGCCGCGCGCCAGGGCTGGGCCGCGCCGGGCTGGCCGGTCGAACACGGCGGCACTGGCTGGAACGCGGTGCAGCGCCACATATGGGAGGACGAATGCGCCCGCGCCGGCACGCCGCCCATCCTGCCTTTCGGCATCAACATGGTGGCGCCCGTCATCATGGCCTTCGGCAGCGCCGCGCAAAAGGCCTACTACCTGCCGCGCATCCTGAGTTGCGAGGACTGGTGGTGCCAGGGTTATTCGGAACCGGGCGCCGGCTCCGACCTGGCCTCGCTGAAAACCACCGCCGAGCGGCGCGGCGAGCACTACATCGTCAACGGCCAGAAAACCTGGACCACGCTGGGCCAGTACGCCGACATGATCTTCTGCCTGGTGCGCACCGACAGCGGCGTGCGCAAGCAGGAGGGCATCTCCTTCCTGCTCATCGACATGAAGACGCCCGGCATCACGGTGCGCCCCATCATCATGCTCGACGAGGACCACGAGGTGAACGAAGTCTTCTTCGACAACGTCGCCGTGCCGGTGGCGAACCTGGTCGGACAGGAGAACCGCGGCTGGACCTACGCCAAATACCTGCTCGGCCATGAACGCACCGGCATCGCCGCCGTCGGCCGTTCGCGCCGCGAGCTGCAATTTCTCAAGAAACTCGCCGCCGGGCAGAGCAAGCGCGGCCTGCCGCTGCTGGCCGACCCGCTCTTCGCCGCCAAGGTGGCGACGCTGGAAATCGAATTGATGGCCCTGGAAATGACGGTGTTGCGCGTCATCGCCGAAGAGGACAAGGGGCCGGGTCCGCAGGCCTCGATGCTGAAGGTGCGCGGCTCGGAGATCCAGCAGATGCTGACCGAGCTGATGGTCGAGGCGATCGGCCCGCAAGCCTTGCCCTTCGATCCCGCCTACCTGGACGGCAGCGCCGCGCACAGCGTGGCCGGCGACGACGCCGCCGCGCCGCTGGCCGGCTACTACTTCAATTATCGCAAGACCTCGATCTACGGCGGCTCGAACGAGATTCAGAAAAACATCATCACCCAGATGATCCTGGGCCTGTGAGGAGACGACATGGATTTCACTTTTAAAGAAGAACAGCAGCAGTTCGCCGACGCCCTGCGGCGCTGGGTCGACAAGGACTATTCCTTCGAGACGCGCAACAAGATCATCCATTCCGGCGCCGGCGTCTCCGACGCGGCCTGGACCACCCTGGCCGAACTGGGCATGACGGCCCTGCCGGTGCCGGAAGAGCAGGGCGGCTTCAGCGGCAGCGCCGTCGACATGCTGGTGGTGATGCAGGAGCTGGGCCGCGGCCTGGTGGTCGAGCCCTACCTGGCCACCGTCGTCGGCGCCGAATTCCTGCGCCTGGCGGGCGGCCACGAAGGCTTGCTGGAACAAGTCGCGGCCGGCACGCTGAAGCTGGCCTGCGCGCTCGGCGAGAAGCAGGCGCGCCACGAGCTGCACGACATCGCCACCACGGCCACGGCCGACGGCGCGGGCTTCCTCCTCGACGGCGTGAAAACCGTCGTCGTCCACGGCGCCCAGGCCGGCGCCCTGATCGTCTCGGCGCGCAGCGGCGGCGGCCGGCGCGACACGGCCGGCATTTCCCTGTTCGTTGTGGCGGCCGGCACGCCCGGCGTCAGCGTCAGCGACTACCGCACCATCGACGGCCAGCGCGCCGCCACCGTCGGCTTCGCCAAGGTGGCCTTGCCCGCCTCGGCCCTGCTGGGCGGCGCCGGCGCCGGCTGGGAGATCCTCGACGCGGCGGCCGACTACGCCGCCACCCTGCTGTGCGCGGAGGCCGTCGGCGCGATGGACGCCATCTTCGCCGCGACGCTGGAATACCTGAAGACGCGCAGCCAGTTCGGCGCGCCGATCGGCAAGTTCCAGGCCCTGCAGCACCGCATGGCCGACATGTTCATTCATCTGGAGCAGGCGCGTTCGATGGCCATGCTGGCGGCCGGCAAGGTCGCCTCCGGCGACGCCGAGGAACGGCGCCGCACCGTCTCGGCGGCCAAGGCGCGCGTCGGCCAGGCGCTCAAATTCGTCGGCCAGCAAGCCGTCCAGCTGCACGGCGGCATGGGCGTGACGAATGAACTCCCGGCGGCCCACCATTTCAAACGTTTGAGCATGATCGAGCTCAGTTTCGGCGATAGCGATTATCATCTGGAACGCTTCATCGCCCAACCGGGTTTCCAACACAGCGCCTGAGGCGCAGACGGGACAATACATGACTAGCCAGCGCCACCTGTATTTCGAGGATTTTTATGTCGGCCAGGAGCTGCGCCTGGGCGCGCGCCTGGTGACGGAGGAGGAGATCATCGCCTTCGCCCGGCAATTCGACCCGCAACCCTTCCACCTCGATCAGGAGGCGGCGGCCGGGTCGATCTTCGGCGGCGTCATCGCCAGCGGCTGGCACACCTGCAGCATGATGATGCGCATGGTCGTCGACGGCGTGCTGAACGGCTCGTCGAGCATGGGTTCGCCCGGCCTCGACTGCGTGCGCTGGATCCGCCCGGTGCGCGGCGGCGACACCCTCAGCGTCGTCTACGTCACCAAGGAAGTGCGCGCCTCGGCGTCCAAGCCGGACCGCGGCGTGGTCGTCTCGCTGTGGCAGGCCAGCAACCAGCACGGCGAACTGGTCGCCACGGTGGAGGGCATGGGCATGTTCCGCCGCCGTCCGCGGGCGGTCGGCGATGCGTGACATCGCCGACCTGGCCGCCACCAAGGCCCTGGTCGGCCAGGAGGTGGCCGTGTCGGACTGGATCGATATCACGCAGGAGCGCATCGACACCTTCGCCGACGCCACCAACGACCACCAGTGGATCCACGTCGACGCCGAGCGCTGCCGGCTTGAATCGCCCTACGGCACGACCGTCGCGCACGGCTTCCTGACGCTGGCGCTGGTGCCGGCGATGCTGCAGAACGCGCTGCGCCTGGTCGACGTCGGCATGGCCATCAACTACGGCTTGAACAAGGTGCGTTTTCCCGCCCCGGTGCCGGTCGGCAGCCGCCTGCGCGCGCGCCTGGCGATACTGGCCGTGCACGAACTGGCCGACTGCGCGCAGATCGACTGGGGCGTGACGGTCGAGCGCGAGGGCGGCGGCAAGCCCGTCTGCGTGGCCGAATTCCTGATGCGGCGCTATCCCTGAGACGGACGGTTTTAGCTAGGCCATGGGCTGGCGGATGACGGTCTTCCATTTGGACGGAGCGGCGCGGCGGATGTCGCTCAGGTAGATTTCGTGGTGCCTGCCGCTGCGCCGGCGGCCGCTGTCTTCGATGAATTGGTGCAGCCGCGCGATGTTCGGCCCCTCGTCCGAAAACGGTCCGACATGCAGGATCTGCGCGGCCTTGCCTTCCTCGAAGGCGGCGAAGCGCAGCCTGTCCAGGGCGGGCGGATGCTTCTTTTTCCGCAGCGCGGCGAGGCCCTCCGCGACCAGCGCGGCGTCGATGAAATCGGGCTGCATGATCATCATGGTCCACAACCAGTTTGATTTGTCGGTCGTGTTGAAGGCCGTCATATCCTCGGCCCACCACAGGCCCTCCAGCGGCATGACGCCGTAGTCGATCGCTAGCGGGCCCTTCTAGAGCATGAACTTCAGCGTGTAGGCCAGCGAGAACAGCGCCTCCACCGCCTCGGCGTAGGCCGGCGCGCTGTTCGGGTCGCCGGCGCCGTCGATCATCAGATAGCGCAGTGCCGGCACGTCCAGTTCGACGACCTTGCCCGGCGCCGGTTGATACAGCGTTTTCAACTCTTTTTTGAAATCGATTTTCGGCACGGGAGTCCCTTTCTGCATGCCGGTCCGGCGCCGGAATTTCATTATTAAAAACAAAATACTAGCACAAGCGCCATTCGTGAACGCAGCCGATTTCGACTTCTGTTTTCGCCCCCACCGCTCCGCTTCTGCCCTGGATGATCGCGTCCGGCGGCGCGACTATGCCCTTGCGGAACTCGACCGGGGTGACGCCCATCAGGCGGCGGAACATGGCGATGAAGGCGGACGCGCTGCCGTAGCCCAGGTCGAAGGCGATGCTTTCCACTTTCTGCCCGGCCTGCAGGCGCGGCAGGGCCGCCACCACGCGCAGGCGCTGGCGCCATTCGGCGAAGGACATGCCCAGGTCGCTCTGGCAGCGCCGCGCCAGCGTGCGCTCGGTGGTGTTGGCGGCGCGCGCCAGTTCGGCCAGCGAACGGTTGTCGCCGGGATGCGCTTCGAGCGCGCGCAGCACGGGCGCCAGCAGGCCATCCTCGGAATTGGGCAGGTAGCTGTGCGCGCGGGGCGCCAGCGCCAGTTGGTCGACCAGCACGCGCAGCAGCCGGTCGTTGGCGTCCGAGCGCGGCAGCGGCTCGTGCTGGGCGCGCAGCTCGTCGAGTATGGCGCGCAGCAGCGGGCTGACGGTGAGGGCGCAGGGCGATTGCGGCAGCGCGGCGCACAAGTCCTTGGCGATGTACAGCGAGCAGTGGACGGCTTCGTGCTGGTTCCAGCCCAGGTGCTCGACCTCGGGCGGCAGCCAGACGCCGTACTGGGGCGGCGCCAGGTAGTGATGCGCGGCCAGCTTGACCTCCATCACACCGCTGAAGGAGTAGACGAACTCACCCCAGGCGTGGCGGTGCCACGGGTAGCTGGTGGCCGCGTCGTTGTGGGCGGTGCGGAAGTGGATCGGGGCGGGCAGGCTGTCGCGGTAGGGCGGCTGGCGCAGGTTCTTGATGGGCGGCGGCATGGGACGGCTTCTCCGGTGGGACTGTGGTGCGGCGGCGCCATTGGCCGGGGCGCGGCATCGACTGTCTGATTTTCACTATATCGATTATATCCAACATGCCACAATCAAGTCCCGACCCAGCCCGCAGAGGAACACCGCGCATGACTACCCGACAAGCAATCGACCCCAGGGCCATGGGCCTGATGCTGGCGCTGTCGCTGATCTGGGGGCTGCAGCAGGTGGCGCTCAAGGCGACGGCCGGCGACGTCGCGCCGCTGCTGCTGATCGCCGTGCGCTCGGGCATGGCGGCGCTGATGGTGTACGCGCTGATGCGCTGGCGCGGCGAGCCCCTGGCCCTGCGCGACGGCACCTGGCGTCCCGGCATGCTGGTCGGCGCGCTGTTCGCGCTGGAATACCTGCTGGTGGCGGAGGGCTTGCGCCAGACCAGCGCCGCGCACATCGTCGTCTTCCTGTACACCGCGCCGATCTTCGCCGCCATCGGCCTGCACCGCAAGCTGCCCGCCGAGCGCTTGCGGCGCCTGCAGTGGGCCGGTATCGGACTGGCGTTCGCGGGCATCGCGCTGGCCTTCTTCGGCCGCGCCCAGGCCGGCGCGAGCATGGTCGGGAATATGTTGTGGGGCGATTTCCTCGGCCTGCTGGCCGGCGCCGCCTGGGGCGCGACCACGGTGGTGGTGCGCACCTCGAGCCTGAACAACACGGCCGCGACGAAGACGCTGCTGTACCAACTGGTGGGCGCCTTCGTGCTGCTGCTGTCGGCCGCCGCGCTGTCCGGCCAGACCGGCTTCAGGGCGACGCCAATGTTGTGGGCGAATCTGCTGTTCCAGGTGCTGGTGGTGTCCTTCGCCAGCTTCCTCGTGTGGTTCTGGCTGCTGCGCCATTACCTGGCCTCGCAACTGGGCGTGTTCTCCTTCATGACGCCGCTGTTCGGCGTGGCCTTCGGCGTCTGGCTGCTGAACGAGCCGCTGGAGCCGGCCTTCCTGGCCGGCGCGCTGCTGGTGCTGGCCGGGATCGTGATGGTCAGCGGACATGGCTGGTTGCGGGCCAGGTTCGCCTGAGACGAGGCGCGCCGGCCACGGGCGGCGGCGTTTGTGCCGGCCTGTTTTAGCCTGTTTTATTCCGCGTTCAAATCCGCACTCAATTCCCCGTCGCAGGCGCAGGCGCGGTCGCGCCCGCCCGCCTTGGCGCGGTACAGGCGCGCGTCGGCGGCGCGTATCAGCGTGGCCGGATCGGCGCCGGCGCCGGGCACGACGCTGGCCAGGCCCAGGCTGACGCTGACGTGCGCGCCGGCCGGCGAGGCGGCGTGTTCGATGCGCAGCCCGCGCACTTCGTCGAGCATGCGCGCGGCCACGACGGCGGCGCCGTCCAGGTCGACGTGCGGCAGCAGGATGATGAATTCCTCGCCGCCGTAGCGCGCCAGCAGGTCGGGCGGACGGGCGATGCAGGCGCCCAGCGCGGCGCCGATGCGCTGCAGGCACAGGTCGCCGGCCAGGTGGCCGTATGCGTCGTTGTATTCCTTGAAGTGGTCGATGTCGGCCATGATCACGGCCACCGGCTGGCCGCTGCGCTGGCAGCGCCGCCATTCGCTGGCGATGTTGGCGTCGAAGCTGCGCCGGTTCGCCACGCCGGTCAGCGCGTCCGTCAGCGACAGCGCGCGCAGGGCGTCGGCCTGGCGCTTGATGGTCAATTGGCTGCGCACGCGGGCGCGCACCACGGCCGCGTTGAAGGGCTTGCTGATGAAGTCGACGGCGCCCGCCTCGAGCGCCCGCGTTTCGTCCTCCGGCTCGTTGAGGGAGGTGACGAAGATGACGGGGATGCCGCTCAGTTCCGGCGTCGCCGCCAGCGCGGCGCAGACCGCGTAGCCGTCCATGCCGGGCATGACGGCGTCGAGCAGGATCAGGTCGGGACGCTGCGCCTGCGCCAGTTGCAGCGCCTTGGCGCCGTCCAGGGCGAAGACGACGTCGTGCTCGTCGCCCAGCAACTGGTGCAGCACCTGCACGTTTTCCATCGCGTCGTCGACGATGAGTATGCGGCCGTTGGTGGCCAGCTTGGTCCAGCTCATTGACTATCCTTGGTGTGCAACAGCGCCGCGAGCAGGCTCGCGGCGGCGCCGAAGTTGAGTGTTTCGATGGCCTCGGCCAGGGCCGCGGCGCGCTCGCCGTGGCGCCGTTCCAGCGTCGGACGCAGGGCCCGGAATTGCGCCAGCGCCTTCAGATTATTTTGTTCTAGCTGGACCAGCAGCGCGGCCAGCGCCGGCGCCAGTTCCCGCCGTTCGTGCTCCTCGTGCCCCTTGTGCTCCTGATCCGGCGGCGGCGCGCCGGCCGGCGCAGGGGCGGCCGACGCGGCGTCGATGACGAGGGCCATGGCCTGTTCGAGTTCGTCCAGCAGGCCGGCCAGCGCCACCGCGTCGCCCTGGCGCAGGGCCGTCTCGGCGCGTGCGCACAGGCCGGCGACGGCGGCCGCGCCGAGGTTGGCGGCGACGCCGCGCACGCGGTGCAGCAGTTGCGCGGCCAGTTCGGGCTGGCCGTCGGCCAGCAGGGCGCGCACCTTGTCCGCCGCGTCGCCCTGCGTTTGGGCGAAGCGCTTGAGCAGGGCGAGCAGGGCGGCGGCGTCGCCGCCGAAGCGCTGCAGGGCAGCGTCGAGGTCGATGCCGGCCGGCGGCGCGGCGTCCGGCGCCGCGCCGCGCGGCAGCAGCGCCGTCAGCGTGGCGATCAGTTGTTCGACGTCGATGGGTTTCGCCAGGTGGCCGTCCATGCCGATCTCGAGGGCGCGGCGGCGGTCCTCGGCCATGGCGTTGGCGCTCATGGCGACCACCGGCAGGGCCGCCAGGCCGAGGGCGCGGATGGCGACGGTGGCCTGGTAGCCGTTCATGACGGGCATCTGCAAGTCCATCAGGACCACGTCGAAGCGGCCGGCGGCGCGCGCCAGCAGGTCGACGGCGGCCCGGCCGTTGGCGGCGACGGCGACCTGGGCGCCGCAGCGCAGCAGGATGTGGCGCGCCACCTCCTGGTTGAGTTCATTGTCCTCGACCAGCAGCACGCGCACGCCGGCCAGGCGGCCGCGCAGGCGCGCCGGCGCGGTCGGCGGCGCGTTGGCGCCGGCGCGGCTGGCTTCGACGGCCAGGCGCAGCGCGGCCGGGGTCAGCGGCTTGGCCAGCACGCCGGCCAGGCG